>JAEZLX010000027.1 GCA_023415035.1 Pseudomonadota bacterium | reverse complement strand
GTGTCCACGGCCTGCCCGGGCGCTGCCGGCGTGCCCGTGGCCCCGCCGCCTTCGGCCAGCCGGGTGACGATGGGGACGATGTCGATCGCCAGCGCATGCTCCAGCGGCACGATGTCCACGTCGGTGGTGCCGGCCACGTCCAGCGCGGAAATGATGCGTCCGATGCGCTGGAGGTTGTCGGCGTAGTCGGTGATCACCAGCGAGTTGGTGCCGGGGTTCACGTTGATCGTGTTGTTGGGGCCGATCAGGGGACGCAGTACCGGCACCAGGTTGTTCGCCGCCTCGTGATTGAGGTGGAAGATCTGGGTCACGATCTGGTTCGACTGCGCGCGCGAGACCGCGCTGCCGGCGCTCACCACATTGCCCTGAAGCTTGGCATCCGCCTCGGGCACGATCTTGTACAGGCCGTTGGTGTCAACCAGCGTGAAGCCCTGCAGGCGAAGCGCGGCGGCAAACTGGTTGAGCGCCGCATCCGGCGGCACCGGCCGGTCGGTGGACAGGCTGACTGTGCCCTTGACGCGCGGGTCCACCACCACGTTGCGGCCCGTGATGGCGGCCATGGTGCGCGCCACGGCCTCGATGTCGGCGTTCACAAAATTCAGGGTGACCGGCTGCGCCGCCTGCCGCCCGCCGGTGGATTGCGCAGGTGCCAGCGTGGCACCCACTGCCAGCGCGAGCGCCAGCAGGCCCTGCCGGGTGCGACGTCCCGGACCCGGTCGCTGCTTGAGGCCCATGCCAATGGCGTGCTGTTTCATGCCCGTGATCCTATCCCGAAGTCCTGTATCGCCCGCCGGTGGCTTACCCCAGCAGGATGAGCGAACGGTCGCCGCTGCGCCGCCCTATGATGTTCAGCAGATTGGCCAGCGCCGCCTCGCGTCCGGGGGCGGCACTGGCCTCGCCCCGGAAGCGCAGCCGGCCGCCGACCCACTGGCCCTGGCCGTCGATGCGCAGGTCACCGCGCAGTGTCGCCATTTCGATGCGGGGCAGGCCACCCCCTTCCTCGGCCAGCAGGTCGATCTGGTAGCTGCCCAGCGGCCGCAGCGTGGCCATGCGCGATGAAAGCTCCAGCAACCGGAAGTGCAGCGCGCCGTCGAAGCTCGTGCGGCCTTTCGCCCATGCCACGCGGGCCCCCGGCGTCTCGATTTCGAAGCGCCCCTGCAGCCGAAGGGTGTTCCACGGCGTGCCCAGACCATGCAGCAGCTCCGGGGGCCAGTGCATGCGCACGGGCGCCACACGCAGCTCGCCCGTTCCCCAGCCCAGCCCGACGCCCATCTGCAACGGGGTCGTGGTGCAGCAGGGGGCTTCGATACCCAGCGTCAGCAGGCCCAGTCCGCCGGGTTGCAGGCGCCAGCGCAGGCCCTGGGGCAGTCCGGTGCGCGTGCGGCTGTCCTTGCCGCCGCTGAACACCAGATCACCGTGGCCGTTCCAGACGGTCCCGCCAGCGTTCACCAGCAGCAGATGCCCCCGGGTGAAATGGCGCAGGGGCCAGGCGAGCCAGCTGGCCGGCAGGCACAGCAGCAGCGCAAGAAACGCGCCCAGCAGGCCGCCGGCGATGGCCCAGCGCCGGGCGGGGGAAGGGTTGGCTGCGCGCATGCCCTTCAGTCTCCCAGACCGGGCCCCGACAGGGTGACGCTGCCGCTCCAGCCCTCGCCCTGCCGCTTCAGTTCGGCCTGCACCACGCTCACCCTGGCGCTGCGGCGCAACTGGTCGAGTGCCCTGGCCAGCGCATCCGGGGCCACGTTGCTGACGCGCAGGCTCACCTGGTCGCCGTTGACCGTCACCGATCCCTGGCCCAGCTCACGGGCCGTTCGATGCAGGAGGTCAAGCACCGCATCGCGCTGCGGGAGGTCGCCCTCGCTGGTGCGGCGAACGTCGTCTGCCTGCGCGGCCAGTGCCTGCATCTGCGCCAGCTGTCGGTCCACGGCCTGGTGCCGCTCGGGTGCCTTGGCCAGTGTTTTCCAGGCCGGTGCAATGCCCAGCCCCCACAGCGCGCCCAGGCCGACGACCCAGGCGGCCAGCATCACGGCCGCGCGTTCACGCGGGTGCATGCGTGACAGCGCATCCTGCCAGCGCGACGTTGGCGATGTCATGGCTGTCTCACCTCCACCCGCAGCAGGCCGTCGTCCAGCCGTGCAGCCAGGCCCTGGCCCAGCAGGGCATCCCGGATGCTGTTCAGCGTTTCCGCCGGGGCGTTCCAGCCGCCCAGCAGCAGGCTGCGCCCGTCGTACTCGAGTGTGCCCGGTCCGGTCGTGCCCGCCGGCACGGCGCGCCCCACCGCTGCCAGCAAGGTTTCCAGATCCTGCGGTCCCGGCACACCGCTGGCGGCACGCAGGCGGCGCAGCTCCCGGGCCATCTGCACCGGCGCGTCCAGCACCACGCTCACGTGGGGAAACTGCTCGCGCAGCAGCGACCCGATGGCCGCGCTTTTTTGCTCCAGCCGTCTCTCCTGCAGCCAGGCCGCCGTGTTCAGGCCGCCGATCAGCGCCAGCGCCAGCGTGGCGAGGCCCCAACGGGCGGCGCGCCAGGCAGGCTCATGCAGCAGGGCGCGGAGGCGCGGGCGCCAGCGCTGACCGACCCGCGCTCCGGCCGACAGGCTCAGGTCGAACTGGGCGAGGTTCCACGGAGCCGCAGCCGCCGACAGCAGGGCATCGGCCTGCGTTTGCGGTTGCCAGCGAACGTCGGGCAAGGCCTGCTCTGCCGGCCTGAGTGCCGCAGGCTCGGCCAGCCAGACCGCGTCTTGCGCCGCCGGTTGCAGGCCCCAGGCCTGCAGCCCAGCGACGACCGAGCTGTTGGCCAACGGCTGGACGCCCACGCCCAGCGCGTGTGCCGACACCAGCCAGGGCTGATCGTCCTGGCTGAATGCCACGTGCCGCGCGGGGGCTCCTTCGGGAAGGGGCGAGACGGCCGGCACGATGCGGGCCACGGGCCGGCCCGCGGATTCGAGCCGGTCCAGCAACCCGCGCAGCCACGCGCGGTCACAGGCGCAGACCCAGGCGACCTGTCCCGGCCGCGCATCGGGCGCGAGCGCGAAGTGCACTTCGCCCGGCTCGGCAAGCAGTTGTTCCTCCAGCAGACCGTCGAGAACGGCGCGCAGGCGCTTGGCCGGCACCCTGGGCAGCGTCACATGGTGCCAGGACAGTGCCGCAGCCGGCACCACCAGCACCACCTCCGCATCGCGGGGCAGCAGCGCCAGGGGTGACTGGCCATGCTCCTCGCCGGTCTGGCCATGGGCCGAGCGTACCCAGTCGAACCAGAGGTCCTGGCCGGCGCCGGAGTCGGCAGGCAGCGGGGGGCGGAGTATCAGCACGTTCGTTGTTCGGACATCAGATCGGCAAAACCATGGGGTGCCATTCTAGAGAGTGGTGCGCGGGCGTTCAGCGAGGTTCGGCGTCCTGGCCCGTGGTGCGCCGGCGCCAGTGCACGCCTACCTGCAGGCCGCTGCGCGACACCAGCGAATGCTCGTCGATCACGGCGGTACCGAGCCGCAGACGGCCATGGACCTCGAAATGCTGGCTGCGCACGTCGTGGCGCGCCTCGTCCACCACCTTGTCCAGCCCCGACGGCAGCCAGCGCCGGACGTCGTCCAGCGTCGTGAACGGGGTCAGTTCCCGCTGGGCCACCAGCTGCCGCGCCAGGCCCGGCTCGACACCCGGCAGGGTGGCGGCCAGCACCTGCTCGCTGGCCGTGTTCAGGTTCACGCGCGTGCGGGTGGGCAGCCAGGTGGCGTGCGGCGCCAGCACGCGCAGGCTGCGTGGCGAGATGCCGAGCCAGTTCAGCTGCGCATAGCGGTTGGGCATCAGGGGCGTGTCCGATGGTTTGATCTCGTCTTCCCCACGCCGGTGGGTGTCGAGCAGCCGCTGCGCCGCCGATTCGAGCTCCTCCGTGTCCAGACCCAGCTCCACATAAAGGCGGCGGAAATCCGCCAGATCCGGTTGCGAAATGGCGGCCTGCGCACCGGTGCCGGAGCGCGAGTCGGCCAGCAGGTTGCGGAAATTCAGCCTGCCTTGCAGATCGGTCATGCGCCCTGACAGGAAGGCCTCCATGACGTCGTCGGCGTTGTTGTCGCGATCCACCGACAGGAAGCTGGAAAGGCGCGACTCCTCCAGCGGCATGGCCCAGGGCTCGCCCAGATGGTCGCCGTTGCCGCTGTTGCGGTTGCCGCGCGCGTCCTCCCGCAGGATCAGGCGTGACCAGTCCAGTGCGCCGGTCAGGATCCAGGTCGACTGGCTGCGCTGGCGGTCCGCCATTTCGATTTCGATCGCGCGCCATTGCTGCCAGGCTGCGGCAGCCGCCAGCGTCGCCACGATGGTGACGGTCAGCATGGCCAGCAGCAGGGCCGCGCCCTGTTCGCGGCGCCGCCTCATGGGCCAGCTCCCAGTGTCGGCCGGACCCAGTCGCGGGTGATGCGCCCTGTCAGCGCCTGGCCCGGTGCGGGTTGCAGCGTCAGGCGAACGCCGTCGGGCATCAGGCCCACCGACGGTGCCTGGCCTTGTTCTGGGCCAGCCGACGACTGCGGATTCGTCCATGTGCCCCCCCGGTGGAACAGCAGCTGCCATTCGTCGAGTCCGAACAGGCGGATCTCGCTGTCGCGGTTATCCGGATCGCTCACCGCGGTGCCGTGTCCCCACTGTGCCGCGCGCTGCCAGGCACGAGCCAGCTCGTCCCGCTGGCGCAGCGGGGGAGATTGCCAGCGGGCCCATTGGTAGGTCAGGTCGCGGCCAGAGGCGGTCGGCAGGCGGGACCACGCGACGACCCGGATGCCCGGGCTTTCCAGCTCGGTCTCGCCGGGGTCGCTGCGCGTCAGGCGCAGCA
>JAEZLX010000015.1 GCA_023415035.1 Pseudomonadota bacterium | reverse complement strand
GTTCAGAAACTCATCCGGTTCGACCGCGACGAGGTGATGGCGTGGGCCCAGCGCTGGTTGCAGGACGCCAAGGATCAGGGCATCGATGTGAAGGCCGATCCCGCAAGCCAGAGCAGATCGTTGCTGCATGCCTTGGCATCTTTGCCTGTCTGACCACTGCATCCGCGCCGCCGGCCTACTGGCCCGCCAGCTCGTAGCCGGTGCTGCGCCCGCCGCCGGGCGATTTTTTCAGCACGCCCAATTCCAGCAACTGCGTGATGTCGCGCAGCGCGGTGTCGGGCGAGCACTTGGCGATGGCGGCCCACTTGCTGCTGGTGAGCTTGCCCTCAAAGCCGTCGAGCAGGCGGTTGAGCAGTTTCACCTGCCTTTCGTTCAACGACGTGCCAGCCCAGCGTTGCCAGAAGCGTGCCTTGACCAGCACGGCGTCCAGCGTGGACTGCGCACTGGCGACCGCGCGTCCGAGCGTACCGAGGAACCACGACAACCAGCCGGTGGCGTCGAGCGTGCCCTTCTGCGTGCGCTCCAGCACGTCGTAGTAGTCCTTGCGCTCGCGCTGGATCTGGGCCGATAGGCTGTAGAAGCGTTGCGGGCTGCCGTCGGCGCGGGCTAGGAACAGATCGCCCACGGCGCGGGCGATGCGTCCGTTGCCGTCGTCGAAGGGGTGCAGCGTCACGAACCACAGATGCGCCAGCCCGGCCTTGATGAGTGCGGGCTCGCCCGTTTCCTCGTTGGCCCATGCCAAAAACCGCGCCGTCTCGGTGGGCAGCACGTCGGCGGGCGGTGCCTGGAAGTGAACCTTGCGTCGCCCCACCGGGCCGGAAACCACCTGCATCGGCCCGGCGGCATCGTCGCGCCACTGGCCCACGGTGAGCTTGCTCATGCCGGAGTAGCCAGTCGGGAACAGTGCCGCGTGCCATCCGAACAGGCGCTCGGCGGTCAGCGGTTCGGCGCTGCGCGAGGTGGCATCGAGCACCATCTCCACGACGCCTTCGACGTGCCGATCCACCGGCGCGACCGCGCCGATGTCCACGCCCAGACGGCGAGCAATCGACGAACGCACCGATTCGACGTTCAGCACTTCGCCTTCGATTTCGCTGGTCTTGACCACGTCCTCCGTCAGCGCGGCAAGGCTGGCCTGATCGCGCAGCGCCATGCCCACGTCGGCCAGACGGCCCAGCAGCACGCCCTGGGCGCGGCTGACCTCGGTCAACGGCCCAGTGAGCGCCGACAGGTCGTAGCGCCAGTTGGGCCAGTCTTCGGCCTGCCAGATGTAGAGTTTTTCTCCGCTATCCATGCGGAGATTAAACACCCTATTCGCCGCAAAGATAAGTCATTCTCCGCCTAGCGTGCGGCGAATGGGGCGGCTAATCACCGCATCCAGCAGCGCGCTGTTCCTATTTTTCTCCAAAATACTACATTGGGAGAATATATGGAACACGAAACGGCCATACCCGCCGACACCCACAGCCAGCGCGTGCTCAATCTGGCCAGCCAGAAGGGTTTGCTGCGCGCCAGCGATCTGGACGCCATCGACGCGCCCCGGGTTGTCCTGACGCGCTTGATCGCCGCTGGCCTGCTGGACAGGGTCGGGCGCGGCCTCTATCGCCTACCCGGCCATCCGATCTCGGAACACGAAGGCCTCATGGTGGTGGCGGCCAAGGCGCCGCAGGCCGTGTTCTGCCTCCTGACGGCGCTGCAATTCCACGGGCTGACCACCCAACTGCCACGCCAAGTCTGGATCGCCATGCCGCGCGGCTGCCACGCGCCCCGTATCGATTGGCCACCGATCAGGAAGACGCAGATGACGGGCGATGCCCACGCAGCAGGCATCGAGGAACATCTGCGCGACGGCGTGACGCTGCGGGTCTACAGCGCGGCCAAGACGGTCGTGGACTGCTTCAAGCACCGCAACAAGATCGGCCTGGATGTGGCGATGGAGGCGCTGAAAGATGCCTGGAGGGCGCGCAAGGCGTCGGCGGACGATCTGTGGCGGTACGCCAAGGTGTGCCGGGTCGCCAACGTGATGCGGCCCTATATGGAAGTGGTCGCCCATGAGTAATCGCGCGGCCTCGCTCCCATGAGCGCCTGATCGCCCGCGTGATCATCCGGCGACGGTGATCGGTCGCGGCTTCCGTGCGGATTTGCATGGAGACCCGACGATGACCCGACACTGCACCTGCTGCGGCAAGCCCTTCGAACCCCGCCCGCAAGTTCCCGACCAATCCTTTTGTTCCACGCCCGACTGCCAGCGCGCCCGCAAGCGCCAATGGCAGCGGGCCAAACTCCAGTCCGATCCCGACTACCGGATCAACCAGCGCGCCGCTCAGCAAGCGTGGTCGCAGCGCAATCAGGACTACTGGCGAAACTACCGCGACGCCCGGCCCGAGTACGCGCAGCGCAACCGCGAGCAGCAGCGGTCGCGAGATCAGGGCCGAAACGGCGATCTTGCAAAGATGGACGCGTGCGATCTGCCGAGCGGCCTGTACCGCATCACGCGGCATCCGGCATTGCTGAGGGGAAACGGCGATTCGTGGGTCGTCGAGATCACGCCGGTCTGCATGACGTGTCCGTGCAAGATGGACGTGTCAAGAGAGGACGTGATCGACACCTCGGCCGCCTGCCCGTATTTTTGCTTCCAAACGGGTTCTTGAACATCTCGCATGGCAGCGATTCCAACCGTGTGCGTTGCCGCCGCTTGGCGGCGGCACGTCCATTGAAGGGAGCGGCAGACCCGAAAACGTCAATCACAAAGTGATCGGGTCTATGCAATCGAACGAATCGCCTACAAGTCCGCCAGGGTCGGTGTTCCGCGCCGCGCAGTACGTGCGCATGTCCACCGAGCACCAGCAATACTCGACGGAGAACCAGGCCGACAAAATCCGCGAGTACGCCGCCCGGCGCAACATCGACATCGTCCGCACCTACGCTGACGAGGGCAAGAGCGGTCTGCGCATCGACGGTCGGCAGGCGCTCCAGCAACTGATCGGCGACGTTCAGGCGGGCAAGGCCGACTTCCAGATCATCCTCGTCTACGACGTGAGCCGCTGGGGCCGGTTCCAGGACGCCGACGAAAGCGCCTACTACGAATACATCTGCCGCCGCGCCGGCATCCAGGTCGCCTACTGCGCCGAGCAGTTTGAGAACGACGGCTCGCCGGTGTCCACCATCGTCAAGGGCGTCAAGCGCGCGATGGCGGGCGAATACAGCCGCGAGCTGTCGGCCAAGGTGTTCGCCGGCCAGTGCCGCCTGATCGAACTCGGCTTCCGCCAAGGCGGGCCAGCGGGCTACGGTCTGCGACGCGTGCTGATCGACCAGTCCGGCGCGGTGAAGGGGCAGCTTTCCCGTGGTGAGCACAAGAGCCTGCAAACCGACCGCGTGATCCTGCAGCCTGGCCCGGACGAGGAAGTGGCCGTCGTGAACCAGATCTACCGCTGGTTCGTCGAGGACGGCCTGTTCGAATCCGAAATCGCCGACCGGCTCAACACCCGTGGCATCCAGACCGACCTCGGGCGCGACTGGACGCGGGCCACGGTGCGCGAGGTGTTGTCCAACGAGAAGTACATCGGCAACAACGTCTACAACAGGCGCTCCTTCAAGCTCAAGAAGGTGCGCGTGGTGAACCGCCCGGAGATGTGGATCAAGAAGGAAGGCGCGTTCGAGGGCATCGTGCCACCCGACCTGTTCTACACGGCGCAAGGCATCCTGCGCGAACGCGCCCACCGCTTCAGCGACGAGGAACTGATCGAGAAGCTGCGGCGGCTCTTCCAGCAGCACGGCTACCTGTCCGGCCTGATCATCGACGAGGCCGAAGGGATGCCGTCGGCGGCGGCCTACGCGCACCGCTTCGGCAGCCTGATCCGCGCCTACCAGACGGTGGGCTTCACGCCGGATCGGGACTACCAGTATCTGGAGGTCAACCAGTTCCTTCGCCGCCTCCACCCGGAGATCGTCGGCCAAACCGAGCGGATGATCGCCGAGGTCGGCGGCGCGGTCGTGCGCGATCCGGCGACCGACCTGCTCACGGTCAACCGCGAGTTCACCGTCTCGCTGGTACTGTCACGCTGCCAACTGCTCGACAACGGTCGCCGCCGCTGGAAGGTGCGCTTCGACACCAGCCTCACACCGGACATCACGGTCGCCGTGCGTCTGGATGCCAGCAATCAGGCGGCATTGGATTACTACCTGCTGCCGCGTCTGGACTTCGGTCGGACGCGCATCCACCTGGCCGATCACAACGGCCTCGAATTCGAGAGCTACCGCTTCGACAGCCTGGACTACCTCTACGGCATGGCCGAGCGCAGCCGTCTGAGGAGAGTCGCATGAGCAAAATGCACCACGCCACCGAACTGCAGATGATCCCGGTCGATCAGATCGCGGTGCTCAACCCACGCGACCGCAACGGCCGCGTGTTCGAGGAGATCGTCGGCAACATCAAGAACGTCGGCCTGAAGAAGCCAGTCACGGTCACGCCGCGCGACGATCTCGAAGACGGCAAGTGCTACCTGCTGATCTGCGGTGAAGGACGGCTCAAGGCGTTCAAGTCGCTCGGCGAGAAAGAGATTCCGGCGCTGGTGGTGCGGGTCAACAACGAAGACGCCTTCATCATGAGCCTGACCGAAAACATCGCCCGCAGGAAATACAGTGCGCTGGAACTGCTGATGAGCATCGAACAGTTGAGCCAGCAGGGCTACGACAAGCGCGTCATCGCCCAGAAGACCGGCCTGAGCCTCGACTACATCAAAGGCATCCTGCTCCTCTTCGAAAAGAGCGAGGAACGCCTGCTGGCCGCCGTCGAGGCCGGAAGGGTTCCGCTCAACGTCGCCATCACCATCGCGGGCGCAAGCGACGAAGAAGAGGTGCAGGCCGCGTTGCAGGACGCCTATGAAAGCGGCCAGTTGCGCGGCGGGCAACTGATGCAGGCGCGGCGCGTCCTTCAGCGGCGCAGCACCCTGGGCAAAACGCTGGCCCATCGGCCAGCGCGCAAGGGCGCGTCCGTCACCACCTCCAGCCTCGTGCGCAACTACCAGCACGAGGTCGAGCGGCAGAAGCTGATGGTCAAGAAGGCCGAATTCACCCAGCAGCGCCTGCTGTTCGTGATCGAGGCGCTGCGCCAGTTGCTGGCCGACGAGCACTTCTCCAACCTGCTGCGCGCCGAAGGCCTGGACACCTTGCCCAAGCAACTGGCCGAGCGCGTCTGGGCTGGAGGTCACGCGGCATGAGTCGCCCGCCGCTGGGGTTCATCCCTGAACCGATCACGCTTGCGCTGGATCGGATTCTGCCGTCGCGCAAGACGCCGGAGGGCTTGAATACCTCGCGAAAGTTCAAGCAGATCATGGCCTCGATGGAAGCAGTCGGACTGATCGAACCCTTGAGCGTGGGCAAGGCCGATAAGGCCACCGGCCAGCACATCCTGCTCGACGGGCACATGCGCCTGCTGGCGCTGCGGCAGCTCGGCTACGTCGACGCACCGTGCCTGATCGCTACCGACGACGAAAGCTACACCTACAACAACCGGATCAACCGCATCTCGTCCATTCAGGAGCACCATATGCTTCGGCGAGCAGTCGAGCGTGGCGTTTCGCCCGAGCGGCTGGCCAAGGCGCTGAACGTGGACATCAGCCAGATCCACAAGAAGGTGAGCCTGCTCGAAGGCATCTGCCCGGAGGCGGTCGATATGCTGAAGGATCAGCACTTCTCTGCCAACCTCGGTTCGGTGCTGCGCAAACTCAAACCGACCCGGCAGGTCGAGTGCGTGGAATTGATGCTCACTGCCAACAACATGACGGTCGCCTACGCCGAAGCCCTTCTCGCAGCCACGCCGCCGCACCTGCTGGTCAGCGAGAAACGGCCCCGGAAGATATTCGGGGTCACGGCGGAACAGATGGTGAAGATGGAGCGCGAGATGGGAAACATCCAAGGGCAACTGAAGCTGGTCGAAAAATCCTACGGTCAGGACGTGCTGCTACTCGTGCTGGCGCGCGGCTACCTCGGCAAGTTGATCGACAACAAGGCGGTGTTCCGTTTCCTGTCGCAGCGCCAGCCCGACGTGCTGGCCGAGTTCGAGAACATCATCCAGACCGTGGCGCTGGACGGCAAATGAAGAATGCGTCGGATCGTCGATGCCATTTCGCCATCGCACGCGGCACCACCGTTCGACGACGCCGATGACGGCGACGGTGCGGCGATGGTCGCGCACCGCAACGCGCCCGAGGCCGACCCGGCTTGCCTCTACGGCCTGATCGGCGACGTGGCTCGTGCCGGCAGCGACGGCACAGAGACCAACGCCTGCGCCATCGCCGCCAACTTCATGGCCTACCTGTCCTGTGCGGTCGGACGCGGCGTGTACCTGCCCATCGGAAACACTTGGCACCACGCACGGCTGTTCTGCTTGCACGTCGGGCGCTCGGGCCGTGGCCGCAAGGGCGACGCGGTGTCGCTGGTGCTGCGCATCGATCAGGCGCTGCGCGCGATGGACGCAGTCTTTGCGCCCCAGATCCATCGCGGCGGCTTGTCCAGCCGCGAAGGCTTGGTAGCGCTGATGCACGACGGGTACCGGCAAGGCCGACAGGAGGTTCCCGCCATTGAGGACAAGCGGCTGTGGGTGATCGAATCCGAGTTCGCCAACGTGCTGCATCAGGGACGGCGCGACGGCAACACGCTGTCGGCGGCGCTGCGCGACTGTTGGGATGGCGTCGATCTCAAGCCCGCCACCAAGTCGAACCGGCTTTACGCCAGCCAGCCGCACGTCTGCCTGAGCGGCGCGATCTCGCCCGGCGAACTGACCGGCCTGATGAGCACGCGCGAACTCACCAACGGCTTCGCCAACCGCTTCCTGATGATCTGGGCCGAACGCACGCGGATGCTGCCGTTCCCGAAGGAGACGCCGCAGGCGATGGTGGAGCATCTGGCGCGCGGGACGGTCGAGGTGTTGGCCTTCGTTCGTGCCAATCGGCACGACCAGCGCGACCACCTGCGGATGGAGCTCTCGCCGCAGGCGCAATGGCGCTACGCCCAGCTCTACCGGGGCGAACTGAACGACGATTTCGGCGACGGAGCAGTCGGAACGTTGCTGGAGCGCCGCGCCCCGATGCTGCTACGGCTGGCGATGCTGATGGCGCTGACCGATCTGCAAACCCGGATCGACGCCCAGCACGTCGACGCGGCAATGGCGTGGATTCGCCACGCCACGGCCTCCGTCCGCTTCGTGTTCGTCAGCGCCGCCGAGGAAGCGAAGCTGGCGCAGGTGCTGGAACTGTCGAACCGCGTGCTTGCCTGCGCGAGCGCGGCCAAGCCACGCGCAGCCAGATCAGCGTCGAGCGCCACATCCGCGGCAAGTGGGCCTGCGCCCGGTGCCAGAGCATTCAACAGGCGCCGGTCGAGGCGCACGTCATCGACAAAGGTATCCCCACCACCGGCCTGCTGGCCCAGGTGCT
>JAEZLX010000009.1 GCA_023415035.1 Pseudomonadota bacterium | reverse complement strand
GACATGAAGGGCGTGATGCTGCGCGGCATCGATCCGGCGCAGGAGCCCAAGGTGACCGATCTGGCGCGGGATCTGGCCGACACCACACTACCCCGCCTGGTCCCCGGGGAGTTCGGCATCCTGCTGGGGCTGGATCTGGCGCGTGGCCTGGGCGTGGGGGTCGGTGACAGCGTGACGCTGATGGCGCCGAGCGGACAGGTGACGCCGGCCGGCGTGGTGCCGCGGGTGCGCCAGATGACGGTGGTGGGCACCTTCAGCTCGGGCCACTACGAATACGACTCGGCGCTGGCGATGCTGCACATGGACGACGCTGCGCGCATTTTCCGGCTGGAGGGGCCGTCGGGCGTGCGCGTGAAGATCCGCGACCAGCAGGACGCGCGCGCGGTGGCGCTGGAGCTGGCGGGGCAACTGCCACCCGGCATGTACGTGACCGACTGGACGCGGCAGAACCGCAACTGGTTCGCGGCCGTGCAGCTCGAAAAACGCATGATGTTCATCATCCTCACGCTGATCGTGGCCGTGGCCGCGTTCAACCTCGTGTCCACGCTGGTGATGACAGTCACGGACAAGCGCGCAGACATCGCGATCCTGCGCACGCTGGGTGCCAGCCCGCGCAGCATCATGGGCATCTTCATGGTGCAGGGGGCGACCGTGGGGGTGATCGGTACGGGCCTGGGCCTGCTGTTGGGGCTGGCCATCGCCTTCAACATCGACACCATCGTGCCGGCGCTGGAAAACCTGATTGGCGCCAAGTTCCTGCCGCAGGACATCTACCTGATCAGCCGCATGCCCAGCGACCCGCAAAAGGGTGACATCCTGCCGATCGCGGTGATCTCGCTCATCCTGGCTTTCGTGGCCACCATCTACCCGAGCTGGCGTGCCAGCCGCGTGAACCCGGCCGAGGCGCTGCGCTATGAATGACATGACCCCGCAACAGGGCCGCATTGTTCTGCAGGCCACTGGTCTGACCAAGCGTTTCCAGGAAGGACTGATCGACGTAACCGTACTCGGTGGCGTGGACCTGACGGTGCGTGCCGGCGAAACGGTGGCCATCGTCGGCGCGTCCGGTTCTGGCAAGAGCACGCTGCTGCACCTGCTGGGCGGCCTGGATGCGCCCACGACGGGCAGCGTTTCCCTCATGGGTCAGCGCTTCTCGGCGCTGGGCGCGACGCAGCAGGGCGAACTGCGCAACCGCCATCTCGGTTTTGTCTACCAGTTCCATCACCTGCTGCCGGAGTTCAGCGCGCGCGACAACGTGGCCATGCCGCTGTGGATCCGGCGCACGGATCGTGCCGACGCATCGCGTCGTGCAGCCGAGATGCTCGCCCAGGTGGGGCTGTCGGAGCGTCTGCACCATCGTCCGGCCGAACTCTCCGGCGGCGAACGCCAGCGTGTCGCGATTGCTCGGGCCCTGGTCACGCAGCCGGCCTGCGTGCTGGCGGACGAGCCCACGGGCAATCTGGACCGTCACACGGCCGATGGGGTGTTCGAACTGATGATGCAGCTGGCGCGTGACCAAGGCACGGCCTTTGTCGTCGTGACCCACGACGAAGCGCTGGCGGCCCGCTGCGGCCGCGTGCTGCGGCTGGCGGCGGGCGCCCTGACCTGATGGGGTTCACTTTGTGCGCGTGTAGCGCAGGGTGTCTGCGCCCGGAGCGTGGATCTCCAGCGTGTCGCCGCCCAGCACGAAGCGGTTGGCGGACTCCAGTGACTTGAGTACGCGCCGCTCTTGGGCGTCGGCCGGGCCGATGCACGCCATGCGTGTGGCGCCGAGCTGGCTGAAGTGGATCGTCGAGCCTTCCAGGCTCACGCTGCCGAAGAAGCGGTTGCACGAGGTGTGGCCGGCCACGCGCCCCGCATCCGGAAAGGTCAGCGTGGCTTGTGGCTGGGGCAAAGCGGCATCACTGCCCAGCGCGGTCAGGCGCCATTCGGTGCCTGTCAGGCTGGCCGCGGACGGGGGTGATCCTGCCGGCGGCATGGCGCAGGCCGTCACCGCCAGGGCGATGGTGCCCAGGCAAAGGGTGGTGGCGGTGCGGCGGCTGGGCTGGCGTGGCGAGCGGTTCATGCGTATTCCTCCTGATTCGGGTTGTTCGGGGCCAGGCGGGTGCCCAGCGTGTGCCTCGCAAGCCAAGGCACAATGATCATGACCGGTTATACCCCTGATGGCGACTGCCGGCCTTCCTCTCATGTGGATCGACACACACTGTCACCTGGATGCGCCCGAGTTTGGTGAAGCGCACGTGCTGGCCCGCCAGGCGCGGGCGCTGGCGCGCGAGCGCGGCGTGCACCGCTGCGTGATTCCCGCGGTGGAAGTGGCCAACTTCCGCGCTGTGCGCGAACTGGCGCATGCTTTCGGAGACGCGTATGCGCTGGGCATCCATCCGCTCTACGTGCCCCAGGCGCACGATGAGGACCTGGACCGGCTGGACGCCGAGCTTCAGGCACACCGGGGTGACCCGCGCCTGGTGGCGGTGGGCGAGATCGGGCTGGATTTTTTCGTGCCGGCGATGTGTGAACCCGCCATGCGCGAGCGCCAGCAGCATTTCTACCGTGCCCAGCTCAGGCTGGCTCGCCAGCATGGGCTGCCGGTGATCCTGCATGTGCGGCGCAGCGCCGATCTGTTGCTCAAGCACCTGCGTGAACTGCCCACGGGCGGGGGCATCGCGCACGCATTCAGCGGCAGTGCCGAGCAGGCACGGGCATTCCTGGCGCAGGGTTTCAAGCTGGGCTTTGGCGGGGCGTCCACCTTTGATGCGGCGCGTCGCCTGCGCACCCTGGCGGCCAGCCTGCCGGCAGATGCGCTGGTGCTGGAGACAGATGCCCCTGACATCCCGCCGCAATGGCTGTATGCCACCGCCGCCGAACGGGCGATGGGGAAGCCGCAGGGGCTGAACACGCCCGCCGAGCTGCCCCGCATCGGCGCGGAAATCGCCACCCTGCGCGGTATCACGGCGCACGATCTGGCCGCCGCGACCACGGCCAATGCCCAGGCAGCGCTGCCGCGCCTGCAAGCGCTGGAGGACGCCGCTGCGTGACGGGCATCCTTGTTGACGAGCCAGTGCTCTTGGGCCTGCCACCCGTGCTCGATGAGCGAACGCGCCTGGTCGTGCTGGGCAGCTTTCCGGGCGTCGCCTCGCTGCGGGCCCGGCAGTACTACGGCCACCCCCGCAACCATTTCTGGAAGATCCTGGGCGCGCTCTGGCAGGTGGACCTTGTGGCGATGCCTTACCAGCAGCGGCTGGATGCCGTGCGCGCACGGGGACTGGGCATCTGGGACGTGTACGCCGCGTGCGAGCGGGAGGGGAGCCTGGACACGAACATCCGCAATGCGCGGCTCAATGATCTGGACCGGCTGGTGCGCGAGTGTCCCGATCTGGCAGCCATCGCCCACAACGGTGGTGAAAGCTTCCGCCATGCCCGGCATACCCGCAAGCTGGGCCTGCCGGTGTACCGCCTGCCGTCCACCAGTCCCGCCAACGCGAGCTGGAGTTTTGAGCGCAAGCTCCAGTCGTGGCGCGAGGTGTTCAAGCAGGCCGGACTGCTGCGCTGAGGCTGGAGCCTCGAGCTGATAATAGGCCTTTTCAAGGCGCAAACGATGTCAACGAAACAGTATCGGAGGGATGGGCAACAGGTGGCTGATGGCAGCCTCATGAGGAGCCGCGCATGAAGGCTGCCCGCACGGAGCTGCCCGAAGTCACCATTTCGGAAGATGGCGAGGTGCGGTTCTTGCACCTGGGTACCGAATGGGTCCAGGGCTCGATGCTCATCGACTCGCCCTTCGATATCGAGCTGGAGTATGTCCAGCGCATGATGGCCTGGCTGCTGTTCGTGGATCCGGCAACCGTGCCCAAGCGCCGCGCCCTGCAGCTCGGTCTGGGGTCGGCCGCTCTCACCAAGTTCTGCTTCAAGAAGCTGCGCATGGACACCACGGCCATCGAAATCAATCCGCAGGTGCTCGCGGTGTGCAGGCAGTGGTTCAAACTGCCGGCCGATGGCCCGAGGCTGCGCGTGATCCTGGCCGAGGCGGGTCAGGAGATCCGGCGCACGGAGCACCTGGGGCGATACGACGCGGTGCAGGTGGACCTGTACGACCATGAAGCCGCGGCGCCAGTGCTCGACAGTGCTGATTTCTACGCCGACTGTCGCGCGCTGCTGACGGAGGATGGCGCCATGACGGTCAATCTTTTCGGGCGCGACGCCAGTTACGAACGCTCGCTGGCAGCCATCAGCGAGGCCTTCGGCGAGGACGCCGTCTGGGCGTTCCGGCCCACGCGCGAGGGCAACACCATCGTGATGGCCTTGCGCACGCCTGCGAAGCTGACCCGTATGGCACTGCTTGAGCGAGCCGAAGACACGGCTGCCCGATGGGGGCTGCCGGCTGTCAAATGGCTGCGCGTGTTCAAACCCGTGAAAAGCTGAACATGAAGACTGCACCATCGCCAAAGGCTCAGGAGATCCATGGTCCGCTGGGCTGGCGGGTGCTGTTGCAATGGCTGCGCGAGGACGGTGTGATTTCGCCCGAGGTGGCCGAGCGTACCGCGACCCGCATGGCGTCGGCCGAAAGCGCACAGCATCCCGTCCAGCGGCTGTCGCTGCTGGGTGTGCCGCGCCAGTCCGACGGCAAGGTGCTCAATGCGGAGGACCTGACGCAGTGGCTTGCTGCGCGAACGGGTCTGGCCTATGTGCGTATCGACCCGCTCAAGGTCGACGTGGCGAAGGTGGCCGACGTGATGAGCGCCGCCTATGCCGAACGTCACCGGGTGCTGCCGGTGCAGGTGGGCCCGAGCGAGGTGGTGGTGGCCACGGCCGAACCCTTCGTGCGAGACTGGGTGCCCGAGGTCGAGCGGCAGACGCGGCGCTCGGTGCGCCTGGCACTGGCCGATCCCCAGGAGATCGCCCGCTACACCGCCGAGTTCTTTGCATTGGCCAAGTCAGTGCGCGCGGCCACCAAATCGGGCAGCCAGAGCAGCCTGGCCAGTTTCGAGCAGCTGGTCGAACTGGGCAAGACCAACCGCCAGCTTGACGCCAATGACCAGGGCGTGGTGCAGGTGGTCGACTGGCTCTGGCAATATGCATTCGACCAGCGCGCCAGCGACATTCACCTGGAACCGCGGCGCGACCAGGGCGTCATCCGCTTCCGCATCGACGGGGTACTGCACCCGGTGTACCAGTTGCCGATCGGTGTCATGAACGCCATGATCGCGCGTGTCAAGCTGCTGGGCCGCATGGACGTGGTTGAGCGCCGCCGTCCCCAGGACGGGCGCATCAAGACGCTGAGGCCATCTGGTCAGGGCAAGGGCGACGAGGTCGAGATGCGGCTGTCGACCCTGCCCACCGCCTTCGGCGAGAAGCTCGTGATGCGGATCTTCGATCCTGACGCCACGGTCAAGGATCTCGGAGCGCTCGGGTTCTCGCCGCACGACGCCCAGCGCTGGGAGTCCCTCACGCGCCGCCCGCACGGGGTCATTCTCGTCACCGGTCCCACAGGCTCGGGCAAAACGACCACGCTGTACGCCACGCTCAAGCGGCTGGCGACGGAGGAGGTCAACGTCAGCACCATCGAGGACCCGATCGAGATGATCGAGCCCGCGTTCAACCAGACGCAGGTGCAGGCCCACCTGGATCTGGATTTCGCCGACGGGCTGCGCGCGCTCATGCGGCAGGACCCGGACATCATCATGGTCGGCGAGATCCGCGATCTCGCGACCGCCGAAATGGCGATCCAGGCCGCGCTCACGGGCCACCTGGTGTTCACCACCCTGCACACCAACGATGCACCTTCGGCCATCATGCGTCTGATGGAGCTGGGCATCCCGCCCTATCTCATCAATGCCACGGTGCTGGGCGTGCTGGCACAGCGCCTGGTCAGAACCCTGTGCCCGGCCTGCCGCGTGCGTGTGGAGGACGAGCGTCTGTCCGCCTCGCGCGAGGCGCTGGCCGATCTGGTCCGGCCATGGCAGGTCAACGGCGCCTATAGGCCCTACCAGCCCGTGGGCTGTGTCGACTGCCGCATGACCGGCTTCAAGGGGCGCATGGGTCTGTACGAGCTGCTGACGGTGACCGAGGCGTTCAAGGAAAAGGTCAGCCGTGAGCCGAAAATCGAGCTCCTGCGTCGCCAGGCCGTGGCCGATGGCATGCGCCCGCTGCGACTGGCGGGCGCTGCGCGCATTGCCGAGGGGCTCACCACGCTCGACGAGGTGCTGGCCTGCACCCCGCCGATACAATGACATAAGTCAAATTCCCAGGGAGGGGGTGCCGGCTATAGTCGGCACCAGGCGTTCCAATCATTGGGGACGCGCGTTTTCGCCATGATTTCCATCAAGCAAGATACCGCCTGGCGGGGCACGGCAGATTGCCGCCGCTGTGGCATCCGCGACATGGTTCTGTTCGCGGACCTGCACGACGAGGATTTCAACCTCATCCACACCCCCATCGACGACCTCGAGTTCCAGGCCGGCCAGCCACTGGTGCGCATGAACGAGACAGCGACTTCGCTTTATTCGCTGCGCTCAGGCATGGTCAAGCTGGTGCGCAACACCGTGGACGGCCGCCAGCGCATCGTGCGCGTGCTGCGGGCTGGCGACATCATCGGGCTGGAGGCGCTCATGTCCCCGGCCTACGACTCCGACGCCATTGCACTCTCGCCCGTGCGTGCGTGCCGCATTCCGCTGCAGGTGGTGCAGAGGCTGGACCGCGAGACCCCCCGACTGCACCGCCGCCTGTTGCAGAAATGGCACCAGAGCCTCAAGGAGGCGGAGGACTGGCTGGCCGACCTGAACTTTGGCAATGCCCGCCAGCGAGTGGCCGGCCTGATCCTCAAGATGCGCTCGGCTCACGACAGCGCGGTGTCCACGCTGTTCTCGCGCGAAGACATGGGGGCCATGCTGGACCTCAAGCTCGAAACTGTGAGCCGCACGCTCAATGCGTTTGTCCGCGAGGGTGTGATCAAGGCAATCGACCGCCAGGGCCGGGTGTTCCGCGTGCTTGACGAGGCACGTCTGTACGCCCCGCGCGACTGAGTTTCCGCCATTGGCTGGCGAGGGCCGGCTTCGCCAACCGGCATGTCCGAGTGCCGGCACGGTAGCCGCAGGCGCTCGATAATCGTGCCAATGTCCTCGTCCACCGCCCAGGGGCTGCCACAGCGTCCGCCCCACCGCCAACTCGTATCCGGCCTTCTGCTGGCGATGGCCGGCTCCATTGCCTTTTCCGGCAAGGCCATCATCGTCAAGCTCGCCTACCGGTACGGTGTCGATGCGGTC
The DNA here is from genome assembly GCA_023415035.1 of Pseudomonadota bacterium. Lineage (GTDB taxonomy): Bacteria > Pseudomonadota > Gammaproteobacteria > Burkholderiales > Burkholderiaceae_C > Hydrogenophaga. The sequence continues at coordinate 25,739 of JAEZLX010000009.1, read as the reverse complement.
ACTCTCATCATGTACCGCATGCTGTTCGCGTTGCCGCTGTTCGTGGGATTGGGCTGGTGGTCGCACCGCCAGGCCAAGGCCAAGGGAGCAGCGCCGCTGACAGGTCGGGACTGGCTGGGCATCGCGGGTCTGGGGCTGACGGGTTATTACCTCGCGAGTTTCCTGGACTTCTGGGGGTTGCAGTACATCAGCGCAAGTCTGGAGCGCCTGATCCTCTACCTCAACCCCACGCTCGTACTCATGCTGGGCTGGCTGCTGTACCACCGTCGCATCAGCCTGCGCCAGGGCGTGGCCATGGCCGTGAGCTACGGCGGGGTGCTGCTGGTCTTCGGGCATGAGGCGCTGGTCGGCCTGGGCCACGATGCCACGATCGGCGCGCTGCTGGTGTTCGGCAGCGCCGTCAGTTACGCGATCTATCTGGTCTACAGCGGCGAGCTGGTCAAGCGCCTGGGGTCCATACGCCTGGTCAGTCTGGCCACCAGCGTGGCCTGCCTGCTGTGCCTGCTGCAGTTCGTGCTGATGCGCCCCCTGTCGGCCGCCGTGGTGGCGCCGGAGGTCATCTGGCTGTCGGTGCTCAACGCCACGGCCTGCACCTTCGCGCCGGTGCTCATGGTGATGATGGCGATCGAGCGCATCGGACCGGGACTGGCCGCGCAGACTGGCATGATCGGCCCCATGTCCACCATCGCGATGGGTGTGCTGCTGCTGGACGAGCCGTTCACCGGCTGGATCCTGGCAGGTACGGTGCTGGTGATGACAGGTGTTTTCATGGTGACCCGCACGGGTCGGAAATGAGAGGATGACAAAACATGGATCTGGGTATCAGAGGCAGATGGGCGCTGGTCGGCGGCGCGAGCAAGGGGCTGGGCTATGGTTGCGCCAGCGCGCTGGCGGCTGAGGGCGTGAATGTCGTGATGGTGGCGCGCGGTGCCGAGGCGCTGACTGCTGCCGCAACCCGCATCCGCGAGAGTGCACCGGAGGGCGTCCAGGTGATCGAGGTCTCCGCCGACATCACCAAAGCCGAGGGGCGCGCGGCCATCTTCTCGGCGCCCGGAGGCCCCGGGACCGGTTTCGACATCGTGGTCACCAATGCCGGCGGACCACCGCCTGGAGACTTCCGCGAATGGGACCGCGAGGCCTGGCTGGCAGCGGTGGATGCCAACATGCTCACGCCGATCGAGCTCATCAAGGCCACGGTCGATGGCATGGCGGCACGCGGCTTCGGCCGCATCGTGAACATCACCAGCAGCGCGGTGAAGGCACCGATCGACATCCTGGGTCTGTCCAATGGCGCGCGCAGCGGCCTGACCGGCTTTGTCGCGGGCGTGGCGCGCAGCAGCCTGGCTGCCCAAGGCGTGACCATCAACAACCTGCTGCCGGGCAAGTTCGATACCGACCGCCTGCAGGGCACCATCGTTGGTGCCGCGAAGAAAAGTGGCCAGCCGGTCGAGCAGGTGCGCGCGGCGCAGGAGGCCCAGATCCCGGCCAAGCGCTTCGGCCGACCGGAGGAGTTCGGCGCCATCTGCGCTTTCTTGTGCAGCGTGCACGCGGGCTACATCAACGGCCAGAACATCCTGCCCGATGGCGGGCTGTATCCGGGCACGTTCTGAGCCGGGTTCCCGGCAGCGGCGGGTGGCGGCTTAACGGCCCGGCCGCCGCGAGCTCACCACGATACCGCCCACGATCAGCAGAAATGCCAGGCCGTGGTACGGCTTGGGCAACTCGCCCAGCAGTGCGGCCGAGAGCAGGGCGGCGATCAGCGGGGTGAGGTTGTTGAAGAAGCCGGCAATGGCCGGCCCGACGCGGGCCACGCCGGCGCCCCAGAAGCGATACGCCACCAGGGAAGGTCCGACGGCCACGTAGATCAGCGCGAGTACCATGGGCCAGCCCCACACCAGCGTGGGCGCCTCGTGCCCTGCCGCCAGCGGCAGCAGCCATTCACCCGCGGTCATCACACCCGACCAGCACAGGCCGAAGACGATCTGCGCGAACAGCAGGGCAGCCCAGTCGCCGCGGATCGCGGCCGGATAGCCGCCCTCGGGCGGTCGCACCAGCAGCCAGCTGTACCAGGCCCAGTTCAGTGAGGCCAGCAGCATCCAGGCATCACCCGGCACGAGCCGTATCTGCAGCAGGTTGGCGATGTCGCCACGGGAGAGCACCACCGCCACACCGGCCAGCGACAGCACCGAGCCGATCGCTGCCCGGCGCGGGATCGCGACGCCATAGAGCACGCGGCCAAGGATCAGCATCCAGATCGGCATGCTGGAGGCCACCAGGGTCACGTTCACCGGGGTCGAGGTTCGCAGGGCCAAGTACTGCAGCGCGTTGTAAAGGCCTACCCCCAGCAGACCCAGCAGCGCGAAGCGCTTCCACTGGGCGCCCAGCCCGCTGCCGCGGCGCAGGGTCCAGCCAGCCAGTGGCAACAGCATCGCTCCGGCAAGCACCCAGCGTAGAAAATTGAAGGTAAAAGGCGGCAGCGTGTGCTGCATCATTCGGCCCACCACGGCGTTGCCGGCCCAGAGCACAGGCGGAAGGATGAGCAGCCCGAGAGTGGGTAGTGTCAGGCGTGCGGAGGGCGTTTGGTCGGGCATCCGCCGAATGTACCAATTGGTGCATGCCCTGTTGTGGTGCAGGGAATGTGGCAGGTGTGATGTCGACGGCCCCGGGTTTCATGGCAGCATAGTGGGTTCCGATTCATGACAGGTTCATCCAGCAGCAGAAAAGGAGCTTGCATGCCACTGACCAGCCGAGCCGTCCGCATCCACGCGCCAGGTGGTGCCGAGCAACTGCAACTCGATTCCGTGACCGTGGGGGAACCCGGTCCGGGCGAGGTGCGCATCCGCCATCACGCCATCGGGCTGAACTTCATCGACGTCTACCATCGCACGGGCCTGTACCCGTTGTCCATGCCGCATGGCATCGGCATGGAAGGCGCCGGTGTGGTCGAGGCGGTGGGCGAGGGGGTGAAGCACCTGAATGTGGGTGACCGGGCTGCCTATGCCGCCAACCCGCCGGGAAGTTACTGCGACGTGCGCGTGATGCCCGCCATGAACGTGTGCCGGCTGCCGGATGCCATCGACTTCGAGACGGCAGCCGCCATGATGCTCAAGGGACTGACCGCGCAGTACCTGCTCAAACGCTGCAAGCCGGTCGAGGGACTGGAGCCGGGAGACTTCGTGCTGTTCCATGCCGCCGCGGGCGGCGTGGGGCTGATCGCCTGCCAGTGGGCACGGGCGTTGGGTCTGCGCCTGATCGGTACCGCCGGTTCCGATGAAAAGTGTGCGCTCGCTCGCGAACATGGCGCGGAGTTCACGATCAATTATCGCCGTGAAAATTTCACCGAACGGGTGCGTGAAATCACCGGTGGCCAGGGCGTGAAGGTGGTCTACGACTCGGTGGGCAAGGACACCTGGGAAGGCTCGCTCGACTGCCTGCGGCCCTTTGGTCTGATGGTGAGCTTCGGCAACGCCAGCGGGCCGGTGCCGCCGTTCGCGCCAGGCATCCTGGGCCCCAAGGGATCGATCTACGTCACGCGACAGACGCTGTTCACCCACATCAGCAGCCGCGAGCGCACGCAGGCCATGGTGGACGACCTGTTCGATGTCGTGGGGTCGGGTGACGTGCGACTGCGCATCGACCAGCGTTTCGCCCTGGACGACGTACAGGCTGCCCACCGCAGCCTGGAAGCGCGGCAGACGACGGGCAGCACCATCCTGCTGCCCTGACCGACGGGCCCCGGTGCTCAGTAGAAGCTGAAGCCCAGGCCCAGTGTCACGCCGTCGAGCTGGATGCCCTTGCGGTCGTAGTAGCTCATGTAGTCGGCGTTGATCGACATCTGCGGTGTCAGATTGAAGCTGGCGCCGACGCCATAGGAGAAGTCCGTGCCGCGGGCCGACTCGCTCACACCCATGGAGCTGGCCTTGACCTTGGTGCTGGCCACGCCCAAGCGCCCGAACAACTCGACGGTGTCGCCCAGCCGGATCTTGGGTTTGACGAAGGCGCCGACGATGTTGTCAACCTCACCCTTGACCGAGACGCCGCCCAAACGCACGGTGTCATCCTTGACGCCGATACCCAGGTGGCCTTCCACCGCCAGGTTCGGGCTCAGCGAGTAGCCGATGATGCCGCGCGCGATGCCGGGATCGACTTCGGAGCCGAAGCGGTCCTCCTGCAGCTTGAACTGGCCGTAGCCGATCTCGCCATACAGGGACTGGGCCTGGGCGCCCAGCGTGAAGAGGGACGAGGCGGCAATGACGGCGGGGTGCAGTCGCAGTTTCTTCATGGAACCTCCGTTGGTTTAACCGGTTGGCCCGGATGGGACAACACCCGTGGGAGGTCCGGAATGAAAACGGGGTTCCGGCGCGGAGGAGAACGGGAGGAAACGTGCGTTTCAAAACGTACGCCGCCGCCCGCGCCGGACGTCAGGCGGGCACGGCCTCGTTGCGTGGCGCCACCTGGGCCAGGGCCTGCGCCAGACGGGCTACCGTGGCATCCGCGTCATGCCATTTGTCCAGGCCGAAGAGACCGATGCGGAAGGTCCGGAAGTCCGGACCTTCATCACACTGCAGCGGTACGCCCGAGGCAGCCTGCAGGCCCACGGCAAGAAACTTCTTCGCGCTCTGGATTTCGGGGTCTTCGGTGTAGCTGACGACCACGCCGGGTGCTTCGAAGCCCGGCGCCGCGACGCTGGGGAAGCCATGCGCGGCCAGCAGCTCGCGCACGCGCCGACCCAGTTCGATCTGCTCCTCGCGCACCTTCGCGAAGCCGTAGGCCTCGGTTTCCTTCATCGTGTCACGCAGGCGCAGCAGGGCGTCGGTGGGCATGGTGGCGTGGTAGGCGTGGCCGCCGCCCTCGTAGGCTTCCATGATCTGAAGCCACTTCTTGAGGTCCATGGCGAAACTGCTGCTTTGCGTGCCGTCGATGGCCTGGCGAGCGCGCTCGCTGAGCATGACCATCGCACAGCAGGGCGAACTGCTCCAGCCTTTCTGCGGAGCGGAGATCAGGACATCAATGCCGCAGGCGCGCATGTCCACCCACATGGCGCCCGAGGCAATGCAGTCGAGCACGAAGAGGCCTCCTGCGGCATGCACCGCGTCCGCCACGGCGCGCAGGTAGCCGTCGGGCAGCATCATGCCCGAGGCGGTTTCCACATGCGGCGCGAAGACCAGCGCGGGCTTTTCGCGTGCAATGGCGGCGGTCACCTCGTCGATGGGGGCGGGTGTCCAGGGGGCCTGTGCGCCTTCGCCCGTCTGGCGGGCCTTGAGCACCGTGTGGCTGGCCGGGATGCTTCCCATCTCGAAGATCTGCGTCCAGCGGTAGCTGAACCAGCCGTTGCGGATGACCATGACGTGCTTGCCCGTCGCGAACTGGCGTGCCACCGACTCCATGCCGTAAGTGCCGCTGCCAGGGACGAGCACCACCGAGTGGGCAGCGTATACACGCTTGAGCATGGCGCCGATGTCGATCATGACGCCCTGGAAGCGCCGGGACATGTGGTTGAGTGCGCGGTCGGTGTAAACGACAGAAAATTCGAGCAGTCCGTCGGGATCGATGTGTGGCAGCAAGCCGGGCATGTGGTGTCTCCTGTTGGGTGCCGACGCAGTGGCCGGCGGTGTTCGGGCGAGGGTAGCACGGCTCAGCGGGCCTGCGTACCCTCGCGCTGTACTTCCGTTCGCAGTCGGCTGGGCGCCAGGGCCCCCACCGATTCGAGGATCGGGTAGGCGATCGAGCAGATGTGCGAGTTGATGCGCCGCAAGTCGCTGATCAGGTCCAGGTGCAGGGAGCTGGTTTCCATGCTGGGCATGGACTTGTCGATCAGGCGTTCCAGGTGCGAGCGGGCATATTCGCGTTCGCGGTCCCGGAAGTGCGCCTTCTCCTCCAGGAGCTTCTGCGCGTTGTGCACGTCGCCATTGAGGAACACGCTCATGCCCAGGCGCAGGTTGCCCAGCAGGCGGCTGTGCAGTTCCTCGATTTCCGCCATGCCGGCATCGGAGAAGCTGCGGCCCTTGCGGATCTTCTTTTCCTCGATGTCCAGCAGCACCCGCTCCACCGTGTCGCCGATCTGCTCCATGTTGATGGTGAAGCTGATGATCTCGGTCCAGCGGCGGCTTTCTTCCTCGCTCAGCTGTTCGCGCGAGAGCTTGGTCAGGTAGTACTTGATGGCCGAATAGAGGTTGTCGACCGTGTCGTCGAGCTTGCGCAGCTCCTGCGACAGCTGCGCGTCGTTGTTGCGGATGACGGTGATCAGACCGCGCATCATGGTCTCCACCACGTCGGCCTGGTGCAGCGCCTCGCGCGCGGCGCACGAAATGGCCAGCGACGGGGTGGCCAGTGCGGAGGGGTCCAGGTGGTTGGGCCGGTGCAGCGGGCTCTGGCCGGGGTTGGCGGGCAGAAGCTTTTCCACCACGCGCGCCAGCGGGCCGGTCAGGCCGATGAAGATCACGCCGACCATCAGGTTGAAGCTCAGGTGAAACAGCACGGTCTGCGCGGCGGGATCCTGGACAAAGTGCTGCACGGCATCCAGCCACGGGCGCATCAGCGCGGGGGCAATGAGCACCCCCAGCGCCTTGAACAGCAGGTTGCCCAAGGGCACCTGGCGCGTGGTTCGCACCGAGCTGGCGGTGGTGATGACGGCGAGGATGCCGCTGCCCAGGTTGGCGCCGAGCACCAGGCCCATGGCCACCTCGATGCTGACCACATGCAGGGCCAGGGTGGAGGTCAGCAGTACCACGGCCAGGCTGGAATAGGAGACGATCGCCAGCGTGGCACCAACGAGGATTTCCAGCATCAGGTCGCTGGAGAGCGACTCCAGCATCAGCTGCACAGCCGGCGTGCGCGTGAGCACCTGCGTGGTCTGGGAGATCAGCTGCAGCGCGAGCAGCATCAGGCCCAGTCCGATCAGTACCCGTCCGACGTCGCCGGTCCGGGTGCCCTGACGCGCGATGAACAATGAGACGCCGGCAAAGATGCACAGCGGCGAGAGCCACGACAGGTCGAGCGAGAACACCACCGCCATGGTGGCCGAGCCGGCATCGGCGCCCAGCATGACCGCCAGTGCCGCCGACAGGGGAATGAGGTTGCGGCCCACGAAGGCCGAGATGATCAGTGCGGTGGCGGTGCTCGACTGCACCAGTGCCGTGACGCCCCATCCCGAAAGAAAGGCCGAGAAACGGTTCCTGGTGCTGATCGAGAGAATCTGGCGCAGATTGCTGCCGAACACGCGCAGCACACCGGTGCGCACCAGGTGCGTTCCCCAGACGAGCAGCGCGATCGCTGCCAGCAGATTCAGCAGGTGTTTCATGTCTCCTGCCCGAATATACGCTTTGTCACCGGCTCTTGCCGGTGATGCAGCGCCGTCGCAACGGATCAGCGGCTTTTGCGCACGCGCAGGATCTCGTCAAGGATCAGTGCCGCCGCGCCGATCGTGATGGCGATGTCGGCCACGTTGAAGGCGGGGAAGTGACCGCCGGGGAAGATGCCGGAAAGAAAGCGCCAGTGGAAGTCCAGGAAATCCACCACGTAGCCGTGCAGCGGCCGGTCGATCAGGTTGTTGCCGATGGCGCCTGCGAGGATGCCTGACAGGGCAAAGGCAAACAGCTTCTGGTTCGCGTGCGAGCGCAGCATCCACAGCACGAACACCACCACCGCCACGCTGATACCCATGAACAGCCAGCGCTGCCAGCCCCCCGCATTGGCCAGAAAGGAGAAGGCCGCGCCGGTGTTGTGCGCGCGCACGATGTTGAGGAAGCTGGTCAGGTAGGTGCTGTCACCCAGCCGGTAGTTGGCCAGGATCAGCACCTTGGTGAGCTGGTCGACCAGAACGATGCAGGCCGACAGTCCCAGCCAGGGCCACATGGAAGCCTTGCCTTTGGCCATGCGTCAGGCGGCAGTACGAGTTTCGCCAGCGCCGGTTCCGGCGGCCTCGGACAGGTTGCTGACGCAGCGGCCGCACAGCGTGGGATGGGCGGCGTCGCTGCCCACGTCATCGCGGTAGTGCCAGCAACGCTCGCACTTGGCGGCCGTGCTCGGCGTGACCTCAATGGCAAGCGCCTCGCCATCGACCACGCTGACGGCGGAGGTGATGGTCACGAAGCGCAGGTCCTCGCCCAGCGAGCGCAGCAGGGCGGCGTCCTCGGGGTTGGCCGTGATCGTCAGCGTGGCCTGCAGCGAGGGGCCGACCTTGCCTTCGGCGCGCAGCTCCTCGATCGCCTTGTTGGCCACATCGCGGATGTCGCAGATGCGCTTCCACTTGGCCAGCAGGGCTTCGTTCGGCGTGGGCAGGTCCAGGAAGGTTTCGAAGAAGATCGAACCCTGGTTCTTGGAACCGGCCACGATGGGCCAGGCTTCCTCGGCGGTGAAGCTGAGGATGGGGGCCATCCAGCGCAGCATGGCGTGCGTGATCTGGTGCAGCGCCGTCTGTGCGCTGCGTCGGGCCAGGCTCTTGGGGGCCGTGGTGTAGAGGCGGTCCTTGAGCACGTCCAGGTAGAACGCGCCCAAGTCTTCCGAGCAGTACACCTGCAACTTGGCCACCACCGGGTGGAACTCGTAGACGTCGAAGTGCTTGAGGATCTCGGCCTGCAGCTCTGCCGCTCGGGCCAGGGCGTAGCGGTCGATTTCGAGCATCTGCTCCGGCGGCACGGCGTCGGTGGCCGGGTCGAAGTCGCTCGTGTTGGCCATCAGGAAGCGCAGCGTATTGCGGATGCGGCGGTAGGCATCGACCACGCGTGCCAGGATGTTGTCGTCGATGTTCAGGTCGCCCGAGTAGTCGGTGGCGCCCACCCACAGGCGCACGATCTCGGCGCCGAGCTTGCCGATGATTTCCTGTGGCACCACCACGTTGCCCAGACTCTTGCTCATCTTACGGCCTTGCCCGTCGGTGGCGAAGCCGTGGGTGAGCAGGCCCTTGTAGGGCGCGCGGCCCTCGATGGCGCAGCCCAGCAGCAGCGAGCTGTGGAACCAGCCGCGGTGCTGGTCATGGCCTTCCAGGTAGAGGTCGGCCTCGGGGCCTTCGGCGTGTGCCGCGCCATTGGGGTACGCGTGGGCGTGCGAGCCGCGCAGAACGTGCCAGAACGTGGTTCCCGAGTCGAACCACACCTCCAGGATGTCGGTGCTTTTGGTGTAGTGCCTGGCGTCCTCGGCGCCGAGGATTTCCTCGGTCGTCACGCGGCTCCAGGCCTCGATACCGCCCTTTTCGACGATGTCGGCTGCCTGGTCGAGGATTTCCATGGTGCGCGGATGCAGCTCGCCCGAGTCCTTGTGCAGGAAGAAAGGAATCGGCACGCCCCAGGAGCGCTGACGCGAGATGCACCAGTCGGGACGGTTGGCGATCATGTCGCGAAGACGGGCACGGCCGTTTTCGGGGTAGAAGCCGGTGTGGTCAATGGCCTCCAGCGCCAGCTGGCGCAGGGTTTTGGCGGGCTTGAGCGCGGGGTTTTCGAACACGCCGGTGCCCTCGTCCATGCGCACGAACCACTGCGCGGCGGCGCGGTAGATCACGGGCGTCTTGTGGCGCCAGCAGTGCGGGTAGCTGTGCGCGATCCGCGTCGTGGCCATCAGTCGGCCGGCGACCTTCAGCGCGTCCAGGATCACCGGCACGGCCTTCCAGATGTGCAGGCCGCCGAACAGCGGAAAGTCGGGCGCGTAGGTGCCGTTGCCCTGCACCGGATTGAGGATGTCCTCGTACTTGAGGCCGTGCGCAACGCAGGAGTTGAAGTCGTCCACGCCATAGGCGGGCGAGGAGTGCACGATACCCGTGCCGTCGCTGTCGCTGACGTAGTCGGCCAGGTACACCGGCGCCAGGCGCCGGTAGCCGGCATCAGCATCATAGAGGGGGTGACGGAAGGCCAGGCCACCGAGGGCCTCGCCCTTGGTGGTGGCGATCACCTGGCCCTCCAGACCGAAGCGCTGCAGGCAGGATTCGACCAGGCCCTCGGCCAGCAGCAGCACGCCACGCTCCGTGTCGACCAGCGCATAGGTCAGTTCCGGATGGGCGTTCAGGGCCTGGTTGGCCGGGATGGTCCAGGCGGTGGTGGTCCAGATCACCACGAAAGCCTGCTTGCCCGCAGGCAGCGCGGACAGGCCAAAGGCGGCGGCCAGCTGCGCCGGATTGTCGGACTCGAAGGCGACGTCCAGCGTGTCGCTCTGCTTGTCGGCGTACTCGATCTCGAATTCGGCCAGCGAGGAGCCGCAGTCAAAGCACCAGTACACGGGCTTGAGACCGCGATAGACGAAACCGCGTTCGATCACGCGCTTGAAGGCACGGATCTCTCCTGCCTCGTTGCCCGGGTCCATGGTGCGGTAGGGTCGCTCCCAGTCGCCTAACACCCCCAGGCGCCTGAAGTCCTGGCGCTGCTGGTCGATTTGTTCGGTCGCGTAGGCGCGGCTCTTGGCCTGCATCTCATCACGGCTGAGGTTGCGGCCATGGAGCTTTTCGATGGCGTTTTCGATCGGCAGGCCGTGGCAATCCCAGCCCGGGATGTACTGGGCGTCGAAGCCCGCCAGCTGGCGGCTCTTGACGATCATGTCCTTGAGCACCTTGTTCAGCGCGTGGCCGATGTGCAGCTTGCCGTTGGCATAGGGCGGGCCATCGTGCAGCACGAACAGCGGGGCACCCCGGCGTGCCACCCGCAGCCGCTGGTACAGGCCGCCTTCGTTCCAGTCCTGGACCCAGGCCGGTTCGCGCTTGGGCAGGTCACCCCGCATGGGGAACACGGTGTCGGGCATGTTCAGCGTGGCGCGGTAGGCGCCGCCGCCGGCCTGGCTGTCGGCCTTGGCCTTGGGTTGCTTCTTGGGGGACTGGGTGGAATCGGCCATGGTTCGTCTTCGACTGTTGGCGTGGGTTCTGGGCGGGCTGAATGCCCGGCGGCGCGGCAGGCCGCTGAAGGAGGGAAGGCGGATCGCCCCGAGCCGGTCAGGGCGCGCACAGCCCGGAGTCGGGGCTCCGGTACGGCCTCAAATTCGGTCGCGCGTGGTCTGACGACGAGTCTGCGCGTGCAGCGAATCGAAGAATGCGCGCGCGTCACTGCAGTCCTGGGCGATGCCCTGGGTCAGGGCGTCCAGGCTCTCGTACTTCAGTTCGTCGTGCAGTTTGTGCAGCAGTTCCACGCGGATGATTTTACCGTAGGCCTCGCCACCGGGCAGGCTGGCGGCCATTTCGGCCGGCCACTGCAGGCAGTGCGTCTCCAGCAGCACGCGCCCGCCGTTGACGTCGTCGGGGTCGAGCGAGGGGCGCACGCCGAGGTTGGTCACGCCTTCCAGGGGCGGCGCGTCCGGATCGGGGTGCAGGCCGTGGACATGCACCGCGAAGATGCCGCTGGCGGCTGGCTTCCAGTGCGAGAAGCGCAGGTTGAGCGTGCGGAAGCCGTCTTCTGCACCGGGGTGACTCTCGGACAGCCGGCGGCCGAGCTTGCGCCCGTGCACCACATGGCCGCTGATGCTGTAGGGCCGGCCCAGCAGCGCGGCAGCGCGGTCCATGTCCCCCGCGGCCAGGGCCTCGCGCACTTCGGAGCTGGAGACGCGGGTGCCGTGCACCTCGTAGCTCTGCATGCGGGCGACGTCGAAACCCAGGCGCTGGCCGGCGGCGTCGAGCATGTCGTAGTCACCCGTGCGGCGGGCGCCGAAGCGGAAGTCGTCGCCCACCAGCACGTATTTCACTCCCAGCGCCCTGACCAGGATGTCCTCGATGAAGGACTCGGCCGGCAGCGTGGCCAGCCGCTCGTTGAAGGGCAGCACCACGCACTGATCGACGCCGCAGCGGGCCAGTTCGGACAGCTTGTCGCGCAACGTGGCGATGCGCGCCGGCGCCAGCTCGGGCTTGCGGTGCATCTGGGCGAAGAAGTCGCGCGGATGGGGCTCGAACGTCATGGCGCAGGTCGGCACTCCCCGGTGGCGCGCCTCGTTCTGCAGCAGCGCCAGCATGGCCTGGTGGCCACGGTGCACACCGTCGAAATTGCCGATGGTCAGCGCACAGCCGCGCAGGGCGGCGTCGCGATTCCAGAGGCCTCGGATGATTCTCATGCTCTTGTGGGCTGTGGCGGGCAGCGCCCGTCGTGAACGATTGGGGGAAACACGCTATATTGACACACAAGACGACTTGTCCTCCTGCACGCCGCACCGCGGGTCCGCACGGGACGGGGGCGCGTGTGGCGACACGGGGGATATTTCTCGAAGGAGCCAGGTCTTGAAGGTGCTGAAGCTGTCTGCCCAGGGGCTGCCGCAGTCGTGGATCAGCCTGGAGGATGCCGTGCTGCATTACGCCGCGAACGATGTGCGCTGGGAAGCCGGCGCCGAGATTGCGGTGTTTCATGGCGGCGTCAACGCTGTCACGGGCCGGCAGTCCGTCATCGCCGTGAACTCCATCATCGGCACGCGCGGATCGCCCGAGATCAATCCGTTCGATCTGCGTCCGGCGCTGACCAATGCCAAGCTGTTTGCCCGTGACCGCCACGTGTGCGCCTATTGCGGCCAGGCCTTTGGCGAGGAACATCTCACGCGCGAGCACATCATCCCGCTTTCACAGGACGGGCGCGACCACTGGATGAACGTGGTGACGGCCTGCAAGCACTGCAACCATCGCAAGGCCAACCGGACGCCCGAGCAGGCTCACATGTCGCTGCTGTACGCCCCCTACGTGCCCAGCCTGTGGGAGGACTTCATCCTGCGCAATCGCCGCATTCTGGCCGACCAGATGGAGTTTCTCATGGCCCGCCTGCCGCGCACCTCGCGGCTGCACGCCTGACGCCTGTTCAGTGCTCGGCGTGCGACTCCCCCGCACGCTGCGCGTCACCCTGGTCCTGTCGGTCCGCGTTGAGCTGCCAGAAGATGCCGGCAGACATCATCGTGATGACTCCGATGACCATCAGTGCGGCGCGGAACACGGGAAGGGTGTCGACGCCGGTGGTTCCTGGAGCGACCTGCATCCACTGGCCGAACACGGCCAGCAGCGTGGCAGCCACGCTCACGCCCATGCCCATGCCGAGCATCTGGACCATGGACAGCATGCTGTTGCCTGAACTGGCTCCCGCGTTATCCAGGTCCTTGAGGGTGACGGTGTTCATGGCCGTGAACTGCATGGAATTGATGGCACCAAATACCGCCATCTGCATCACGCGCAGCCACAGCGGCTGATCGGGTGTCATGAGGGCAAAGCTGGCGATCAGCAGGCCCAGCACGATGGTGTTTCCAATCAGGATGTTGCGGTATCCCCAAAGGCCGATGACGTGCGTGACCAGGCGCTTCATGCCCATGCCGGCCACCGCCACGGGCAGCATCAGCATGCCCGCCTGCGCCGGGCTGTACCCCATGCCCAGCTGCATCAGCAACGGAATGAGAAAGGGCATGGCGCCCGAGCCGATGCGGGCGAACAGGTTGCCCAGGAGGCCGACGCGGAAACAGGCGATGCCGAACAGTCTCGGCGAGAACAGCGGCGAAGGCACCCGCAGGGCATGCAGCCAGTACGCAGCCAGTGAGGCAAGGCCGAGCAGCAACAGCAGCAGCACCACCAAGTGCTGCATGCCCAGGCCGCCGAGGCCGTCCAGTGCCAGCGAGATCGCCAGCATGGCGACCACCAGCATGCCGTACCCACCGAGGTCGAAGGCGGGAGGCCTTTCGCCCCGCCCCACAGGCATGAAGCGCATCGTGGCCAGCGCGCCAAGGACGCCGACCGGGATGTTGATGAGAAAGATCCAGTGCCAGGACGCCGCCTCGACCAGCCAGCCACCCAGGGTCGGGCCGACCAGAGGCCCTATCAGGCCAGGGATGGCCACAAAGCTGATGGCTTCGAGAAATTGCTCCCGCGGAAAGGCGCGCAGCACCGCAAGCCGTCCCACCGGCAGCAAAAGGGCGCCGCCGACGCCCTGCAGCACCCGTGAGGCGGTGAGCCAACCCAGGGTGGGAGACGCGGCGCAGGCGGCCGAGCCGAGGGTGAACAGCACGATGGCACTCAGGAACACACGCCGGGTGCCGAAGCGATCGGCCAGCCAGCCCGAGGCCGGGATCACTGCCGCCATGGTCAGGGCGTAGGCGACGACCACGGCCTGCATTTGCATCGGGCTTTCGCCCAGGCTGTGGGCCATGGCGGGTAGCGCCGTGTTGACGATGGTGGCGTCCAGCGTCTGCATGAAAAAGCCGATGGCAACAAGCCAGAGCAGGCGGCGGGACGGGGTCGGGGCTGGAAGCGGTGACATCGGGCAAATGATAGATGGCCTTCAAGTCTTGCCGGCAAGTGCCGAAATAAGCGGTTTCACCACGTCGGGACATCTCCTGGGGAGACTTGCAGGCACCGCATCCCGGGAGCGATGTCGGGGAAAAAAGGGTGGAAGCCCTGTTGTTGGCGGCTTGGCCGGATCCGGAGTTGCCGACAATGGGTACTGGTACAAGTATCTGCGGGGAATGCCGCAAAGGCGCCTGCAGGCAAGGCCTTCGCCCTGCCGTGCCAGGTTGGAGTATTCATGCGACAAAATTTGCCCGTCACACCGAATGGCTATGATTTTCCTTCGGATCAGACGCTCATCTCGGTCACCGATCTCAAGGGCAGGATCACCTACTGCAATGCCAACTTCGTGGCGGTCAGCGGCTTCTCGCGCGAGGAGCTGATGGGCCAGCCGCACAACATCGTGCGTCACCCGGACATGCCTGCCGAGGCGTTCCGCGATCTCTGGGAAACGGTTGAAAGTGGCCGGCCCTGGACCGCCGTGATCAAGAACCGCCGAAGGAACGGCGATTTTTACTGGGTGCGGGCCAACGCCACGCCCGTGCGCAACGGTGACCGCATCGTTGGCTACCTGTCCGTGCGGACCAAGCCGGAGCCCCAGGAGGTCGCGGCCGCTGAGCGTCTGTACGCCAGGATGCGCGATGAGGCCGAGTCGGGCCGGATCGTCCATCGTTTGCGGCGCGGGCTGGTCGTGCGCACCGATATCCAGGGCCGTTTGGCCCGTTTGGTCCGGCCGGGCCTGCGCAGCAAGATTGCGATACTGTCGGCCTGGGCGGCCGTGGGGCCTCTGGTATGTGCCTTGTCCGGGGCGCCATGGGCGGTCACCGTGCTGGCCACCGTGTTCACGGTGGCGACCGCCGCGTGGCTGTCCATAGCGGCAACCTTGTGGCCCCTGAGGAGCGTGATCGAAACCGCCAACCAGATTGCCAGCGGTGACCTGACCAGCCGGGTTCGGGTCGATGGCAAGGGGGAGATCCAGCAGCTGCAGCTCGCCCTGGCGCAGCTGGCCGTGTCGGTGCGGACCCTGGTGCGGGACGTGCGAGACGAGGTCAACAACCTGCGTGGTGCGTCGCACGAGATTTCCGACGGCAACCTCGACATGTCGCGGCGCACCGAGGTCCAGGCATCCAACCTGGAGCAAACCGCATCCTCCATGGAGGAAATCAACGGGACCACGCAGCAGACGTCGCAGCTGGCCCGCGAGGGCGCGCAGGCGGCGCGGGAAACCTCCGGCGTGGCACGTCGCAGCCACGAGGCGGTGCTTGTGGTCGCGCAGACCATGCAGGAAATTGCAGAGTCGTCGAGCCGCATCGGCGACATCATCCAGGTGATCGAAGGCGTGGCCTTCCAGACCAACATCCTGGCACTCAATGCCGCTGTCGAGGCGGCCCGCGCTGGCGAGCAGGGGCGCGGCTTTGCCGTGGTGGCCGGTGAGGTCCGCGCGCTGGCTCAGCGCACGACGGCTGCTGCCCGAGAGATACGTGACCTGATCCAGGAATCGCGTTCGCGTGTGGATGCCGGGTCGGCGCGCACGGCTGACGCGCGCAACCGCATGGACGAGGCCATGCGCTCGGTCGAGCAGGTGGCCGGTGTGCTGGAAGACATCAGCCATGCCACCGAGGAGCAATCGACGGGTGTGGCGAAGATCAGTACCTCGCTGGTCGATCTTGATGCGATCACACAGCAGAACGCCGCAATGGTCGAGCAGCTGGCAGCGGCATCCAGGTCAATGGATCACCAGGTCGGCCAGCTCTACGACTCGATCCGGATTTTCCGTCTGACCGAATCGGACGTGTCGCTGGCCGAAGCCGACGCGGTCGCGCTGCGCCGGCAGGCCAAGGACGCCGGAGCGCTGGCCTGAGTCAGGCGAACACCCCGGCGGTATCCTGCATGCGGGCCGACACCTCGCCCAGATGGTGCAGGGTGTCGCCGAAGCTCATTTCCATCTGTGTGAGCTTCTTGAAGTAGTGGCTGACGATGTATTCGTCGGTCACGCCGATGCCGCCGTGCAGCTGCACCGCCTGCTGGCCGACGAAGCGCATGGCCTGACCGAGTTGCACCTTGGCGCGGGCCATGGCTAGGCGCCGCTCGTCCGTGGGGGCGCCCAGCTTCAGCGTCGCGTAGTAGCTCATCGAGCGCGCCAGCTCCAGCTGCATCTTCATGTCGGCGACGCGGTGGCGCAGCGCCTGGAAGCTGGCGATGGGCACGCCGAACTGCTTGCGCGTGTGCATGTACTCGACGGTCGTTGCCAGCGTGAGATCCATGACACCCACGGCTTCCGCGCAGAGAGAGGCAATCCCGACATCGACGGCCAATTCCAGCGCTGCCAGGCCATTGTCCGTGAGCAGCTGTGCGGGCGCCTGGTCGAAGCGAACTTCGGCGGCGCGGCTGCCGTCCTGGGTGAGATAGCCCCGTGTGGAGACCCCGGTGCTGTTGCGCTCGACGACGAACAGGGCCATGCTGCCATTGACCATGGCAGGCGCGATGAACGCGTCCGCGCTGTCGCCTGCCGGAACGATGCTTTTGGTTCCGCTGAGCACCCATGCGGCGCCTTGCTGGGCGGCATTCGTGCTGCAGCGATCGAGCCGGTAGCGCGCCCCGCGTTCCTGGTGGGCCAGTACCACGAGTGCCTCACCGGAGGCGATGCGCGGAAGCCACGCCGACCGGATCACCTCGTTGCCGTGAGCGCCGATGACCGCGCTGGCCATCAGTGCCTGTCCGAGGGGCTCGAGCACGATGCCGCGCCCAAGCTCCTCCATCACCAGCATGGCCTCGACGGCACCCATGCCCATGCCGCCGTGTGCCTCGGGGACGGTCAATCCGCAAAGACCCATCTCGGCCAGCGCTTCCCATGTGCCACGGTCGAAGCCGCCGGCCTCGACGATGGTGCGCCGGCGGCTGAAGCCGTAGGCTTTCTCGACCCACTTGCGTACCGCGTCGCGAAGCTGTTCCTGCTCATCGCTGAAATCGAAGTCCATCCGTCTGCTCCTCAACCGAGAACGGTTTGTGCCACGATGTTGCGTTGCACCTCGTTCGACCCGCCATAGATGGTGGTCTTGCGCATGTTGAAGTAGGACGCGGCCAGCGGCGCGTTGGCCACCACCCCGCCCGGGAAGTCGCCCTGCCAGCCGGCCTCCATGGCCTCCTGGATGAAGGGCAGGCTGAGCGGGCCCGCGGCCAGCATCATCAGCTCGGTGTAGCGCTGCTGGATCTCGCTGCCGCGGATCTTGAGCAGACCGGCAATGTCCAGCGGGTTGCGGCCCAATTTCTCCGCCGACAGTACCCGCAGCACCAGCATTTCCAGCGCCACGATGTCCACCTCCAGCAACGCGATCTGGTCGCGAAAGCGCACGTCATCCCACATGCCTTCCGCCTTGGCAATGCGTTTGAGACGCTCCAGCTCACGCTTGGCCCGGTTGACGTCGGCGATGTTCGTGCGCTCGTGGCTGAGCAGGTGCTTGGCGTAGGTCCAGCCTTTGTTCTCTTCGCCGATCAGATTCTCGACTGGCACCTCGACGTTGTCGAAGAACACGTCGTTGACCTCGTACTCGCCGTCGAGGAGCTTGATGGGCCGCACGCTCACGCCGGGCGACTTCATGTCGATGAGCAGGAAGGAAATCCCCGTTTGCGGCTTGCCTTCGTTGCTGGTGCGCACCAGCATGAAGATCCATTCGCCGTACTGCCCCAGCGTGGTCCAGGTCTTCTGGCCATTGACGATGTACTTGTCACCCTTTCGCTCCGCGCGGGTGCGCACCGAGGCCAGGTCGGAGCCCGAGCCGGGTTCGCTGTAGCCCTGGCTCCACCAGACCTCGCCCGAGGCTATGCCGGGCAGAAAGCGCTCCTGCTGCCGCCGGTTGCCGAAGGCCATGATCACGGGGGCCACCATCACCGGCCCGAAGGGCACGATGCGGGGCGCTCCTGCCAGGGCGCATTCTTCCTCGAACAGGTGCTTTTGCACCGCGTTCCAGCCAGGGCCGCCGAACTCCTTCGGCCAGCCGTAACCCAGCCAGCCTTTCTTGCCCAGGATCCTGGCCCAGCGCTGCATGTCATCGCGCGACAGGCGCAGGGCGTTGTGCACCTTGTGGCTGATGTCCGCAGGCAGGTTTGCCCTGACCCAGGAGCGGATCTCTTCGCGGAAAGCCTGTTCTTCGGGCGTGAAAGCCAGGTCCATGCGTGTCTCCGGATGTGTCTCGATAGGAATCGCCTGTGGCCCAGCACAGACATCGGCGACAGTCTCGCACGACCGTTCGAAAACGGGCTGTCAGGGCTGTGACAGGGCCTCTGGTGCCAGTTGGCGCAGCAGTCGCTCCAGTTCGTCGATGCGCTCTTCGAGCCGTGTGACCCGTGCCTCCAGACCTCCATGGTTGGCCGCCGGGGCTGGTGCGGTCAAGACAGGCGCCGTGTCGACGGGGCCGCAAAGCAGGTGCGCCCAGCGCTGTTCGCGCGCGCCCGGCGCGCGGGGGAGCTTGACCACCAGCGGGCCGCCCTTGTCCTCACCGCGTTCCCGCAACTCGTCGAGAAAGGCTTCGACCGAGCCGATGTCCAGGAACTTGTACCAGCGGTCAGCGTTGGCGCGCAGTTCAGCCGCTGTCTGCGGGCCACGCAGCATGAGCAGACCCAGCAGCACGGCCGACTGCTCGGGCACGCCCACGGCGCGCTGGAAGTTGTGTTCGTAGCGTGTCACGCGCGAACCGCTGGATTCGATCACCAGATCCCGTTCGCGCAGGCTGTCCAGCGCTTCCAGGATCTCGGCCTCGCCCAGCTCCATGACCGGATCGCGGCTGCTTTTCTGGTTGCAGCCGGATTGCAGGCTGTTGAGGGTCAGCGGGTAGCTGTCGGGGACGGTACGCGCCTTTTCCATGAGGGTGGCAAGTACGCGTGCCTCGGTATGGGTGAGCGGGCGTTGGGGAAAGTCGGGGTTCATTACACTTGAGGGTTTAGGTGGTGCCAGCCGTGACCCAGCGCAAGAACATTGTCATCCTGATCTCCGGCGGCGGTTCGAACATGGCCGCCATTGTCGCGGCGGCGCGGGCCGGCCAGTGGGAAAACCGGTACGGAGCCAGGGTGGTGTCGGTCATATCCAACCGCGCCGATGCGGGCGGACTGGTTTACGCGCGCCAGCAGGGCATCGCGACGGCGGTGATCGATCACAAGGCGCATGCGAGCCGCGAGGACTTCGATGCCGCCCTGATGGCAGAAATCGACCTCCACGAACCGTTCCTCGTCGTGCTTGCCGGTTTCATGCGCATCCTCACCCCCGGCTTTGTTGCCCGTTACGAGGGTCGGCTGGTCAACATCCATCCGAGCCTGCTTCCGGCCTTTCCAGGCCTGCACACGCACCGGCGTGCTATCGAGGCGGGCTGCCGTTTTGCCGGCTGCACGGTGCACCGTGTCACCGCCGAACTCGACCACGGGGAATACCTGGATCAGGCGGTCGTGCCCATCCTGCCTGACGACACGCCCGAGCAGCTGGCTGCCCGCGTGCTGACGCAGGAACACCTCATCTACCCCAGGGTGATCGAGCGCCTGTTGGCACAGGCCTGAACGGCTGCCGGCCTGCCACTGCAGGCCGGACAGGGGCTTACATGCTCTTGTGGAACACCAGCCCTGCGTGTTCGCGCATCGCGTGGAACTTGATCTTGGGCCAGTTGGCCTCGACCGCGCGCAGCGTGGCCATGTGATCGAGCAGCACGGTGGGCGCGTCAACCGCATCAAGGGCAACGCGGTGCGCGTTGGCATCAATGAAGCGCTTGAGCTCCTGCTCGCCGCCATCCTCGGGCGCGCAGGTGACCCAGCGCGCCACGTTGTACGAACTGCTTGTGATGCGGGCCTTGACGCCGTACTCGGTTTCCAGGCGGTGCTGCACGACCTCGAATTGCAGCTGGCCGACCGCGCCCAGCAGCAGCACCGTGCCCGCGACCGGGCGGAACACCTGGATCGCGCCTTCCTCGCCGAGCTGCGTCAGGCCGGCGCGCAGCTGCTTGGTCTTGAGCGGGTCGGCTACTTCCACGCTGCGGATGATTTCGGGCGCGAAGAAGGGCAGGCCCGTGAACTGCAGCGATTCGCCTTCGGTCAAGGTGTCACCCAGCTGCAGCACGCCGTGGTTCGGGATGCCGATGATGTCGCCGGCGAAGGCCTCGTCCAGCAGCTCGCGCCGCTGGCTCAGGAAGCTCACCACGGTGTTGGGCCGCAGCTCCTTGCCGCTGCGCACCACCTTCAGGCGCATGCCGCGCTCGAAGTGGCCGCTGGCCACGCGCACGAAGGCGATGCGGTCGCGGTGCGCCGGGTCCATGTTGGCCTGGATCTTGAACACCACGCCCGAGAATTTGGGCTCTGTCGGCTCCACGACCCGCTGGATCGCGGGTTTCGGGCCGGGCGAGGGCGCCAGGTCCACCAGGGCGTCCAGCACTTCGCGCACGCCGAAGTTGTTTACCGCCGAGCCGAACAACATCGGCGTCTGCGTGCCGTTCAGGAAGGCGTCATGCTCGAATGCGGGCGAGGCGCCCTCGACCAGCTCCAGCTCGTCCTTGGCCTGCTCCCACTCCATGCCGAAGCGGCGGGCGCTCTCGGGGTTGTCCAGGCCGACCAGAACTTCCTCGTCACCGCCGCGGCGGTCTTCGCCGGGGCTGAACACGCGCATCTGGTTCTCGCGCCGGTCGAACACGCCGCGGAAGGTCTTGCCCATGCCCACCGGCCAGGTGAAGGGCACCACCGTCATGCCCAGCTCACGCTCGATCTCGTCCATGAGGTCCAGCGGTGCCTTGACTTCCCGGTCCAGCTTGTTGATGAAGGTCAGGATCGGCGTGTTGCGCGCGCGGCAGACCTGCAGCAGTCGCCGCGTCTGCGGTTCCACGCCGTTGCCCGCGTCGATCACCATCAGCGCGGCGTCCACCGCCGTGAGCACGCGGTAGGTGTCTTCCGAGAAGTCCTGGTGGCCGGGGGTGTCCAGCAGGTTGATGACGCAGTCGCGGTATTCCATCTGCATCACGGAGGACGCCACCGAGATGCCGCGCTGCTTTTCGATCTCCATCCAGTCGGAGGTGGCATGACGAGCCGCCTTGCGCGCCTTGACCGAGCCGGCGATGTTGATGGCGCCCGAGAACAGCAGGAGCTTCTCGGTCAGTGTGGTCTTGCCCGCGTCGGGGTGCGAAATGATGGCGAAGGTGCGGCGACGCTTCACCTGTTGGGCGATATCGGACATAACCCATGATTATCCGACGAGCCGGCCCCAGGTCTGTGACAATATGGGCATGCATCCGAATGCCCTGCTGGACACCAGCGCCAGGCTGATTGAAGCCGTCTTCAAGTTCGAGCATCCGGCCGATGCCGTGGTCGCCCGATTTTTCCGCGAGCACCGGTCGCTCGGGCCGCGCGAGCGCGCCACGCTCTCCGATACCGTGTACTCCGTGCTGCGTGAGCGGCTCCGCCTTGAATGGCTGGCGCGCTCGGGCTCGGGCTCCAAGTGGCGGCGCCTGGCCATCCTGGGATTCCCGGGCGACCGTGACTTTCTCAAGAGCGCGCTCAATGCCACCGAAAAGGACTGGCTCGATGCCTGCGCGAAGGTCACCGACGACGAGCTGCTCGCGCCGCACCGCCACAATCTGCCCGAGTGGCTGGCGCAGGCGCTGCGCGGGCAGGTGGGTGACCAGTTCGACGCGCTCGTCGCCAGCCTTAACAGCCACGCGCCGCTGGATCTGCGCGTGAACACGCTCAAGGCCAAGCGCGACGCGGTGCTTGCCGAACTGGCGTCTGCGGGCCTGAAGGCCTCGCCCACACCGTATTCGCCCTGGGGGATCCGCCTGCAGGGCAAGCCATCGCTGGGCAAGCTGCCGGCTTTCGTGCGCGGAGACATCGAGGTGCAGGACGAAGGCTCGCAGCTGTTGGCCCTGTTGCTGGATGCGCGCCGCGGCGAGATGGTGGCCGACTTTTGCGCCGGTGCCGGCGGCAAGACCCTGGCCATCGGCGCCGCCATGCGCAACAGCGGGAGGCTGTACGCTTTCGATACCTCGGCCCACCGGCTGGAGGGCCTCAAGCCGCGCCTGGCGCGCAGCGGGCTGTCGAACGTCTATCCGGTGGCAATTGCCCACGAGCGCGACGAGCGCATCAAGCGCCTGGCCGGCAAGCTGGACCGCGTCCTTGTGGACGCGCCTTGCTCCGGTCTGGGAACCTTGCGCCGCAGCCCTGATCTCAAATGGCGTCAGACGCCCGAGAGCGTGGCCGCTCAGGCCGAGCTGCAGCAGCGCATCCTTGCCAGTGCGGCACGGCTGGTCAAACCGGGCGGACGGCTGGTGTATGCCACCTGCAGCCTGCTGATGCAGGAGAACGAGCAGGTCGCCGAGGCATTCTCGGCGGGGCATTCCGACTTCGAAATCCTGCCGGTGGCCGACGCGCTGGCCGCTGCCCGGGTGGAGCAGGCGGGCAGCCTTTGCGCGGGCGAAGGCGGACGGCACCTGCGGCTGTGGCCGCACCGCCATGCGATAGACGGTTTTTTTGCCGCCATCTGGCAGAGAAAGCCTTGAACTGCCCCTAAATGCTCTGATCTGTGTCAGAAGTCGCCGTTTTTTGGGGAACCTGACGGATAACGTGTTTGTCGAAACACCACCTCCCCACTAAAATTGGGGATACACCTTGCCGGCCGGGTTCGTGGCTGGCGTACCCTCCCGCCGCACGCGGGTTTGCTAGGAAATGAATGAATAACTTTGATGTCGCCACTATATGGAACGCCCTGGTCCGATTCCTGGATCAAGGCATGACCGGCGCCAGCTGGTGGCAGGCTCTTCTGATCGGACTGGTGCTGACGCACATCACCATCGCCAGCGTCACCATCTATCTTCACCGTCACTCGGCGCACCGTGCGCTGGATCTGCATCCCGCGGTCGCCCACTTCTTCCGCTTCTGGCTGTGGATGACCACCGGCATGACCACCAAGGCCTGGACGGCCATCCACCGCAAGCACCACGCCAAGTGCGAGCGCGAGGAAGATCCGCACAGCCCGCAGATCTTCGGCATCAAGAAGGTCATGTGGGAAGGTGCCGAGCTGTACCGTGCCGAAGCCAAGAATGAGGAAACCCTGTCCCGCTACGGCCACGGCACGCCCGACGACTGGCTGGAGCGCAACCTCTACTCCAAGTACTCGGTGCTCGGTGTCAGCCTGATGCTGATCATCGATGTGCTGCTGTTCGGTGCCTTTGGTCTCACGATCTGGGCGATGCAGATGGTCTGGATCCCGTTCTGGGCTGCCGGCGTCATCAACGGCATCGGTCACTACTGGGGTTACCGCAACTTCGAGGCGGTCGACGCCAGCACCAACGTGTTCCCGTGGGGTGTGATCGTGGGCGGCGAGGAGCTGCACAACAACCACCACACCTATCCCACTTCGGCCAAGTTCTCGGTCAAGCCCTACGAGTTCGATATCGGCTGGGTGTACATCTCCGCGCTGCAGAAGCTCGGCCTGGCGCATGTCAAGAAGGTGCCGCCGAAGCTGGCCTATGGCGAGGTGAAGCCGGTGGCGGACGAAAAGACGCTCGAGGCCATCATCGCCAACCGCTATGAAGTCATGGCCGGCTATGCCGCCGAACTCAAGGCGGCCTGCGCACGCGAGCTGGCAGGCATGAAGGCGCGCAGCGCCGATGCCTCGCTGGTCAAGGCGGCCACCCGCTGGCTGCACCGCGACGACGACAAGGTGCCGGCCGATGTCAAGCCGCAACTGGCCGAGGTGCGTGCCAAGAGCCCGGTGCTCGACAAGATGGTGACCATGCGCGAAGAACTTCGCGTCCTGTGGTCCAGCACCACGGCTTCGCGTGAGCAGCTTGCGGCCGACCTGCAGGCATGGTGCCGTCGCGCCGAGGAAAGTGGCATTGCTGCCCTGCGCGACTTCTCCATCAAGCTGCGTTCTGCGCACGCCTGACCGGCTGGTGCATCCGGGTTTCGGCCCGGCTGTTCACCAAACAAAAAGCCCGCTGTTTCCACAGCGGGCTTTTTTTGTGGCGTTGCCGGAATCCTTTCGGATCCGGCGGGAAACCAGGCTTACTTCAGCTTGATTTCCTTGTAGTCCACGTGCTTGCGAGCGACGGGATCAAATTTCTTGATCAGCATCTTCTCGGGCGTGGTCTTCTTGTTCTTGGTGGTCGTGTAGAAGTGACCGGTGCCGGCGGTGGATTCCAGCTTGATCTTCTCGCGTGCGCCTTTGGTTGCCATGGTGGGAACTCCTTAGCTTAAGCTTGGCCGCGAGCGCGCAGGTCTGCGAGCACGGCGTCGATACCCTTCTTGTCGATCAGGCGCAGTGCAGCGCCCGAGACGCGCAGACGCACCCAGCGGTTCTCGCTCTCGACCCAGAAACGGCGGTATTGCAGGTTCGGCAGGAACCGGCGCTTGGTTTTGTTGTTGGCGTGGGAAACGTTGTTCCCGACCTGGGGCTTCTTGCCCGTGACGTCGCACACGCGTGCCATAAGGACACTCCGATCGTTGTCAAAAAACGGCCGCCATCCGAGCGATGGGGGCCTCACCTCGCCAGATGGGTGGCGGTAACCCTTGATGGATCTGCCAGAAACAGGCAAGCCTGATCCGGCAAAGCTCTCCATTATAGAGACAATCCTGTCGGACTGCCAGCCACCGGCCGACCGGCGGCTGTGGCAGGCTCACTGGCTTTCGAGAAAGCGCTGCGCATCCAGGGCTGCCATGCAGCCCGTGCCGGCGCTGGTGATGGCCTGGCGGTAGACATGATCCTGCACGTCGCCGGCGGCGAACACGCCCGGTACGCTGGTCATGGTGGCCAGGCCGTTCAGGCCCGAGCGCGTGACGATGTAACCGTCCTTCATTTCCAGCTGACCTTCGAAAATACCCGTGTTGGGCTGGTGGCCGATGGCGATGAAGCAGCCCTTGACGGCCACGTCCTCGGTGGCGCCGGTTTGCACGTTCTTCAGGCGCACGCCGGTGACGCCCGTGTCGTCGCCCAGCACCTCGTCCAGCACGCTGTGCAGCTTCAGCTCGATGCGGCCTTCGGCAACTTTCTCCATGAGCTTGTCGACCATGATGGCCTCGGCGCGGAAGCTGTCGCGGCGATGCACGAGCGTGACCTTGCTGGCGATGTTGGACAGGTACAGTGCCTCCTCGACGGCCGTGTTGCCACCGCCGACCACCGCTACTTCCTGGCCGCGGTAGAAGAAACCGTCACAGGTCGCGCAGGCGCTCACGCCCTTGCCCATGAAGGCCTCTTCCGAAGGCAGGCCGAGGTACTTGGCCGAGGCGCCGGTGGCGATGATGAGGGCGTCGCAGCTGTACTCGCCGCTGTCGCCCTTGAGCACGAAGGGGCGCTTGGTCAGATCCACGGCGTTGATGTGGTCGAACACGATTTCCGTCTTGAAGCGCTCGGCATGCGCCTGGAAACGCTGCATGAGCTCGGGGCCCTGCACGCCGTCAACGTCGGCGGGCCAGTTGTCGACCTCGGTGGTGGTCATGAGCTGCCCGCCCTGGGCGATGCCGGTGATGAGCAGGGGCGACAGGTTGGCGCGCGCGGCGTAGATGGCGGCGG
>JAEZLX010000190.1 GCA_023415035.1 Pseudomonadota bacterium | reverse complement strand
GAGCCGAACACGGCTGCGGAGCCTGCCGTGCATCAGGAGGCGCAGGCCCCCGCGCCGCTGAACTTCGCCACCGAAGCCGAAGTGGCCGCACTGCAGTCCTGACGGACTCCTGCGGCCCGGCTGGCGGCAGGATAGAATTCACACCGTGCGCAACTGGCGATAGGCCTGTCCCCGCCCTGGCGGGACACACGGGCTGACGTGGCCCCCCGGCGCCCTCTTCCATCAGGGTCCGGGACAACCACTGGGGAGCGCACCACCCCACGCGGGTGTTCAGCCGTTCGCCTGGGCAGTCCCTGCCGCCCGATCGTGCGGGTGCGCGGGGTCCACGTCACCCAAGACTGCCACATCATGTACGACCGCAATATCCTCATCGAACAGACCGACCCCGAACTGTTCGCCGCCATCCAGGCCGAAAACGCCCGCCAGGAACACCACATCGAGCTGATCGCCAGCGAGAACTACGCCTCGCCCGCGGTCATGGCCGCGCAGGGCACGCAGCTGACCAACAAGTACGCCGAGGGCTACCCCGGCCGCCGCTACTACGGCGGCTGCGAGTACGTGGACGTGGCCGAGCAGCTGGCCATCGACCGAGTCAAGCAGCTGTTCGGCGCCGAAGCCGCCAACGTGCAGCCGCACTGCGGCGCCTCTGCCAACGAGGCCGTGTTCCTTGCCTTCCTCAAGCCCGGCGACACCATCATGGGCATGAGCCTGGCCGAAGGCGGCCACTTGACCCACGGCATGCCGCTGAACATGTCCGGCAAGTGGTTCAACGTGGTCAGCTACGGCCTGAACGAGAAGGAAGAGATCGACTACGACGCCATGGAAGGCAAGGCGCGCGAGCACAAGCCCAAGCTGATCGTGGCCGGAGCCAGCGCCTACAGCCTGCGCATCGATTTCGAGCGCTTCGCCAGGATCGCCAAGGAAATCGGCGCCATCTTCATGGTGGACATGGCCCACTACGCCGGCCTGATCGCTGCCGGCGTGTACCCCAACCCCGTGCCGCACGCCGACGTGGTCACCTCCACCACGCACAAGAGCCTGCGCGGCCCGCGCGGCGGCATCATCCTGATGAACGCCGAGCACGAAAAGGCCATCAACAGCGCCGTGTTCCCTGGCCTGCAGGGCGGCCCGCTCATGCACGTGATCGCGGCCAAGGCCGTCGCCTTCAAGGAAGCGCTGCAGCCCGAGTTCAAGGCCTACCAGCAACAGGTCATCCGCAACGCCCAGATCGTGGCCGAGACGCTGACTCAGCGCGGCCTGCGCATCGTCTCCGGCCGCACGGAAAGCCACGTCATGCTGGTCGACCTGCGTGCCAAGGGCATCACCGGCAAGGAAGCCGAAGCGGTGCTGGGACAGGCGCACATGACGATCAACAAGAACGCCATCCCCAACGACCCGGAAAAGCCGATGGTCACCAGCGGCATCCGCGTCGGCACGCCCGCCATGACCACGCGCGGCTTCAAGGACGAGGAAGCGCGCCTGACGGCCAACCTCATCGCCGACGTGCTGGACAACCCGCGCGATCCGGCCAATATCGAGGCGGTTCGCGCCAAGGTCAACGCCCTGACCGCGCGCTTCCCCGTCTACAAGTAAAGCCCGCACGCCCTGCCGCTCCGCGGACCGCATGCCCCCATGGGGGAGCGAATCCGGCCTGGGGCGGCAAGGCGCCGGATTTGTTGGGTCCAAGCTCATGAAGTGCCCGTTCTGCGGACATCTGGAAACCCAGGTCGTCGAGACCCGCGTCTCCGAGGACGCGGACTTCATCCGACGCCGGCGCCAGTGCGGCCATTGCGAAAAACGCTTCACCACGTATGAGCGGCCGGACGTCAGCTTTCCGGCCGTGGTGAAGAAGGACGGTCGGCGCGTGGACTACGTGCCGGCCAAACTGCGCGCCTCGTTCACCCTGGCGCTGCGCAAGCGGCCCGTCAGCACCGAGCAGGTCGATGCCGCCATCGAGCGGATCGAGGAAAAGCTGCTCAACCTCGGCGCCCGCGAGGTGCCCTCCACCCGCCTGGGTGAGATGGTGATGCGCGAGCTGAAGAAGCTCGACAAGGTGGCCTACATCCGCTTTGCCAGCGTCTACCGCAGCTTCGAGGACATCGACGAGTTCCGCGCGCTGGTGGACGAGGTGCGGCGCTGATCCTGCCTGGCTACCTGCCGGCGCTCAACCGCAGGCGTTGGCCGCAGCTGCCTGCACCCTTGGCCGCCCCGACGCACTGATCACGATCTGGCGCCCGTTCATGCCGCTGCCCGGTTTGCACAAGGTGAATGTCCCCATCTGCAGCGCGCCGCTGACCTGTCGCGTGCGTCCCGACGCATGGTAGGCCACATAGCGACGCACCGGCGTGTTGCCCTTGAGCACCCAGCCACCCGGCAGACGCTCGCCGTGACGGACGATGGGCTCGTCGGCATCGCGGCGCGCATTGCCGTTCAGATCGACAAACAGCAGGCGACCGGACGACCAGTCCCGCGTGTCGTCGCAGGCCGACGCGGTATCGGGCGCCGTGCACATCACCACCAGCCCGCCCCGGCGGATGGCTTCGGAGCGTATCAGCGCCAGATCCGACAGCACCGCATGAACCGCCGTGTCGAGCTGCCAGCGGTCCAGCCACCGCCCCATGGCCGGCACGGCCAGCGTCAGCAGCACAAGCGCAATGGCGACGGCCACCAGCATCTCAGCCAGACTCCAGCCGCGCTGCGACCCACGGATATACACCATGTGACTTCTCCTCCCTGCCCGGCTGAGTGCGCGCAAGCTGTCGGCGCCGTGCCGGCATTTGCACGGCACTGTAGAAAAAGTCACGAAAACAGCCTACCCCAAGCCAGGGGACAACGGCCGCAATGCCGCTCATCCCCTGTCGACAACAGTTCAGCTCTTTGGTCTGGGGGGTCATCATGGCTGCGGCGAAAATAAAGCATGCATTAATCATTTTTATTACATGCCACATTCATCTCGCTCCTCCGGCTTCACCCTGATCGAAATGCTCGTCGCCATCGCGATCGGCACGATCCTGATGACGCTGGCCGTGCCCGGTTTCCAGGCCCTGATAGCGAACAACCGGCTGAGCGGCCAGACCAACGAACTCATGACCGCGCTGGGCATGGCCCGTTCAGAAGCGATCCGCAAGGGGCACCTTGTCACCATGTGCAGGAGCAGCGACGGCAGCACCTGCGCCAGCAGCGGCGACTGGACCGCCGGCTGGATTGTCTTCGCCGACGAGGATGGCGACCAGACACTCGACGTGGGCGAAGTGGTGATGGACACACACTCCGGCAGCAGCGCGGGCATCGTCATCAAGGGCAGCTCCGGCGTGGCCTCCAAGATCTCCTTCCGCCCTGACGGCCGCGTTTCTTCCGATGGCACGCTGCGCGTGTGCAGCGACTCCTCGGCCATCAAGGACAGCAACCGTGCCCGGGACATCACGATTCTGGCCACCGGACGCGCCGTGTCCTCGGTGGCGGCCGGCGTCACCACCGCCTGTGACGCGCCCACCTGATCGACCTCCATTCATCGCCATCCGAACATGAGTCCAAGACGATCACGCCAACATGCCGCCCGGCGCCAGCGAGGTGCCGCCCTGATCGAAAGCCTGGTGGCCGCCTTCATCCTCGGTCTGGGGTTGCTGGGCATGGCCGGTCTCCAGGCCAAGACCATGAAGGCCACCCGCAGCAGCGAGTTCCGCAGCCAGGCCGTCATGCTCAGCTATTACATGCTGGATGTGCTGCGCACAGACCGCACCCAGGCCCTCGCCGGCCAGTACAACACCGCCTCCTCGGGAGACCTGCCGCTGAACAAGGCGTGCAGCGCCAGCAGCTTCTCCGGCTCCACCCTCGCGGACAACGCACGCAAGGACTGGATCGACAGCCTCAAGAAAAATCTGGGCGATAGCAGCTCCACCTGCGGCGCCATCTACTGCCACGTCAACAGCGAATGCGTCATCCAGATTTTCTGGGACGACACCCTGGCCGGCGGCGAAGGCACGCAATCGTTCGCCACCCGGAGCCGCATATGATGAAGGCGCGCACCGCTCACACGCGGGCCAGCCGGGCACCTGCCGGCAGGTCACGCCAATCCGGCTTCGGGATCGTCGAGCTCATGGTCGGCATGTTCCTGGGGCTGCTCATCGTCGGTGGCGCCATCGCCATGTATGTGCGCAGCCAGGAGACCTACCGCACCAGCGAGGGTCTTGCGCGCATCCAGGAAAACCTGCGCACTTCCTTCGAAATGATGGCACGCGAAATCCGCCAGGCCGGCGGCACCATGTGCGGCACCTCGCTGGTGGCCAACCGCATCAGCGACGACCCGAGCACCGCCGCCATCAACGAAAACGCCTGGCACAACTGGCAGGCGGGCACGCTGATCGCCTATGGCACGGAAACCGATGCGCCCGGTGTAGATTTTGGTACCGCCCCCGGCGACCGTGTGGAGGACACCCAGGCCATCTTCGTGCTCAGCGGCAGCATCGGCCGGTCCGTGCCCATCACGGCGCACAACGTGGCTGGAGCCCAGATGACCCTGCCCGATGGCCACGGTTTCTCCGCCGACGACATCGTGGTGGCCTGCGATGACAAGGGCGGCGCCATCTTCCAGATCAGCAATGCCACCAGCAATAGCATTGAGCATCATGAAGCGGGACTCAACTGCAGCCAGAATCTCGGCGGCTCGCTCGACTGCGCGTCGCCTTCAGCCAGAAACTTCTACGATAGCGGCAACCAGTCCGGCTACCTGACCGCCGTCACTGCCGCCCTCTGGTACATCGGACACAACGGCCGCGGCGGGCATTCGCTCTACCGCCTGACCTCCAGTGGCAAGGAAGAGATCGCCGAGGGCGTCGCGGTCTCGGCCGCCGCCGGCATCACCGGCCTGAAGGTGGACTACCTGACGGACGACGGCACCGGCCTGAGCACGGAGTGGCAGGAACTGCCCGAGGACAGCACCTCGATCGATTGGAGCCAGGCCGCCACGGACAAGGTGATGGCCGTGCGCGTCACGCTCAACCTCCAGAGTATTGCCAACATTTCCATCGACAACACTCCCCTGCAACGCACACTGGTGTTCGTGGCCAATCTGAGGAGCCGCACCACATGACGCCCACCCGAATCACGTCCGACCGCCCCCGGCGCCTGCCCCACGCCCAGCCAGCACGGCGGCGCGGCCAGCAACGCGGGGTCGTGCTGGTCGTCGCCCTCATCATTCTGGTCGTCATGACCATGATCGGTCTGGTGGCCATGCGCTCGAGCACCCAGGAAGAACGGATGGCGGCCCACAGCTTCGACCGCAGCCTGTCGTTCCAGGCTGCCGAAGCCGCCTTGCGCGAGGGCGAGTCCGTGGCCGCGATCGACACCACCCGGCCAGGCATGGGCGTCGGCTGCACTGCCGGCGTCTGCGGCCGACTGGACTACTCCGTGGCCGGCGTCAGCGAGCGCTGGGAAAAGGACGGCTACGTCGACAGCGACTGGGTCGACACCGCCCCGATCAACAACGGCGGCATCATCGTCACACCCCAGTACATCGTCGAATACCTGGGGGGCAACTTCCTGTGCAAGCCGGACGACCTCACCTCGGCCGAGAACTGCCATCGCTACCGCGTCACGGCCCGTGCCGCGCCCGGCGATGGACGCGCGGCGGTGATCCTGCAGTCCATCTACGCCGTCGAATGAACAGCACGCCCCCGCCCCGGCAGACACACCATGTACCAGAGGTGCATACCATGAGCAAGAAGAACCCGCTTCACATTGCCAACGTCATCGCCAAGTCCGTAATGTCCGTGGCGGCCCTGGCGGCCTACCTCGGCGTGGGCGCCGCCGTGCAATGGCCCGGCAGCCCGCTGGGCTCTACCACGACCGAGCCGCCGCTGACCATGCTCACCGTGGGCCGCGACCACACCCTGTTCTTCGAGGCCTACAACGACGCCAGCGACATCAACGAGGATGGGCAGCTGGATATCGGCTTCAACAAAGACATCGACTACGTCGGCCTGTTCGACCCGCACATCTGCTACACCTACAGCAGCGACCGATTCAACATCAGCAAGTACACCGCGGACGGCACATGTTCGGGTGAGTGGTCCGGCAAGTGGCTCAACTATGTCACTACCAGCCGCATCGACGCGCTGCGCGTGGTGCTCTACGGCGGTTACCGCAAAACCGATTCCACCTCGCAGACCATCCTGGAGCGCGCCTACATTCCGCAGGACGGACACTCCTGGGCAAAGGAATACATCAACGAAGCCACCAGCGGGTACAACATCACCAAGTACACCCCGCTGGACGCAGGCAAATACTTTTTTGGCAACTTCACTGATGCCAAGGTGAGCAACTCCCAGGGTACAAACTGCAGCACGCTCTCGAACTGCAGCGACAAGAACCCACTTCTGCGGATCGTCAAGAACCCGCCGAGCGGCAAGCGCGTATGGGACTGGGCGTCCGCGGGCAGGTACTACTCCAACCCGGGCCAGAACACGATGCTGTTCAAGGGCTCCTACACCGGGGACGGTGGCAGTGGCACCTGGACCATCAGCGAAAACAGCGTGACCGACCGCGTGGTGCGTGTCGAGGCCTGCAAGAAGGTCGGCGACTATATCAGCCCCAACTGCAAGGGCTATCCCGCGGACAACCCCACCCACTTCAAGCCCACCGGCCTGCTGCACGAATATGCCGACAGCATGAAGTTCGGCCTGCTCACCGGCAGCTACAACAAGCCCATGGCCGGTGGCGTGCTGCGCAAGGTGGTCTCCTCGTTCAATGACGAGGTGAACCCGGCCACCGGGCAGTTCACCGACAGCGCCACCATCGTCAAGACCCTGAACAGCCTGCGCATCCGCGATTTCAACAACGGGCTCCAATCGAACCACTATCGGCGCGGCAACTCCACCGACATCGTCAAGCCCGCCCACGAACTCGACATGGCCGATTGGGGCAACCCCATCGGCGAGATGATGTACGAGGTGCTGCGCTACTTTGCCGGCAAGCGAAGTGCCACGAGCGACTACAACACCAGCGGCTCCCATGATGCGGCCGTGGGACTCTCGCCCGCGACCTGGGACGACCCCTACGCCAGCGCCAACGTCGCCTGGTGCGCCCGCCCGAACTCGCTGGTGCTCTCGACGGTGAACGTGTCCTACGATTCGGACCAGTTGCCCGGCAGCAGTTTTGGCAGCTTCACGGACGGTTTGGGTGGTGGTCAACGCCCGGCGCTCAATGTATCCACACTGGCCAACCAGATCACGGGCGAGGAAGCCCTTGGCGGCAACCATTACTTCCTGGGCCAGACCACCGCCACCAACTACGATGCAGCCCCCACCCCCAAACCGCTCACGAGCCTGGCGACGGCGCGCGGTCTGACCGAGGAGCCCACCAAGCGTGGAAGCTACTACTCTGCCTCAGTCGCCTACTATGGCAAGACAAACGACCTGCGCCCCGATCTGGATCGCGAGAACAAATCCGCCAACCCGGTGTCGGTGGACACCTATGTCGTGGCCCTGAGCTCGCCCTTGCCCAAGATCGAGGTGCCCTTCACCAACAACCGCAAGATCACGCTGGTGCCGTTCGGGAAATCCTATGGACAGCACGCGGGTGGCGGCAATGCCGACATTTCACGGAACAAGGGGGCAGAACAGCCCTCCGCCACCATCGTCGACTTCTACGTTGACACCATCGCGAACTCCAACGACGACAACAGGGACAGCAGCCTCAACGGGGGTCGCTACTACGCCAAGTTCCGCGTGAACTTCGAGGACGTGGAGCAGGGCAACGACTACGACATGGACGTGATCGTCGAATACACGGTCGAACTCCAGTCCAACGGCACGCTCAAGGTGACGGTAAGCCGGCTGGCAGATGCCAGCGGCCCCCTCATGAGCCTGGGCTATGTCATCTCCGGCACAACGGCCGACGGCACCTACCTCGTCATCGGAAACCCGAAGACGCAAGACAATACCAGCAGCGGCAACGCGTATTACCTCAATGTGCCGCCCAACCGGACGCCTGGGTATTGCGATGTGACCAATAAGCCGAGCGACTGCCGGTCCCTTCCCGCATCCAACAGCCGCACTTTCACGCCCAGCGACGCAGGCTCGGCCTCCATCCTGAAAGACCCGCTGTGGTACGCCGCCAAATACGGCGGTTTCTTGGACCGCGACGGCAACAAGCGCCCCAACCTGACCGCCGAATGGGACAGCAACGGCGACGGCGTGCCTGACAACTACTTCATGGTGCAGAACCCCACCAAGCTGGCCGAATCGCTGCGCGGCGCCCTGGAGCGCATCATGGAGCGCAATGGCAGCAGCGGCAACATCATCGCCAACAGCACGGCGTTGTCCACCGAGTCACTGGTCTATCAGGGTTCTTACAACAGCAGCAAGTGGTCGGGTGAGCTTACAGCCTACCCCGTCACCAACGACGGCGTGAGCAACATCCCGCAGTGGAAGGCATCGGAAAAGATTCCGGCGCCTGCCGACCGCAAGATCTACTATGGTGGCCTGACAGGCCTGATAGGCTCGACACTGACCGGCAAGGAATTCAAGTGGGCCACCTTCAGCTCGACCGAGCGGAACGACTGGTTCGGCACCGAACACGTGCTCAACTTCCTGCGTGGCGATCGCAGCAAGGAAGTGCTCAACGGCGGCACGCTGCGCGACCGCGCCACGTCCAACGTGCTGGGTGACATCGCGCACTCCTCGCCCTTCTACGTGAAGGACAGCAACACGGTCTTCATCGGCGCCAACGATGGCATGCTCCATGCATTCAGCGCCACCGACGGGAAGGAGATCTTCGCCTACATTCCGCGCGAGGTGCTGGTGCCCGATGCCGCCAGCGAGAAGAGCCGCCTCGTGAAGCTGACCCAGCTGAGCTATGGCCACGAGTACTTCGTCGATGGCGATATCGCCGTGACGAGCTTCGAACAGACCCCTGCCAAGAACTACCTCGTGGCCGCCCTGGGCCGAGGCGGCAAGGGCCTCTTTGGTCTGGATGTCACCAACCCGGGCAGTTTTGGTGCCAGCAGTGTCAAATGGGAATACACCCCCAAGGCCAACAGCACCGCGGCGGCTGACCCCAACCTGGGGCACATGCTCGGCCGCCCCGTGCTGGGCAGGCTCAAGGACGGCAAGATGGCCGTCTTCATCGGCAACGGCTACAACAGCACCGAGGGCAAACCCGCGCTGTACGTATTCAACGTGATCGACGGCACGCTGATCAAGAAGCTGGTCGCCGACACCAGCGCTGCTGACAACGGCCTGGCCGCGCCGGGCCTGCGCGTGAACGACAGCGGCGTTGTCGAGTACGTCTACGCGGGTGACCTGTATGGCAACGTCTGGAAGTTCGACCTGAGCAGCGCCAGCCCCACCGACTGGAGTGTCGGGAGCGAGCCCATGTTCGTGGCCAAGAATGACAGCAACGAGCGCCAGCCCATCACCGCGCCCCTGAAGGTGGTCAAGAACCCGGCAACCAACGAATGGTTCGTCCACTTCGGCACCGGCAGCGACTTCCGCGTGACCGACTCGTCCGACGAAAGCATCCAGTCCTGGTACGGCCTGATCGACTCCGGTTCGCTCATCACCCGTGCCGACCTGCGCAAAGGTGGGTTCGAGAACAATGGAGATGAAAAGGTCGTCTCTGACGTGACGACGCGCGCCTTCACCGAGACATCCGGAGGCGAGATGACCGGCAAGAAGGGCTGGTACATCGACCTGCCGGCGGCCGAGCGCATCGTCACGGCGTCCAACTACTACAAGCTGGCCGAGGATGTGCTGATCGCCAGCTCGATCATTCCGCTGGAAGACCCCTGCCTGCCCGGCGGCAAGGGCTTCCTGAATGCCGTCAATCCGTGGACGGGCGGCCGGCTGTCCAAGCCGCTGTTCGACCTGAACAACGACGGCAAATTCAATGGCGACGATGCCTATGACGGTTCGACTTTCCCCGGCTCGGTGGACCCTGGCGTCGGCAAGCCCGGCGAGGCCGTGCTGGTGGGTGACCGCCTGGTGGTGGGTGGCTCC
This sequence comes from Pseudomonadota bacterium, assembly GCA_023415035.1. Lineage (GTDB taxonomy): Bacteria > Pseudomonadota > Gammaproteobacteria > Burkholderiales > Burkholderiaceae_C > Hydrogenophaga. The sequence continues at coordinate 8,494 of JAEZLX010000190.1, read as the reverse complement.
GACAGCAAGGTGAGGGACTTCAAGGTCAACACCGGCGCCAGCGGTGCGACCTTCAAGGGCCGCATCTCCTGGCGGGAAATCGTCCTTCAGTAAACCCACGTTCGACACAACCAGATCATGACCTTGCGACACCAACATTCGAAACACCGCCGGCAGCGTGGCTTCACCCTGACCGAGGTGATGATCGTGGTGGCCATCATCGGCATCCTCACCGCGATCGCCTACCCCTCCTACCAAAACCATGTGCTCAAGACCCGGCGGAACCTGGCTGCCGGTTGCCTCATGGAGTTCGCGCAGTGGATGGAGCGCAACTACACATCCTGCATGCGCTACGACAAGACGGGCAGCGGATGCAGCGACAACACCGCGGCAGATGACTTCGTGGGGCAGTGCAAGACCGAGCTGTCCGGGTTCTATACACTCGGCTTCACCGGCACCCTGAGCGGCAGCCAGTACACCGTACAGGCCACCCCCCAGGGTGCGCAGGTCAAGGACAGCTGCGGCACGCTCACACTCAATGAGAAGGGCGCCAAATCGGCCGGTGGCACTGATTGCTGGAGGAAATGACGCTGAACCCCGCGTATTCCGCACTTGAGCAGGCACAGGCAAACGCCTGTGCCTCTTTGTTTTTGAGCAACCCCAACCCGCGCGTCGGCTGCGTGATCACATCCGGCGACGGCACCCGTGTGCTGGGTGAAGGTTTCACGCAGCAGGCTGGCGGCCCCCATGCCGAGGTCATGGCGCTGCGCGATGCGGCGGCCAAAGGGCATGACGTGCGCGGCGCCACCGCCTGTGTGACGCTGGAGCCCTGCTCCCACCACGGGCGCACCCCGCCCTGCTGTGATGCGCTGGTGGCGGCCGGCATCGGCAAGGTGGTGGTGGCGGCGCTGGACCCCAATCCGCTGGTGGCAGGCCGTGGCATTCGCCGCCTGCGCGAAGCCGGTATCGAGGTGGAGGTGATGCCGCAGGACGGTGCCGAGGCGCGCGCGGTGCGCGAGCTGAACATCGGCTTTTTCAGCCGCATGATCCGCAAGACACCCTGGGTGCGGATGAAGATGGCGTCCTCGCTGGACGGCATCACCGCCCTGCCCAATGGCCAGAGCCAGTGGATCACCGGCGAGGCCGCGCGGTCGGACGGCCATGCCTGGCGTGCCCGTGCCTGTGCGGTGCTCACGGGCATCGGCACGGTGCTGGAGGACGACCCGATGCTGGACGTGCGGTCCGTGCCCACCCCGCGCCAGCCGCATCTGGTGATCGTGGACAGCCGGCTCGAAACGCCGGTTTCGGCACGCCTGTGGAACACACCGGCCGGTGGCCTGCCCCGCCGCGTGATCATCTACCACGCCCTGCCGCCGGAGCAGGCAGCGGAGCGCGGCGCGGGGCTCGCCGAGCGCGGCGCCACGCTCGTGGGCCTGCCCAACCCGAACGGCAAGGTTGACCTGGCCGCGATGCTGCGCGACCTGGCCGGTGTGAGAGAGGTCAACGAACTGCACCTGGAGGCCGGTCACAAGCTCAACGGCTCCTTCCTGCGCGAGGGGCTGGTGGACGAGGTGCTGCTGTACCAGGCGCCCAGCCTGCTGGGCACCGGGGCCGGCCTGGCAAACCTGTCGCTGCAGAGCCTGGAGCAGCGCACCGCCCTGCACTTTCACACCGTGGACCGGGTGGGCGAGGACCTGCGCATCGTGGCCCGGGTCCTAGGCCGCGACGCCTTTTTGGACGCACCCGAGATCGGCTGAAAGGCGTCCGTGGCGGGCGTCAAGCCGGCCGCCCGCCAATTCGATGATCGGGATGTCCTGGGGGTGATGCAATCCCTGCGACAATAGGGGGATGTTCACCGGCATCATCACCGCGGTAGGGCGTATCGCCGCCCTCCAACCTCTCGGCCCGTCCGCCGATCACGGCAAACGGCTGCACATCGAGACGCCGCCCGGCTATCTGGACGACGTGGGCCTGGGCGACAGCATCGCCCTCAACGGCGCCTGCATGACGGTCACCTCGATCGACCTGCCGGCTTCCCGCTTCACGGTGGACATTTCCGCCGAATCGCTGGCCCGCACCACCGGGCTGGCCGACGAAGGCCGCCGCATCAATCTGGAAAAGGCCCTGCGCGCCGGCGACCGGCTGGGCGGGCACATCGTCTCGGGCCACGTGGATGGCATCGGACAGGTGTCCCGCTTCGCCCAGGTGGGCGAGAGCTGGGAACTGTGCGTGATGGCACCGCCCGCGATGGGCAAGTACCTGGCCTACAAGGGTTCGATCACCGTCAACGGCGTGAGCCTGACGGTCAACCGCGTGACCGATGGTCCGCAGGGCACCGAGTTCAGCATCAACCTGATCCCGCACACCGTGCAGAACACCTCGCTGGGTGACCTGAGCGCCGGTGCGGCCGTCAACCTCGAAATCGATACCGTGGCCCGCTATGTCGAGCGCATGCTGGCCGCGGGTCTGGTCATTCCCGGCACACCCGTTTCCGCTGGAGAAATCGCATCATCATGAACGCCCCCCAAACCAAGGCCCCCGTGGCCATTTCCCCGGTCGAGGAGATCGTCGCCGAGATCCAGGCAGGCCGCATCGTGATCCTCGTGGACGAAGAGGACCGCGAAAACGAGGGCGACCTGCTGATGGCCGCCGACCACGTCACGCCCGAGGCGATCAACTTCATGGCCCGTTTCGGCCGTGGCCTGATCTGCCTGACCCTCACGCGCGACCGCTGCGAGCGCCTGAACCTGCCACCGATGGTGCCGCGCAATGGCACAAAGATGGGCACGGCGTTCACGGTGTCCATCGAGGCGGCCGAAGGCGTGACCACCGGCATCTCGGCAGCCGACCGTGCGCGCACGGTGCAGGCGGCCGTGGCGCCCAATGCCAAGGCCACCGACCTGGTGCAGCCTGGCCACATCTTCCCGCTGCAGGCGGTCGAGGGCGGCGTGCTCATGCGCGCCGGCCACACCGAGGCCGGCTGCGACCTAGCCGCCATGGCCGGCTGCACCCCCGCCGCGGTGATCTGCGAGATCATGAAGGACGACGGCACAATGGCCCGCCTGCCCGACCTGCAGGTGTTCGCCGCCGAGCACGGCCTGAAGATCGGCACCATCGCCGACCTGATCGAATACCGCAGCCGCACGGAAAGCCTGGTGCAGAAGATCGGCTCGCGGCCAATGCGCACGGCCTTCGGCGAGTTCACCGCGCATGCCTTCCGCGACACGCCCAGCGGCGCGCTGCACCTGGCCCTGGTGACAGGCCAATGGCAGCCCGACGAGAGCGTGGACGTGCGGGTGCACGAGCCGCTGTCGGTGCTGGACGCGCTGGAAATCGGCCGCTCCATGCACAGCTGGGGGCTGGACTCCAGCCTGCGCCACCTGAGCCGGCGTGGCGCCGGCGTGGCCGTGCTGCTCAACTGCGGCGAGACTGCCGAGCAGCTGCTGGAGCAGTTCGAAGGCAAGGCACGCTCGGCCCAGGCGCCCGAGCGCGGCCGCATGGACCTGCGCACCTACGGCGTGGGCGCGCAGATCCTGCGCGAATGCGGCGTGCAGCGCATGCGTCTGCTGGGCACGCCCCGCCGCATGCCCAGCATGACCGGCTACGGACTGGAAATCACCGGCTTCCTGGGCCACGACGAAGAACCCACCAACTCCTGATCGGAACCACACCATGTTTGGCGCAGACAAAGGCACCACCAACCTGCTCGACGGCAAGCGGCTGACCATCGGCATCGTGCAGGCCCGTTTCAACGAGGGCATCACCAATGCCCTGTACCAGGCCTGCCGCGACGAGCTGCTGAGCCTGGGCGTGCAGGAAAAGAACATCACCCACATCACCGTGGCCGGGGCGCTGGAAGTGCCGCTGATGCTGCAGACGCTGGCCGAGCGCGACGAGTTCGACGCGCTGATCGCCCTGGGCTGCGTCATCCGTGGCGAGACCTACCACTTCGAGCTGGTGTGCAACGAGTCGGCGGCCGGCATCACGCGCGTGGCGCTGGACACGCAGACGCCCATTGCCAACGCCATCCTCACGGTCGAGAACGTGTCGCAGGCCGTGGCCCGTCAGGAAGAAAAGGGCCGCGATGCGGCGCGCGTGGCCGTCGAGATGGCCCACCTGCTCGAACAGCACGGCTGAAGCACCATGACCACCGAATCCAAGAAGCCCCGCAAGGCGTCGGACAAGTCGGCCCGCACGCGGGCGCGCGAGTTCGCGCTGCAGGCGCTGTACCAGCACATCGTCGGCCGCAACGAGGCCGAGGCCATCGATGCGTTCACGCGTGACCTCAGCGGCTTCCACAAGGCCGACAGCGTCCACTACGACGCGCTGCTGCACGGCTGCATCGCCCAGGCGGCCGAGGCCGACGAGCTGATCACGCCGTTGCTGGACCGCTCGCTGGCCGAGATTTCGCCCATCGAGCGCGCCGTGATGTGGATTGGCGTGTACGAGTTCCGCCACTGCCCCGACGTGCCCTGGCGCGTGGTGCTCAACGAGTGCATCGAGCTGGCCAAGAGCTTTGGCGGCACCGACGGGCACAAGTACGTCAATGGCGTGCTGCACCAGCTGGCAGCCAAGGTGCGCCCGGTCGAGGTGGCGGCAACCGCCAGGGACCGGGGTTGAGCCGCATGCGCATCACGCAACGTGCCCGGCGCGTCGACCCGTTCTACGTGATGGAGCTGGCCAAGGAAGCCCAGGCCATCTCCGCGCAGGCCGGCCCCGATGGCCGTCCCATGATCTACCTGAACATCGGCGAGCCGGACTTCACCGCCCCGCCGCTGGTGCAGGCCGCCGCCGAACGCGCCATCCGTGACGGCCTGAGCCAGTACACCCCCGCCACCGGCCTGCCCGCGCTGCGCGAGGCCATCAGCGGCTGGTACGCCCAGCGCTTCGGCCTGGATATCGATCCGTCTCGCATCGTGATCACCGCAGGCGCTTCTGCCGCGCTTCAGCTCGCGTGCCTGGCCCTGATCGAGGCCGGCGACGAGGTGCTGATGCCCGACCCCTGCTACCCCTGCAACCGCCAGTTCGTGCAGGCGGCCGAGGGACGCCCCGTGATGATTCCCTGCTGTCCCGAACAGCGCTTCCAGCTGAGCGTGGAGCAGGTGCGCCAGGCCTGGACCGACGCCACCCGCGGCGTGCTGCTGGCCTCGCCGTCCAACCCCACCGGGACTTCGATCGAGCGTGACGCACTGCAGGCGATTGCCAGCGAGGTGCGCGCGCGTGGCGGCATCACGCTGGTGGATGAAATCTACCTGGGCCTGAGCTACGACAGCGCCTTCGGCCACAGTGCGCTCGGACTGCCCGACGGGCTGGGCGAACAAGTCATCAGCGTCAACAGCTTCAGCAAGTACTTCAACATGACCGGCTGGCGCCTGGGCTGGCTGGTGCTGCCGCCAGCCCTGGTGGAGCCGGTGGAGCGTCTGTCGCAGAACCTGTTCATCTGCGCCAGCACCATCGCCCAGCACGCGGCACTGGCCTGCTTCGAGCCTGAGAGCCTGGCCGAGTACGAGCGCCGTCGCGCCGAGTTCACGGCACGGCGCGACTGGTTCATCCCCGAGCTGCAGCGCCTCGGTCTGGAGGTGCCCGTGATGCCCGATGGAGCCTTCTACGCCTGGGCCGACGTGTCCGGGCTGTGCGGGCGCTGGGGCATCCCCATGCAGGGCGAACCCGACAGCAGCGGCAGCTGGGCACTGGCCTTCGAGCTGATGCGACGCTGCCATATTGCCGCCACGCCGGGACGCGACTTTGCCCAGGCCGAACCCGGCCGCTGGCTGCGTTTTTCCACGGCCAACGCCCTGCCCCAGCTGCAGGAGGCGATCGCCCGGCTGGAGGCTGCCCTGTGACGGCCCCGTTCACCTGGCCTGTGCGCGTGTACTGGGAGGACACCGATGCGGGCGGCATCGTGTTCTACGCCAACTACCTGAAGTTCTTCGAGCGCGCCCGCACCGAATGGCTGCGGAGCCTGGGCGTTGAGCAGCAGCGCCTGCGCGATGAGGTGGGCGGCATGTTCGTGGTCAGCGGCACCGAGGTGCGCTACCTGCGGCCCGCGCGGCTGGATGATTTGCTTCTGGTTACGGCACGTATCCGTGAAGCCGGCAAGGCATCCCTTACCATTGAGCAGCAGGCGTTCCTCCGGGCCGGCAACGACGGCAGCGGGGCAACCCTGCTGTGCGAGGGCCAGATCCGCATCGGCTGGGTGGATGCCCGGACCATGCGGCCGCAACGCATCCCGGCGGCCATCCTCTCGGCACTGGCGCCGTCACGCGACGGTCCGGCCTGAAACTTTCCGCACAACCCGCCATCAGATACCTTCATGTCGCACGATCTCTCCATCGTCCAATTGATGCTCAACGCAAGTTGGGTGGTCCAGGCCGTCGTCCTGCTGCTGGTGCTGATGTCGGTGGTCAGCTGGGCGGCGATCTTCCGCAAGGTGTTCGCCCTCAAGCGCGTGAACGACAGCAACGAGGATTTCGAGCGCGAGTTCTGGTCGGGCGCCAACCTCAATGATCTGTATTCGGCGGCGGCGCAGAACGCGTCCCACGGCGGACCGATGGAGCGGATTTTTGCCAGCGGCATGCGCGAATACCAGAAGCTGCGCGAGCGGCGCATCCTGGACAGCGGCACGCTGCTCGACGGCGCGCGGCGTGCCATGCGAGCGAGCTACCAGCGCGAAGTGGACGCCATGGAGGTCAACCTCTCGTTCCTCGGCACCGTGGGTTCGGTCGCGCCCTATGTGGGCCTGTTCGGCACCGTCTGGGGCATCATGCACGCCTTCACGGGCCTGGCCGCGCTGGCCCAGGTGACGCTGGCCACGGTGGCCCCCGGCATCGCCGAGGCGCTGGTGGCCACCGCCATCGGCCTGTTCGCCGCCATCCCGGCGGTGGTCGCCTACAACCGGTTCACGCACGAGATCGACCGGGTGGCGATCCGCCTGGAAACCTTCATGGAAGAGTTCTCCAACATCCTGCAGCGCAACCTGGGCCACCAGACGGCGCCGGGTCACTGAGCGGGGGACACGGACATGGCCGCTTCCTCCCGCGGACGCGTGCGGCGCACGAAGAACGAGATCAACATGGTCCCGTTCATCGACGTGATGCTGGTGCTGCTGATCATCTTCATGGTGACGGCCCCGCTCATCACGCCGAGCCAGATCGACCTGCCCAGCGTCGGTCAGGCCAGCGCACCGCCCAAGACCTTCGTTCAGGTCGTCGTGAACAAGGACGAGCAGATCCGCGTGAGCGAGGGCAACACCGGCAAGGAAGGCCAGACGGTCTCCATCCAGCAGCTGGCCGCACAGGTGCAGCAGATTCAGGCGGCAGCTGGCGAAAGCGGCCAGGTGCCGGTGGTCATCAGCGCCGACAAATCGATCAAGTACGAGACCGTGGTCAAGGTGATGGACACCTTGCAGCGCGCCGGTGTCGAACGCGTGGGCCTGTCGGTGCAGGCGTCGCGCTGACCCGTTGACGAAGACATGAACAGTTCCGCCGACAGCATCGAGTTCAAACCACCCCAGTCGGGCCGATGGCTCGGCCCCATGGGCCTGGCGGTCATCGTCCACGTGCTGCTGATCGTGGCGCTGACCTGGGGCGTGCACTGGCAGAAGGACAACACGCCCACCTTCGAGGCCGAGCTGTGGTCACCCGTGGCGCAAAAGGCGGCACCCAGGGCGGTGGAACCACCCCCGCCTCCGCCGCCACCACCGGAGCCCAGGCCGGCACCGAAACCGGAGCCCAAGCCGCAACCCGCGCCCGAACCCGCACCGGTGAAGAAGGACGCCGACATCGCCGTCGAGAAGGCCAAGAAGCTCAAGGAAGAGCAGGAGCGTCAGCGTCTGGCCCTGGAAAAGGCCAAGAAGGAAAAGGCCGAGCGCGAGCGCGTGGAAAAGGAAAAACGGGAGCGCGAACGCAAGCTGGCCGAAGAGAAAAAGAAAAAGGAAGCCGAAGAGCAGAAGAAGCGCCTGGCCGAGCAGAAACGCAAGGAAGAAGCAGCCAAACGCAAGCTCGAGGAGGAGCGTCAACAGGCTTCACAGCGCATACGCGACGAGCAGATGCGCCGCATCCTCGGTCAGGCCGGCGCGACGGGTGCGCCCGACTCGACCGGCACCGCGCAGCGATCAAGCGGCCCTTCGTCCAGCTACGCCGGCATGGTAGCCGCGCGCATCCGGCCGAACATCATCTACACGCAGGACTTCCCGTCCCGGCTGGCCACCGAAGTGGAGGTGCGTGCACAGCCTGATGGCCGCATCACCGACCGCCGCGTGGTCCGCAGCAGCGGCAACCGCGACTGGGACGAGGCCGCCCTGCGCGCCATCGACCGCACGGGCTCCCTGCCCCGCGAAGTGGACGGCCGCGTGCCCTCGCCCATCGTGATCGTCGTCCGGCCGATGGACTGACCTCGCATCAGCACTGGTAATCCATAGACAGGGTTTTCCCTGTATTCATTAAATAAGTGAGCGGTCCATAATTTCAGTATGGACACGATCACTTCCGATCCTGCAGGCAACAACGATCCTTCT
>JAEZLX010000145.1 GCA_023415035.1 Pseudomonadota bacterium | reverse complement strand
CTGCTGCAGGCCAACCCGGGGTCCGTGGTCGTGATCGACGAGGCCTATGTGGACTTCGGCGCCGACAGCGCCGCGACCCTGGTGGGCGAGTTCCCGAACCTGCTGGTGGTGCAGACGCTGTCCAAGTCGCGCGCGCTGGCCGGCCTGCGTGTCGGTTTCGCGCTCGGTCACCCCACGCTGATCCAGGCGCTGACGGTGGTCAAGGACAGCTTCAACTCCTACCCGCTGGACCGTCTGGCCCAGATCGGCGCCCAGGCCGCGATGGAGGACCGAGAACATTTCGAGGCCACGCGGCACAAGACGATCGCCTCACGCGAATGGCTGGCCGCCGAATTGTCGGCTCGCGGCTTCACCTGCCCGCCCTCGAAGGCCAACTTCCTGTTCGCGCGTCACGCCACGTGCGATGCCGCGCAGCTGATGCAGGCGCTGCGCGAGCGGCGCATCCTGGTGCGGCACTTCCGCCAGCCGCGCATCGACCAGCACCTGCGCATCACCATCGGCACCCAGGCCGAATGCGAGCGTCTGGTCGCGGCGCTCGACGAGATCCTGAACGAACAACCCGCCGGCGTGAGTGCCGGCATCTGAGCAGCGCATCACCATGAAGATCCTGATCAAGAACGGCCGTGTCATGGACCCCGCCTCGGGCCGTGACGAGATCGCCGACATCGCGGTGGCGGCCGGACGCATCATCGCCATTGGCAAAGTGGCACCCGATTTCCACGCCAACCGTGTGATCGATGCCTCGGGCTGCGTGGTGGCTCCCGGCCTGGTGGACCTGGCCGTGCGCCTGCGCGAGCCGGGCCAGGAGCATGCCGGCATGCTCGAAAGCGAGATGGCTGCGGCCGTGGCCGGTGGTGTGACCGCGCTGGTTTGTCCGCCCGACACCGAACCGGTGCTGGATGAGCCGGGCCTGGTGGACATGCTGCGCTTTCGCGCCGAGAAACTGCACCAGTCGCGCGTGTTCCCGCTGGGTGCGCTGACTCGCGGCCTCAAGGGCGAAGTACTGACCGAGATGGCCGAGCTCACCGAGTCCGGCTGCATCGGCTTCGGGCAGGCCGAGGTTCCTGTCGTCAACCACCAGGTGCTGTTGCGCGCGCTGCAGTATGCCGCCACCTTCGGCTACACGGTGTGGCTGCGTCCGCAGGACCACTGGCTGGGCAAGGGCGTGGCCGCCAGCGGCCCGCTGGCCACGCGCATGGGTCTTGCGGGCATTCCCGTGGCGGCCGAGACGATCGCGCTGCACACGCTGTTCGACCTGCTGCGCGGTGTCCACAACGCCAGCCGGGACAACGGCGAAAAGGGCGTGCGGGTGCACCTGTGCCGCATCAGCAGCGCAGCCGGTCTGGAACTGGTGCGCCAGGCCAAGGCGGAGGGCCTGCCGGTGACATGCGACGTGAGCGTGCACAACCTGCTGCTGACCGACGTGGACATTGGCTATTACGACAGCCGCACGCGCCTGCAACCGCCGCTGCGCCAGCAGCGCGACCGCGAGGCCCTGAGGGCCGGTCTGGCAGACGGCACCATCGACGCCCTGGTCTCGGACCACAACCCGGTCTATGCCGACGCGAAGGTGCTGCCCTTTGCCGAGGCAGAGCCTGGTGCCACGGCAGTCGAGCTGCTGCTGGGCCTGGCCACTAAGTGGGCGCAGCAGGACGGCCTGGGGCTGATGCAGGCGCTGGCGGTGCTGACCACGGGCCCGCTGAAGGTCCTGGGCAGCGCGCTGGGCACACTGCAGGCCAGCGTCGGGCAGATCGTCGAAGGCGGCGTGGCCGACCTGTGTGTGTTCGATCCGAACGGTTCATGGCAGGTGCGCCCGGAGCAGCTGCGCAGCCAGGGCAAGCACACGCCGTTCGAGGGGCATGAACTGCCGGTCTCCGTGCGTGCCACGCTGGTAGGTGGCCAGGTCGCCTGGCAGGCTGGCGCGCGGTGAGCCACCTGCGCGCGCTCTGGCGGATCGCGCGCGCACTCGCGCATGTGCTGCGCGGGCTGTGGATCATCCGCAGCGAGTTCGCCCAGCTCACGCCCGATGCCTGCGCACTGCTGGTGCGCGAGTGGTCGCGCCAGATGCTCGACATCATGGGCATAAAGCTGTCGCTGCAAGGCGAAGCGCCCAGGGGTGGGCCGCTGTTGCTGCTGCCCAATCACGTGTCCTGGCTCGATATCCTGGTGATCAATGCGGCCTATCCGGTCCGCTTCGTTTCCAAGGCGGCTGTCAAACACTGGCCGGTGCTGGGTGCGCTCATCACCGGTGCGGGCACCATCCTGATCGAGCGCGAAAGTCGGCGTGACGCTATGCGCGTGGTGCACCACATGGTCGAGCACCTGAAGGCGGGCGAGGTGGTGGCGGTGTTTCCCGAAGGAACGACCAACGACGGTGCGACACTGCTGCCTTTCCACGGAAACCTGCTACAGGCCGCCATCACCGCAGATTCACCGGCCATGCCGGTCGGGCTGAAGTACGTGGATGGTGACACCGGGCAGCGCAGCGACGCGCCGCAGTTCTTCGGCAACACCACGCTGCTGGCGTCAGTCTGGCGCACCTTGCGCGTCACCGGGCTGCGCGCCGAGGTGCGCTACGGCGAGCCGGAACGCAGCGGCGGCCGCAGCCGGCGCGAATGGGCGCAGGACATGCACGCCGCGGTGGCGCGGCTGCTCGGCTGAGTCGAGCCCACGCGGATTACGCCGCCTTGGCGCGCATGCGCTGCATCATGAGCTCGGTGTTTGCCTTGCGGTCGGCATTGACCTTCTGCACGTGCGGGCGCTCGGCCATGCGCTGCAGGTAGTCGCGCACCGGCAGTCCGGCCAGGAAATCCTCGCCGTAGATGATGCGGGTGGCGCTGCTGACCAGTGGCAGGTGGATGATGGCCGTCACGTCCGCCAGCGTGAAGTTCCCGCCGGCGATGAACGGCTCGAAGCGGGCGATCTGGGCGAAGGCGGCCACGTTCTTGCGCAACTGTTTGCCCATTTTTTCCTTGAGCCCGTCGCCGACCTTGCCGCCAAAGAATGCCTCAGGATAGAGGTTGCGCGCCACCAGCTCCAGATGCAGCTCCAGGTAGCGCACCAGCTCGCGCACCTTGGCCGCCGCGAACGGGTCGGCGGGCAGCAGGGGCGACTGTGGGTGCTTGGCCTCGACGTACTCCAGCATCACGGTCGATTCGCACAGCGTGCCTTCCTCGCAGCGCAGGTAGGGCACCTTGCCCAGGGGGCTGGCGCTCTTGTCCACCTCGTCCACCCAGACCAGCTGCTCCTCGAAGGGAACGCCTTTTTCGAGCAGGGCGAGTTTGACAACGTTGTAATAGTTGCTGGCCGAGAAGCCGCAGAGCGTGAGCATGTTCCTGTCTCCTGTGTGTGATGGTCCGGGGTTGGCGCATGTTAGGGGCAGGCTTTGCTGCCCCCCGTCGCGCAGTTGACCGCTGATAAGATGACGGCATGGAGCTGATGCGCGCCCGCCGACGGCTGTTCGCCTGGATCGCCATGGTGATCATGGCGCTGGGTTCGCTCGCGCCCGCATTGGCCCAGGGCATGTCGGGATCGGCTGGCGCGATGCGCTGGGTCGAGCTGTGCACGGCCAGTGGCATGGTCATGATGCCGGTGGAGGCTGATGCACCGGTCGGTGTGGGCAGCGCCCAGTCATTGCCGGCCGATGGCCAGTCGATGCCGCCGTGCCCCTGGTGCCTGTTGCACGGCGGTGCTCCTGCCTTGCCACCTTCCGCCGATGCCACCGTGCTGCCCCTGCGTCTGGCACATGATTTCCCGCCGGCGTTCTACCGCGCGCCTGTCCTCTCATTCGTCTGGGCGCCGCAGCATTCGCGCGCACCACCCGGGCAGGCCTGATCCGCGTGGGCCCCAGTGTCCGCCGGGGACGCTGCCCAGGAGGCCGTGTTCCACCTGTTCCCCGAATTTCTTTTCGGCCGGGCCGTGCAAATGCGCAGGTTCCGGTCAGTGCTGGCGCTGCATCGCATGGTCTTGCTGCATGCCCAGCTGAATATCAACAATGAGTTTCTGACCTGTCATGAATCAATACATCCTGAACCCGCTGCTGGCCACCGTGCTGGCTGTCATCACCTCCGCAAGCGCATGGGCCCACCCCACGCATGCCCACGTCGACGTGCACGAGCCATGGGTGCGTGCCACCGTGGCGCAGCAGAAGGCTACCGGCGCCTTCATGCGACTGGTCGCGCAGGAAGACCGCAAGCTGGTCGAGGTGCGCTCGCCCGTGGCCGGTGTCGTCGAAGTCCATGAGATGGTCACCGAGAAGGACGTGATGAGAATGCGCGCCCTGAAAGGCGGGCTGACCCTGCATGCCGGCAAGCCCGTGGACCTGAAGCCCGGCAGCTACCACATCATGCTGATGGACCTGAAGGCACCGTTGAAGGCTGGCGAGGTGGTGCCGGTCACGCTGGTGTTTGAAGATCCGCAGGGTCGGCGCGAGACGCTGGACATCCAGGCACCGGTGCGCGCCCTGGGCAGCGGTGCCGCACCGGCGACCGGCCACCGCGGTGGCCATGGCGGTCACGCCCACTGAGGGCGGCTGTCGGGGCGCACGTCACACCGTTCAGAGGCTGTCGGTCTCGCGCGGGAAGGTGACGATGTGCTGCAGCTCGGGGCGGATGCCGATCCATTCGCCCACGGCGTGGTTGTGGTGCGAGGGTACGTGCGCCATCACAGTCTCACCGCTGGCGAGCTGCAGCGTGTAGAGGAACTCCGACCCCCGGAACGCCTTGCGCACGATCCTGGCATGCACCGGCGCGCCGTCGTCGTGCACGATGTCGTCGGCCCGCAGCAGCACGTCACAGCGGCCGTCCGGGTAGGCGCTGGGCAGCGGACATTCCTCGATGTTGTTCAGCGTGCCCAGCGGCGTTTGCACGACGACGTCATCGCCCTGGACCTGGATCTGTGCCGGCGCAAACACGCCGTGGCCGATGAACCCGGCCACGAAGCGTGTGGCCGGGCGGTGGTAGAGCGCGTAGGCCTCGTCCCACTGGTGCAGGCATCCCTGGTGCATCACCCCGATGAGGTCGCCGATGGCGAAGGCCTCCAGCTGGTCGTGTGTGACAAACAGCGCGGTCGCGCCGGCGGCCTTGAGGATGCCTCGCACCTCGTGCGCCAGGCGTTCGCGCAGGTCCACGTCAAGATTGGAGAACGGCTCGTCCAGCAGCAGCAGGCGCGGCCTGGGCGCCAGCGCGCGGGCCAGGGCCACGCGCTGCTGCTGACCGCCCGATAGCTCGTGCGCGAAGCGTTTCTGCATGCCGTCCAGCCCCACCAGCCGCAGCACCTCGGCCACCCTGTCCTCGCGCTGCCCAGGCGACAGGCCCGCCAGGCCGAAGGCCACGTTACGGCCCACGTCCAGATGCGGGAAGAGTGCGTAGTCCTGGAACACCATGCCGATGCGGCGCTGTTCCGCAGGTACGTGGCGTGATCCGTCGCTCACGACCTCGCCTGCGAGGGTGATCCGCCCGGCGCTGGCTTTTTCCAGGCCGGCCACCGCACGCAGCAGCGTGGTCTTGCCACAGCCCGAGGGGCCTATCAGCACACCGATCTCGCCCGCTTTCAGGCCCAGCGACACACCATTGACGGCGGGCTGGGGCTGTCCGGGATATCGGACGCAGAGCTGGGCGAGGTCGAGGAACATGGGGTTCATTGTAGATAGCTGCATACAATTCTCGTTTTCATCACCGTCGCCATTCATGCCGCGCCGCCTGTCCCAGTTGCTGCTGATCCTGTTGGCGCTGCTTCTGTCGCTGCCGGTGCTGGCGCTGGCGCTGTCCTGGCTGCAGTTCGACGCGGTCTCGGCCCAGGTGCTGGGTGAAATGCTGCAGACGGTGCTGCCCGAATACACCGTCACCTCCATCGTCCTGTGCCTGTGTGTGGCCGCCGGCGTGGCCCTGGTGGGCATGCTGACGGCCAGCGCCGTGACGCTGTTCGACTTTCCGGGGCGACGGCATTTCGAATGGGCTCTGCTGCTGCCGCTGGCCATGCCCGCCTATGTGGTGGCCTACGCCTACACCGATTTCTTCCAGTTCAGCGGGCCGCTGCAGGTGTGGCTGCGCGAGGCGTTCGAGCTGCGCGGTCGCGTGTTTCCGGAGATTCGCAACACGCCCGGCGCGGTGTGGGTGTTCACCTTTTCGCTCTACCCCTATGTCTATGTGCTCGCGCGAACGGCGCTGGCCGAGCGGGCCTCGCACTTGATGGAGGCGGCGCGCCTGCTGGGCGCGCCGCTGCGCCGGCGCATCCGCGAGGTGGCACTGCCATTGGCACGTCCCGCGGTGGCGGCAGGTGTGGCGCTCGCGCTCATGGAAACGCTGGCCGATTTCGGGGTGGCCAGCTACTTCGGCATCCAGACGTTCACGGCCGGCATTTACAAGGCCTGGCTGGTCATGGACAACCGCATCGCGGCGGCACAGCTGGCGACGCTGCTGCTGGCTGTCGTGGCGCTGCTCATGTGGCTGGAGCACCGGGCGCAGCGTCGCATGCGCTTCGCGGCTTCCCGTGGCCAGCGGACCGCTGGAGCCGACGCACAGCCGGTGGTGCTGACGGGCGCGCGTGCCGTGCTGGCGTGGGCGGCCTGTGGCGTGCCTGTCCTGGCGGGATTCGTCCTGCCGGTGGCCTTCCTGGTGCGGCCCCTGATCGGCGGCTGGGACGAGCTGCCCTGGCACATGTTCGTGCGCTGGTCGCTCAACAGCGTCTGGCTGGCGGGGTTGACCATGGTGCTGGCGACCGCGCTGGCGCTGTTGCTGGGGTTTGCGCAGCGCACGCAGCCCGGCCTGCTCACGCGCGGTGTTGCCCGGCTGGCCAGCCTGGGCTACGCGGTGCCGGGCGCCGTGGTGGTCGTGGGCCTGCTGCTGCCCGTAGGCTGGGTGCAGTCGGGCTGGCCGGCATCTTCGCTGGGTTACTGGGTCACGGCCACCGTGCTGGGTATCATCTGGGCCTATCTGGTGCGCTTCACGGCGGTGTCGCTGCAGTCGGTGCACAGCGGCTATGCGCGCATCCCGGCCAGCCTCGACGACTCGGCCCGCCTGCTGGGTGTCACGGGCGTGTCGCTGGCCCGGCGCGTGCACTGGCACCTGCTGAGGCGCTCGACCATGGCTGCCCTGCTGCTGGTGTTCGTGGACGTGATGAAGGAGCTGCCCGCGACCCTGGTGCTACGCCCCTTCAACAGCGACACGTTGGCTGTGGTGACCTACCAGCTCGCGCGCGACGAGCGTTTGGGCGAAGCGGCCTTGCCCGCGCTCACGCTGGTGCTGGTGGGGCTGCTGCCGGTCATCCTGCTCAGCCGAACCCTGCGCCAGCGCTGAGACAGGCAGTCGGTGCCTTGGTGGGCCTTGCGCTCTGATACGATTGGCGGTTTAGCCAAATGTCTCCTCGTAGTTCAATGGATAGAACGAGCGCCTCCTAAGCGCTAGATACAGGTTCGATTCCTGTCGAGGGGACCACCGGTTGCCCATCAGACCGAAAACCCGCGTGCCTTTTGGCGTCGCGGGTTTTTTCATGTCAGAAGGGTTGGAAGGCTTCAGAACGGCTGACTTAGCGCTTGACAATGGCACGTTCAACGATTGCATCTGCCTGAGCTTGCGACACGCCGGGCCCCAGGGTGCCGAACATGACCCCCCAGCTGTTGCCCACACCGCCGATCCTGGTTTTCAGGAAAACATCGATGACCTCGGGTGTCGAGTGACGCAACAGCTCCATTCCCTGAACGCAGCGCGCCATCGCCTCCGTTGCCGGGCGGGCAAGGAATTCATCGTCGATCATGCCCTTGAGCAGTTGCGAAGCCGCGTTGACGTATGCATCGAAACGCGTATCCATCCCCTGGACGCTCTTCATCTCCGCCATCAGAGCATCGCGGCAGCCAGGATCCTTCAGCATGGCGCGGCGCACGTCCATGCACATCATGTTGGCTGTGCCTTCCCAGACGCTGTTCAGCGGCGCTTCGCGGTACAGGCGGGCCATTGGTCCATCTTCCA
>JAEZLX010000144.1 GCA_023415035.1 Pseudomonadota bacterium | reverse complement strand
GCTTTCCCTGCGCCATGACATGGACACGGCCACCCACATTGCCGCCGGCCGCGCGCTGGCCCCGCTGCGCGACGAGGGTGTGCTGATCGTCGGCAGCGGCATGAGTTTCCACAACATGCGCGGCTACGGCGACCCTCGCTACACACCGGTATCGGCAGCATTCGACGAGTGGCTGACGCAGGCCGTGGAAAGCGCGCCGGCCCAGCGCGAAGCCCTGCTGACGAACTGGACCGCAGCACCGCATGCCCGCGATTGCCACCCGCGCTGGGGCGAGGAGCATCTGATCCCCCTGATGGTCGCCGCTGGCGCCGGCAGCGACGCCGAGGGCCGCAAGGTCTACTCGGAAGAAGTGATGCGGACGGTGCTCTCGGGCTTCCGCTTCGGTTGATCGCCCCGCCCGCAGACATGAAAAAAGGCCCCATTGGGGCCTTTCGCGTTTGCGCGGGAATGCCGATCAGATCAGCGGCACACCGGTCTTGCTCTGGATCTCCTCGCGCGTCACGCCGTCGGCCAGCTCGACGAGCTTCAGGCCCTCGGGCGTCACGTCCATCACGCCCAGGTCGGTGATGATGCGGTCGACCACGCCTTTGCCGGTCAGGGGCAGGGTGCATTCGGGCAGGATCTTCAGGTCGGTGGTGCCGTCCTTCTTTCGGGCCACGTGCTCCATCAGCACAATCACGCGCTTGACGCCGGCCACCAGGTCCATGGCACCACCCATGCCCTTGACCATCTTGCCAGGGATCATCCAGTTGGCCAGGTCGCCCTTGTCCGTCACCTGCATGGCGCCAAGGATGGACAGGTTGATCTTGCCGCCGCGGATCATGGCGAAGGATTGATCGGAGCCGAAGATGGACGAGCCCTTGATCGTGGTCACCGTCTGCTTGCCGGCGTTGATGAGGTCGGGATCCACCTCGTCGTCATAAGGGAACGGGCCGATGCCCAGCATGCCGTTCTCGGACTGCAGCCACACTTCCTTGTCGCCGGTGTGGTTGGCCACCAGCGTGGGGATGCCGATGCCGAGATTCACGTAGAAGCCGTCCTCGAGTTCCTGTGCCGCACGCGCGGCCATCTGGTCTTGGGTCCAGGGCATGTTGCTCTCCTTGCTTACGTGCGTTCGCGGGTGGTGCGCTTCTCGATGCGCTTCTCGGGGTTCGGGTTGTGCACGATGCGGTGCACGTAGATGCCCGGCAGGTGGATGTCATCGGGGGCGATCTCTCCCACTTCCACGATGCGCTCCACTTCCACGATGCAGATCTTGCCGGCGGTGGCCGCGGCGGGGTTGAAGTTGCGGGCCGTCAGGTTGAAGCGCAGATTGCCCGACTTGTCGGCCACATGCGCCTTGACCAGCGACACGTCGGGCACGATCGAGCGCTCCATCACATAGGTCTCGCCGTCGAACTCGCGCAGTTCCTTGCCTTCGGCCACCAGGGTGCCAACGCCTGTCTTGGTGAAGAACGCGGGAATGCCCGCGCCGCCGGCGCGCAGCTTCTCGGCCAGAGTACCCTGGGGCGTGAATTCCAGCTCCAGTTCGCCCGAGAGGTACTGGCGTTCGAACTCCTTGTTCTCACCCACATAGCTGGCAATCATCTTCCTGATCTGGCGGGTTTCCAGCAGCTTGCCCAGGCCGAATCCGTCGACACCGGCGTTGTTGGACACCACGGTCAGATCCTTGACGCCCGAATCCTTCAGGGCATCGATCAGGGCCTCGGGAATGCCGCACAGGCCGAAACCGCCCACGGCAATGAGCTGGCCGTCGGCCACCACGCCCTTGAGGGCTTCGGCCGCGCTGGGGTAAATCTTGTTCACGTCGCTACGCTCCAGTGGTTGAACAATGCGGATGCAACGATACTACGTATCTGCATACGTAGTATTTCGTAAAGCCCAACCCTGAGATCGCCGATGAACGACATCGACTACCGCCTGGCTTTCGACCTGGCCCCGGTGGGCATGGCGCTGTCGCGCCAGCGCATCATTTTGGACTGCAACCAGGCGCTGTGCGAAATGTTCGGTGCCAGCCGGGACCAGCTGGTGGGACAGAGCTTCCTGATCCTGTACCCGAGCGTGGGCGAGTACGAGCGTACCGGCGTGCGCATCGCCCACTCGCTGGGGCGCAATGGCACCTATGCCGATGACCGCATCATGAAGCGCGTGGACGGCCAGTTCAAGGGCGAGACCTTCTGGTGCCACGTCACCGGCCGCGCACTGCGGCCCGAGGAACCGCACGAGGCAGGCATCTGGAGTTTCGAGGACCTGAGCTCGCGCCGCGCGGTCAAGGCCGAACTGACCGGGCGCGAGAGGGAGGTGGCCGCGTTCCTGATGGACGGGCTGACCAGCAAGCAGATCGGGCGGATGCTGGGCATCAGCCACCGCACGGTGGAGATCTACCGCGCGCGGCTGATGCGCAAGTACCAGGCCCAGGGCACGGCGGACCTGGTGCACCGGCTGCTGTCCACCTGAGCGCCAGCAGCCTGCGGGACCATCACTGGGGCTGGAAGCCGCTGTCCTTGATGATCTGCGACCAGACCTTGGCGTAGGCGCGCTCGCGGGCACCCAGCTCCTCGCTGCTCATGTAGCCGACCGTCAGGCCCATGGCGGTGAGGCGCTCGCGCACCTGGGGCACCTCGATGGCCTTGCGAATGGCAGCGCCGAGCTGTTCGATACGAGCCTTGGGCGTGCCGGCGGGCGCGAACACGCCGTAGTACGGCACCTCTTCAAAGCCCTTGAGCCCCAGCTCGGCGAATGTCGGCACTTCGGGCATGATCGCCTGGCGCTGCGTGCCCATCACCCCCACCACGCGGATCTTGCCCGCCTTGTGGTTCTCGATGAAGTCGGGGATGGAGCCCACGCCGGCCGGGATCTGGTTGCCCAGCATGTCGGAGATCATGGGTGCGCTGCCGCGGTAGGGCACGGCCACCAGATCGAGCTGGTTCTTCTTGCCGATTTCCTGCACCAGGAACTGGGGCACGGATGCCGGGGCGGGAATGCCCACGTTGGCCTTGCCGCCGCCCTTGCGCACCTGCTCGACGAAGTCCTTGAAGTCCTTGGCCGTCGCGCCGGAGGACAGCGCGATCGCGTTGACGAAGGTGGCAAAGCCGGCCACGGGAACGAAGTCGGTGGCTTCATAGCCGGCGTTCTTCGTGACCATGGGCAGGATGGTGATGCTGTGGTCGTGGCTGAGGAACAGCGTGTTGCCATCGGGCGCCGAGGACTTGAGCGTCTGCGCCGCCAGCTGGCCGCCGGCGCCCGGTTTGTTGTCCACCACGAACGATCCGCCCAGGGAGTTCTGCAGCTGCTCGGCCAGAATGCGGGCAATGACGTCGGTACCGCCGCCAGCCGGGAAGCCCACGAGGATCTTGGTCGTGGTCTGCGCCTGCGCGGTGCCAAGGGCACAACCCAAGGTGGCGGCTGCTGCGGCATAGCGGAAGGCCCGCGACATGAAATTGCGACGTGCGCTCATCAAAAAATCTCCTCGTTGTAAAAAACTGGGTTTGTTGTCGTTTCCCGGCCGGTGGCGAACGCCACCGTGCCACACGGAATCATCCTTGTCCGGCCCCGGAGGCGCTGTCCACCACCTCGGCGGCGGTACGGAAGGCATCCACCGCAGTGGGGATGCCACAGTACACCGCCGCATGCAGCAGCACCTCCTGGATTTCCTGGACGGAGGCGCCATTATTAAGCGCGCCGCGCACGTGTGCACGCAACTCGTGCTGTTTTCCCAGCGCCGTCAGCATGGCCACGGTCACCAGGCTGCGCGTCCTGCGATCCAGTCCTTCGCGTTGCCACACATCGCCCCACGCCGCGCGGCAAATGTGGTCCTGGATCGGCTGCGTGAATGCCGTGACACCAGCCAGTGCCCGGTCCACATAGGCATCGCCCATGACCTCGCGCCGCGTGGCCAGGCCTTTGACATACTGTTCGTCCTGCATGCTGTGCTCCATGTGTCTGCGTTGAGCCGGCCGGGAGGATAAGCTGGCGGCATCCCTGCAACGACCACCTTGGAGACACCCGATGCAGCCAGCTGCCCGCTTTCCGCTTCCCGACCTGAACACCCTGCCCGAGGACATCCGGGCGAAGATCCTCGAAGTCCAGGAAAAAGCAGGTTTCGTGCCCAACGTCTTTCTGGCCTTCGCGCGGCGCCCGGCCGAGTGGCGCGCATTCTTCGCCTACCACGATGCCCTCATGGTCCCCGAATCCGTCGGGCGCGACTCGGGCCTGACCAAGGGCGAGCGCGAGATGATCGTCACCGCCACCAGCGCCGCCAACCACTGCCTGTACTGCGTGGTGGCGCACGGCGCGATCCTGCGCATCTATGAAAAGCAGCCGCTGCTGGCCGACCAGTTGGCCGTCAACTGGCGCAAGGCGAACATCACGCCCCGCCAGCGGGCGATGCTCGAATTTGCCATGAAGGTATGCCTGCATTCCGACGAAGTCAACGATGCCGACTTCCAGGCCCTGCACACCCACGGCTTCAGCGACGAGGACGCCTGGGACATCACCGCCATCACCGCCTTCTTCGGTCTGTCCAATCGCATGGCGAATGTCACCGGCATGATGCCCAACCCGGAGTTCTACCTGATGGGCCGTGTGCCCAAGGAAAAGCCGGCAAGGCAGATGCCGGAAAAGCAATAGCCCTGGCCACGCTGGCGCGTCAGCCAGGGCTGGGGCATGCCGCTTATGCGGCATGACGGGCGGCCTGCGTCAGGGTTGCAGCTTGAACACCGCCACGGCTCTGACCAGCTGCTGTGCCTGCTGGTTCAGGCTTTCCGCCGCCGACGCCGACTCCTCGACCAGCGCCGCATTCTGCTGCGTGACCTGGTCCAGCTGGCTCACCGCATCGCTCACCTGAGAAATGCCGGCCGCCTGCTCCTTGGTGGCGGCGTTGATTTCAGCGATCAGGGTGCTCACCTGCTGGACCTGTTGGACGATTTCCTCCATCGCGCTGCCTGCCTGCCCTACGATTTCCGCGCCCGTCTGGACCTTGCCCACACTGTCCTCGATGAGGGTCTTGATCTCTTTGGCGGCCTGCGCGCTGCGCTGTGCCAGGTTGCGCACTTCGCCCGCCACCACGGCAAAGCCGCGGCCCTGCTCGCCCGCCCGAGCCGCCTCGACGGCCGCATTGAGCGCCAGGATGTTGGTCTGGAACGCAATACCGTCGATGACGCCGATGATCTGCGCGATGTTCTTCGACGACGCGTTGATCTCGTCCATCACCCGGGCGACCTGAGCCGCCGCCTCACCACCCCTGGACGCAGACCCGCTGGCCGTCCGTGCCAGTTCGGCCGCGCGCATCGCCGTGTCGGCGTTGTTGCGCACGGTGCTTGACAGCTCCTCCATTGAGGCCGCCGTCTCCTCCAGGTTGCTCGCCTGGGACTCCGTCCGCTGCGACAGGTCGCTGTTGCCCGCCGCGATCTGGCTGGCGCCAGTGGCAATGCTGTCGCTGCTGCCACGCACGGTACTCACCACCTGGCGCAGGGACTGCTGCATCTTGCTCATGGCATCGACGATGCTGCCAGGCTGCGCCCGGGACGTGTCGATCGTCGCCGCCAGGTTGCCCGCCGCGATGGCACTGGCCATCTCGGCCACGTCGGCCGGCTCGCCACCGAGCTGACGGGTGAGCGAGCGCATGAGGACGACACCGATCACAACGCCGATGAGCACACCGGCCACCGTCAGGCCGACCAGGACGGCACGGATGCGTCCGAAGACGGCGGCGGTCTCCTGGCTGAGCTTTTCCGCGTTCGCCGTCTTCCCTGCCATCATTTCGCTCATGAGCGCGTCGCTCCTGTCGGCCGCCGCACTCAGCGCGGTGAACAGGTGATCCGTGGATTCGCGACTTTCGGCCAGCGGTTCGCCGCGCAGGATTTCCTCGAGCCTGCGCACCTGGGATTCGTACTCCCTGACCGCCTGGGTGGCTTCGGCCAGCAGGGCCTTCCCCCGCTCGGTCACGAAATGCTTTTCGGCCTCCGCCAACGCCTCGTACATCTTCTGGCCATTGGCGTGCACTTCCTTGAGGTATTCCTGCCGCTGAACATCCTCGTGAGCCAGGGCGGCACTGCGCAAGGATCGCGCGACCCACAGCGACCGCACATTCGCTTCCGCGATATGGCTCAGGCCGACCACTTCGTTGTTGTACATCTCGCTCGCCAGGTCGTTCATGACCGCCGACTTGGCAATGCCCTGTGCACCGATGACGGCGCCAATGGCCGCGACGATCAAAAAGCCGCCGATGAGCTTCGTGCCGACCGTGAGTTTCCTAAACCAGTTCATCATTCATTCAAGACAAGACAGGAACATGCACATCGCCAGATGTGCACGGTGTGTGGCGGACAGGGCGTCGCCGCCATCCGTCCGCAAGGGCCCGCACCATGTGCGCAAGAGACCCTTGGTCGCTATCGGCAGCAATCCGGAAAAATCAAGTGGGATTTACCCTTGGATTCGCCAGCAGCGTCAGCCCTGACCGGGCAACCGCGGCCATACGCGTGCCGGGCACGGTGGTGACGAGATGACAGGAAGCCGGCGGCAGGCGCGGCAAAGCAACAGGGAAACCGCGCGGCACGCGGCGGGCGGCCCGTCGCGCGCTCAATCCTGAATGTGGCGGAGCAATTGGTCGGGCAGGGGCGCCGACTTCTGCTGCGGGAAATTGACCCAGACGGTGGTCGCGCCGCCCGAGGCGTAGATGGTGTCAGGGTCGTCGGCACGGGACATCGTGCACCAGGTCTCGAAGCTGGTCCGCCCCGGGTCGCTCACGTACATGCTGGCCAGCACGTGACCCGGGAACTCCAGCTGCCGGTGGAAGTTGCAGAAGGCGTTGACGATCACCGGTCCTTCGCCGCGCGGGTCGGGCAGGCAGCCGATGGAGCGCATCCAGTCGATGCGGATGATCTCCATGTAGCGGAAGTAGTTCGCGTTGTTGACATGCCCCATCTCGTCCATGTCGCCCCAGCGGATGGGAATGGTCATGCGATAGATCAGCTTCTTCTTCTCGGGCAGTACGAGTTTCATCGGTGTGCTCGAATGGAGGCAAGGATGCCCAGCACGAACAGCACGCAAGCCAGCCATTGCATGGCCACGGGCCACTGTCCGTCCCAGACGAAGGTGTACAAAAGGCCGAAAACCGTCTCGCTCACGATGAGCTGGCCGGCCAGGCTGGCGCCCAGGCGCCGGCTGGCCATGTTCCAGAGCACCGATGCCACCCAGGCCGAACCGATGCCGGTAACCATGCAGACCAGCACGAAACGGCCAAATCCGGGCTGCGCGATGAGCTCTCCCGGCTCGCTGCCCGCCAGCGCGGCAATGGCCAATGCCCCCAGTCCGGCGGCCACACCGAGCCAGTTGGCCCAGCGCGTCGAGTTCACGTCGGGGTGACGGGCCAGCCAGCGCGCATTGATGAGGCCGAAAGTCGTCCAGGACGCCGCCGCAAGCACGGCGAACATCACGCCCAGCCAAAGGTTCGAGCCCCCATCGGCTTCAGCGGCCTGGGAGCTTACGCGCATCATCAACGCCAGGCCCGCGGCCGTGAGCAGCAGCCCGGGCATCAGGGCGCGCCAGCGCAGCTCCTGCGGCTTGCCCAGCAACATGATCCACAGCGGAATCGTGCCGATGATGAGCACCGGCAAGGCCGCGCCCGCGGCCTGAATGGCCAGCACGAGCAGCAGGTAGTAGCCGGTGTAGCCCAGCAGGCTCATGCCCAGCGCGGTCCAGACCTCGGTGGCGGAGGGCAGACGCACACCACCCCGAAGTGCCTCCCAAACCAGCAGCAGCAGCGACAGCATGCCGCAGGCCAGGAAACGCCCCACCGTCAGGTCCACCGTGCCGAATCCCGGCACCATCAGCGGTGCCACGAAGGTCGTGGCCCAGAAAGCGCCGGCACCCAGGCCCGCCAGCAGCCCCACCCCCGACACCCCGGGCGGTTTGCCACGCCCGATGGACGCCGTTGCTACCGGGAGGGTATTGCCGCCATCGGCCAGGGAAACCGTCATTTTTCTTAAACACCGAATCCGTCGTCGGCCGCGATCACGGCCCCGTTGATGAAATGGCTCTCGTTGCTGGCCAGCATCACAAGCACGCTGTCCAGATCCGAAGGCTGCCCCACCCGCTTGCGCGGCAGCATGTCGATGAGCTTGCGGCCCTGATCGGTCTGCCAGTGATGGTGGTTGATCTCGGTGTCAATGTAGCCGGGGCAGATGGCGTTCACATTGATGCCAAAGCGTCCCCACTCCACCGCCATGGCTTTGGTCATGTGCACCACCGCCGCCTTGCTCATGCAGTAGACACCGATCTGCGGCAGCACCTTCAGCCCCGCCATCGAGGCGATGTTGATGATGCGCCCCCCCACCCAGGTACCCGGTGCCTGCCCCTTAGCGCGTGCCAGCATGCGCTTGGCCACCTCCTGCGCCACGAAGAAGGCGCCCTTGGTGTTGGTGCCGAAGATGAAGTCGAAATCCCCCTCGGTCACATCCTGCAGGCGCTGGGTTGTGCTGACACCCGAGTTGTTGACCAGGATGTCGATGTGGCCCACCTCGGTCTCGGCATGCGCGATGGCCGCCTTGATCGAGGCCAGATCGGTCACGTCCATCGCCACCACATGGGCATCGCCACCGTCGGCCTCGATGCGTGCCCGCAGGGCCATCAGGCGCTCGGTCCGTCGGCTGGCCAGCACCACGGCAGCTCCCGCCCTGGCCAGGGTGCGTGCGAACTGTTCTCCCAGCCCGCTGGAAGCACCGGTAACCAGGGCAACACGGCCCGACAGATCGATCTGGTAGGACACGGGATAATCTCCTCAATCGTCAAAATTAGAACGGCCGTTCGATTTTGTCGGCATCCACTTAGAATGCTGTCCGCACGGTGACACCGCCCTGGCGGCGCCCCTACCTGAAAACCATTATCCGCGAGACTGACATGACCCCTGATGAAATCCTTGCCCAGTTCGGGCCGCGCGAAGCCATGGAATACGACGTGGTGATCGTCGGCGCCGGACCGGCTGGCCTGTCCACGGCCATCCGCCTCAAGCAGCTGGCCGCCGATAAAGGCACCGAGGTCAACGTCTGCGTACTGGAAAAGGGATCCGAGCCCGGCGCCCACATCCTCTCCGGCGCTGTCATGGACCCCAAGGCGCTGACCGAGCTCATTCCAGACTGGAAGGAACAGGGCGCGCCGCTGAACCAGCCCGTGACACGCGACGACGTGCTGTTCCTGTCGGAGACCGGCCACAAGCGCACGCCCGATGCGCTGGTGCCGCGCAACTTCCACAACGAAGGAAACTACGTCATCAGCCTAGGCGCCGTGACGCGCTGGCTGGCCCAGCAGGCAGAGAATATGGGGGTGGAGATCTTCCCGGGCTTTGCCGCCGCCGAGGTGCTCTACAACGAGGACGGTTCGGTCAAGGGCGTGGCCACAGGCAACCTAGGTCTGGGCAAGGACGGAGAGCCCACCGAGAATTTCCAGCTCGGCATGGAGCTGCATGCCAAGTACACCGTGTTTGCCGAGGGCGCGCGGGGCCACCTGGGCAAGCAGATCATCGCCCGCTTCAAGCTCGACGACGGCAAGGACCCGCAAAGCTACGCCATCGGCATCAAGGAACTGTGGGAAGTGCCGGCCGACAAGGCCAAGCCCGGTCTGGTGATCCACACCGCCGGCTGGCCGATGGACAGCGAAACCTATGGTGGTGGCTTCCTGTATCACATGGAAGGGAACAAGGTCACCCTCGGCTTCGTGACCGGCCTGGATTACAAGAATCCCTGGATCTCGCCCTTCGAGGAGATGCAGCGCTGGAAGACCCACCCGTCGATCCGCGCCCACATCGAAGGCGGCAAGCGCCTGGGCTACGGCGCCCGCGCCATCACCGCCGGCGGCCTGCTCTCGCTGCCCAAGACCGTGTTCCCGGGCGGCGCCCTGGTCGGCTGCGATGCCGGCTTCCTCAACGCCGCCCGCATCAAGGGCAGCCACGCTGCCATCAAGAGCGGCATGCTGTGCGCCGAGGCCGCCTTCGAGGCCGTCACCGCCGGCCGCGCGGGTGACGAACTGACCAGCTACCCGGCCGCCTTCGAAAAGAGCTGGCTCCACACCGAGCTGCACCACTCGCGCAACTTCAAGCAGTGGTTCAAGAAGGGCAACACCGTCGGCGCATTGATGGCCGGCATCGAGCAGTGGTTCCTGCCCAAGATCGGCGTGAGCACCCCGCCCTGGACCATCCACCGCACCCAGGCCGATCACACCTACCTCCGGCCCGCAGCCGAGTGCCCGAAGATCAGCTACCCCAAGCCCGACGGCGTGCTGACCTTCGACCGCCTCTCCAGCGTTTTCATCAGCAACACCAACCACGAGGAGAACCAGCCCGCGCACCTGACGCTCAAGGACGCCAGTGTGCCCGTTTCGGTCAACCTCGCCAGGTTCGGTGGACCGGAAAGCCGCTACTGTCCGGCCGGCGTGTACGAGTTCGTCAAGGGTGACGACGGCAGCGACCGTCTGCAGATCAATGCCCAGAACTGCGTGCACTGCAAGACCTGCGACATCAAGGACCCAACCCAGAACATCGTCTGGGTCACGCCCGAAGGCGGCGGCGGTCCGAACTACGCGGGCATGTGATGCCCTCTCCCTTGGAAAAGGCCACCCTCGCGGTGGCCTTTTTCGTGGTCTATGGCAGTGACGCCAAAAGTGATCCAGCCTAGGTGTAACAAATTATTTGCAAAACCTGGCTTTCGACCTATGCTGCGGCTCATGGGCTTCACATGAAAACTGCCAAGGTCTATCAACATCGCTGGTTGCTGATACGGATTCCGCTGCTGGCCCTGCTCACCCTGTTGGGTATCCTGGCCTGGTGGAAGCTCTACCCCATGCCGCCGGGCCATATCGTCATCAGCAGCGGCATGCCCGATGGCGCCTACGAGACGCACGCGGCGCGCTATGCAGAAGCCTTCGAGAAACAGGGCATCCGCGCCGTGGTGATCGCCTCCTCCGGGTCGCCTGTCAATCTGGAGCGCCTGGCTGCCGGCCATCCCCGGGTGGATCTGGCCCTGGTGCAGGGCGGCATGGCCTGGTCCGCCAACGAGGACCAGATCATGCCTCCGAAGGAAGCGGCGGTGCAGACCATCGCCGTGGTGGACACGGAAGGGTTGTGGCTCTTCACGAAACACAAGGCCATCAGCACCCTCCCCGAGCTGGCAGGCCGCCGTGTCGCTGCAGGTCCGGATGACAGCGGCCACCGACATCTGCTGCAGCGTCTCCTGCGCCACCAGCGCGTTGCCGACGACGAGGTGCACTGGTCGTCGCTGAGCGGCCTGGAGGCCGCGCAGGCGCTGGAGCGCGGCGACGTGGATGCCGTCTTTCTGGTTGCCTCGCCCCGTGCGCCGGTGGTAATGCAACTGCTGGGCATGCCGGGGGTCCAACTGGCCCGCATCGAGGGCGCCTCGGCCATCATCGAGCACCATCCGTTCCTGGATGTGCGGCTGCTGCCACAGGACAGCCTGGGCAACGGCCTGCCAGCCAGCGACACACCCCTGCTGACCACCCGCACCCACCTTCTGGCACGAGGGGGGCTCGACCCGGCCCTCAAGCGGCTGGCTGCAGCCGTTGCCCGTGACGTGCATGGAGGGCCACAGGTCTTCCACCGTTCGGGAGAACTGCCGAATCTGCGCCACGCGGACTTCCCGCCCGCGCCGGAAGCACGCCAGGTGCTGCTGCGAGGGCTGAGCGGTCCAGAGGCCTGGCTACCGTTCCTGCCGGCGCAGTTGCTGCAGCGCATCGTGGTGATCGGGCTGCCGCTCGCGGCGCTGGGCATTGCCCTGATGTACCTGATCCCGGCCTTCTTGCACTGGCGGCTGATGGCGCGCATCACCACCTGGTACGGCGAGCTGAAGTTCATCGAGCACGACCTGCTGATCCGCCGTGCCGTCAATGTCGGCGGCATCGAACTCAGCCGCATCAATACACGGCTGGAGGCCATCACACGGTCAATGGCAGACATCCCACTTCCGCCCGAGCTGACACCTCGCTGGTACACGCTGCGCCAGCACGTGGACTTCGTGCGCTCACAGATAGCGAGGTACCGCGGGCGATGAGACTGCTGCTGCTCTACCGCCAACGCTGGTGGCTCATCTACCTGCCCATCCTGCTGACTCTGGCCGTCATGCTGGCCATCGTTACCTGGGTTTGGAAACCCCTGCCGCCCAAACGGGGGGTGATCGGCACCGGTCCAGTGCAAAGCAGCTATTTCGAGCTGGCGCAACAGTGCGCCCTGCGCCTGGGCGCCTTGGGCATCGACGTGCAGATCGTGCCGCACCCTCGCCCGCAGGACCCGCTGGGCCGACTGACCGAAGGCCCGCAAGGCATCGACGTGAGCTTCGCACAGGGTTTGTATGCCCGCGACTACCCGCATGCGCAGGCGCTGACAGTCATCGGCCATGAGCTGGTTTGGCTGTTCGGTCGCGACGGCATGACCCACCCGGGCCAGTGGCGCGGCCGCCGCGTGGCGGCATCGGTAGCCGAGTCGTCCAACCGGCTCATAGCCGAGCAGCTAATCGCCCACATGGGACTCAGCAAGGACGCTGTCACCTTCACCGAGCACGTCGGAGCTGCGGCCGTCGAGGCACTGGCCAGAGGCGAAGTGGATGCCGTCGCGCATGTGGCATCGGGCACCTCGCAGACGGCGCGCGATCTCGCCCGGCTCGAAGGCGTGCGGCTGCTGAGCGTGGAGCGCAGTGGCTCGCTGACGGCGCGCGATCCGCTGCTGCGACCGGTGGTCATGCCCCGTGGCGCCATCGAGCTGCGTGGCGACATCCCCGACCGCGACATCACCACGCTGGTCACGCTCACACACCTGGTGGTACGCAAGGGCCTGCACCCTGCCCTGCAACGGGCCCTGATGGATGTGGCATCGGAACTGCATACCGTCCCGGGCTTTCTGGAACGGCAGGGGACCTACCCCTCGCACATCGGCAGCGACTTCCCCGTCTCGGATGTGGCTCTGAATCTGGCACAAGGCTCACGGCCCTGGATGGAAACCGTCCTGCCCTTCGGCAAGGCGCAATGGGCCGCGCTCATCTTGCAGGGGGTGCTGCCAGTGCTCCTGCTCGGCACTTTCCTGCTGTTGCGGGCCCCGAGCATCATCGAGTGGCGGGTGGGTGCCGCGTTGCACCACTTCTACGGCGAACTCAAGTTCATCGAAGAGGACGTGCAAACCCTCCAGTCGGACCAGCAGCAGGAGCGAGAGAGCCTGATCCAGCGGCTGAGCGAGCTGGAGCGCCAGGTGCTGGACATGGACATTCCCGACCAGTACGCGGCGCGCTGGTACACGCTGCGCGAGCACCTGGCACAGGTGTCGGAACGGCTGATCGTCACCAACCGCAGCCATCCGGCCAGCGTGCCCGGCGCCGTGTGAGCGGCCGAAAGCCGACTTCCGCGCTTCAGCCCCACTGCAGGCAACGCATGCTCAGCGTGCCCATGTGGAACCCGGCGTACACGTGCTGCAGCTTTTCGGCAGGTTCGGTTGCGCCCAGCGCATAGAGGAGAGGCCAGTAGTGATCGGGCGTGGGCACGGCCATCTGCGACGCGCGACCGAATCCCGTGTAGTTCATCAGCTGCTGCTCGCTGCGGAAACTGCGCTCTTCGAGTGCCCGGCGAACGGCATCGTCAAAATCCTGCGCCCAGTCCGTCAGTGCCCGGCTGGAAGGCGGCGCGTTGCGTGCCACGGCGCGCAGGTTGTGCACGATGTTGCCGCTGCCCACGATCAGCACGCCCTGCTCGCGCAACGCAGCCAACTCGCGGCCCATGGCATGGTGGAAGGCACCGGGCGCGCTGTAGTCGATGGACAGCTGGAAGGTGGGGATGTCCGCGCCGGGATACATGTGGTGCAGGACCGTCCAGGTGCCGTGGTCCAGTCCCCAGTCGTCGCTGGCCTGCACCTGACGGCCCTTGACGATGGCGCGCAGCGCCTCGGCCACCTCCGGCGCACCGGGCGCCGGGTACTGCATCTCGTACAGGGCCCTGGGGAAACCGCCGAAGTCGTGGATGGTCCGCGGCCACGCCTGTACATCGACCAGGCTTTGCCCCGGCGTCAGCCAGTGGGCCGAGACCGACAGGATGGCCACAGGCCGCGGCAGACGCCGGCCCCAGGCTTGCAGGGTGCGCGTGAAATCGTTGTCGGCAATGGCGTTCATGGGGCTGCCATGACCGATGAAAATCACGGGCATTCTCTGGCGGGCGCCTGCGGAAGGAGCCGCGGCGTGGGCGGACTGGAGGGTCATGGCAAGCGAGGTCAGGGCCAGCAGGCAATCGCGTCGGTTATACATGAGTCAATCATCGTTGTCGGGCGTGCGACCGCGCGTCGGGCTCCAAGGTTCCCGACGAACGTGTCAAAGGCATGACTGTAAGCCGGACGGCAGCACGCCGGATTCCAGTACACTTGCGCCCATCAGGAGAGTGCTCCGTTTCCAGACGGGGCCGCCGAAGGCGCAGGCGGCCGGCATGCCGGCCCTGAACGCTCAGGCAAAAGGACTGATGACCATCGCCCTCGCGGGCGGTGTTCTCCACTGGAGAGAGGCTCGGCCCGA
>JAEZLX010000081.1 GCA_023415035.1 Pseudomonadota bacterium | reverse complement strand
GAATGAGCCGGCCTTCTGCATCGGTGTTGAGCACCTCGATCGTCTGCCCCGACATGCTGGTGACCACATCACCCGGCTTGATCGCGCGCCCATCGGGCATGTTCTCGCAGGTCGGGATCAGGCCGATGACGTTCACAGGCAGCTTTTGCCGTGACAGCGCGGCGAAGGTGCCCAGCACACTGGCGCCGCCGCCCATGTCGAACTTCATTTCGTCCATCTCGGCGGCCGGCTTAAGGGAGATGCCGCCGGTGTCAAAGGTGATGCCTTTGCCCACCAGCACGATGGGCGCGTCCGACTTGCCGCCGCCCTGGTGGCGCAGCACGATGAATTTCGGCGGCTGGGCGGAACCCTGGGCCACGGCCAGGAAGGCACCCATGCCCAGCGCCTCGACCTCTTTCTGACCGAGGACCTGGCACTGGAAGCCGACCTTTTTCGCCAGCGCCTTGGCGGCATCGGCCAGCATGGACGGCGTGGCATGGTTGGCCGGCCGGTTCGCCCACTCACGTGCAACACCGACACCGTGAACCACGGCCGACGCGTGATCGAATGCGGCCTGGACGGCAGCTGCCGACGGCACGGCGATGACGACATCCCGCACAGGCGAAGCCTTGGCCGATGGCTTGGTGGCCGTGTACACATAGCAGGCATCGGCCACGGCGGTCATGGCCGGCGCGAGGCTGGCCGCCGCGTCGCCCAGAGCCCCCAGCACGACCCCCAGGCGGCGCAGGCCCGGCTGGCGCAGCTGTGCCATGGCGGCGGTCACGGCCTTGCGGATGTCGGCCGGTCGACCCTCCCCTGCACGCACCAGCAGCAGGCGGGCAGCCTTGAAGCCTTCCAGGCGGTAGCATGGGAGGCACTTGCCCACGCCTTTTTCCAGGTCACCGCGATCGGTGGCCTGCCTCAGCAGCAGGGCCAGCGGGTCGTCGGCCGACTTTTCGGCCTGCCAGTTGTCAGGCACGATGACGAGCAAAGCATCCACCGCCAGACGCGGCGACTGGGCCAGTGAAACCGATTTGAGTTCAAAGTTCATAATCACGCCATCCTAGGTGGCTTCGATGTTATTCCATTCTTCATTGCGCAAGGAGTTGGCCCGCAGTTTCGGTGCCACGCTGGTGGTGTTGTTCACCATCGTGATCACGATGCTGCTGATCCGTACCCTTGGCATGGCATCCAAGGGCAGTGTCAACCCCGAAGAGATCATGCTCGTGCTGGGCTACACCGTGCTCGGCCGCATGCCGACCATCCTGACGCTCGCACTGTTCATCAGCATCGTCTCGACGCTGTCGCGCATGTACCGCGAAAGCGAGATGATCATCTGGTTTGCCAGCGGGCGCTCGCTGGGCGGCTTTCTGGGGCCACTGCTGCGCTTTTCCTGGCCCGTCCTGCTTGTCATCCTGCTGATGGTGCTGTTCGTCTGGCCGTGGTCCAACCAGCAGATCGACGAGTTGCGCCAGCGCTTCGAAACCCGCAGCGACCTGCAGCGCGTGCAGCCGGGGCAGTTCCAGGAGTCGAGCAACGGGCGGCGCGTGTTCTTTGTGGACAAGGATTCGGTCGAAGGCAAGGAAGGCCGCAACGTGTTCATAGCGGGTGTCGATGACAACGGTGTCGAGAGCGTCGTGTCGGCATCGGCCGGGCGTGTCGAGATCATCCACGACATGCCCTTCCTGGTGCTCAGCCAGGGGCAGCGTGTGGAGATGCCACCCGGCAGCAACGAGGTAAGGCTGAGCGAATTTGACGAGTACGCGGCCCAGATCGGCAGTTCCCGGCGCCTGACCGAAGCGCGCCGCCACCTCAACGCGGTGTCGACCATGGACCTGCTCACGGAGCGTTCCGCTCCTCGCCTGGGCGAGCTGGGCTGGCGCCTGGGGGTTGCGCTGAGTGCGTTCAACCTTGTGCTCATGGCACTGGCCGTGACGGTGAGCAATCCGCGGGCCGGCAAGAGCGGCAACCTCATGTTCACCCTGTTTGCCTTCATCGCCTATTTCAACTTCCTCAACTTCGGGCAGCGCTGGGTGGCCGCCGGTCAGGTCGGCGTCGTCCCCCTGCTGATGCTGATGCACGGCGGCGTGGCAGCGTTTTCGATGCTCTGGCTCTACAAGCGCCACTACAACCTCGATTTCCGGCACCTGATGATGCGCCTGTTCCGTTCCAGGCAGACGGTGGAGGGTGGCGCATGAAGACCATCCGCAATCTGATCTACCGCGAGATCTTCGCGGCCTCGGCTTTCGTCCTGCTGGGCTTTCTGGCGCTGTTTTTCTTCTTCGACGTGGTCGACGAGTTCGCCTCGGTGGGCCGCCCCTCCGTGGACAACCCGGCACTGGTGTACGGCCTGGGCCATGCGCTGCTGTACGTGGCGCTGCAGATGCCCAACCGGATCTATGAGCTGCTTCCCATGACGGCGCTGATCGGGTCCATCGTGGTGCTGGCGCGCATGGCCAACGCTTCCGAGTACACGATCTTGCGCACCAGCGGCCTGGGCCCCTGGCGTGCGCTGGCGACCATGCTTGGCCTCGGACTGGTGTTCGTGGTGCTGACCTTTGTCGTCGGCGATTACGTGGCGCCCGCATCGGATCGTGCCGCGCAGCTGCTCAAGGCGCAGTTCAAGGGCCGCATCAGCGTGGGCAACACGGGAGCCTGGCTCAAAGAGCGCCAGGACGACCGCAATTACTTCGTCAACGTCGGCCAGCTGGCCACGAACGGCGAGCTGTCGGACATCCGCATCTTCGAGTTCAACAGCACCGGGGATCTGGTCTCCACGCTCAAGGCCACCCGGGGGGACATCGGAACGGACGGCAAATGGGTGATGCAGAACGTGCAGCAGCGCCTCATCAGCTCAGGGCGCGATGTCAGGCCTGCGGTGCGCCACAAGCGCCACAGGACGTACGAGTGGCCCAGCAGCATCACGCGGGAGATGGTGTCGGTTGCCCTGCTGCGGCCCGACCGCATGCGCACCGCCGACTTGTTCGCCTACTCCAGACATCTGGAGGCCAACGGACAGTCCGCATTGCGCTACGACATCGAGTTCTGGCGCAAGGTCTTCTACCCTCTCAGCTGCCTGGTGATGGTGGTGCTGGCCTTGCCGTTTGCCTACATGCACTTCCGCTCGGGTGGCACCACGGGCTACGTGTTCGGTGGGGTGATGATCGGGATCAGCTTCTTCCTGCTCAACAACGTGTTCGGCTACATCGGCAATCTCAACCAGTGGCAGCCGTGGGTGGCAGCCGCCTCGCCGGCGCTGATCTATTCCGTGCTCTCGCTCTCGGCCTTCGGCTGGCTGGTGCTCAGGAGGTGAGCCGGTGCTGGGTGTGATCGTCC
>JAEZLX010000045.1 GCA_023415035.1 Pseudomonadota bacterium | reverse complement strand
GTGCTGCCCGGCGAGCTGCTGGCCCCGGCCTCCGCGGATGCGCCGCGCACCGGCGAAGGCCAGTTGCTGATCCCCGACAGCGCCGTCACGCCGGGCGCCCTCGAAGGCGCCGCCCTGCGCGCCACCGTGGCCGCTCAGCACTACCGCAGCGGCAGCTTCGCCACCGAGCTGACACTGCCCGGCGGCGTCCCGCTGCACACCGTCACGCGCGAGCGCCTGGCGCCCGACAGCGCCGTGGGCCTGCACATCGCCCCGCGCCAGTTGCGCTGGTTCGCCTCGGCGGCGGCCTGAGCCGGCCGCCTGTTCTTTCTTCGATCCCTTTCCAACCACGCCCCCCGCACGCCATGCGCCACATCAAGCCCCTCATCCAAAGCATCGCCACCATCACCCTCGTCCTACTAGGTGCCACCAGCGGCCATGCCCTGACCGTCTACACCGCCGGGCCGGCCGGTCTCATCAAGGACCTGGCCGCCGGCTACGAGAAAGCCACCGGCGTGAAGGTCGAGGTGTTCCAGGCCGACACCGGCAAGGTGATGGCGCGCCTGGAAGCCGAGGCCGCCAACCCGCGCGCCGACGTGGTGATCTCCGCCTCGTGGGACAGCGCGCTCGACCTGCACAAGCGCGGCTGGCTGCTCAGCTACCAAAGCCCGAACGCGGTCAAGGTGCCCGCCCTCTACAAGGGCCCCAGTTACGTGGCGCAGGGCCTGTCGGCGCTGGCCATCGCCTGGAACCCTGCCAGCGGCACGCCGCGCCCGCAAGACTGGAGCGACCTGGCCGGCGACGCCTTCCGCGGCAAGGTCAACATGCCCAACCCCGCGCAGTCGGGCACCGCGCTGGAGCTGCTGTCGGGCCTGCAGGCCGCGCACGGCGCCGGTGCCTGGAAGCTGTTCGGCGAGCTCAAGGCCAACGGCATGAACATCTCGGGCGCCAACGCGCAGGCCCTCAACCCCGTGCTGCAAGGAGCCAAGGCCGCCGTATTCGGCGCGGTCGACTACGTCACCTACGGCGCCAGGGACAAGGGCGAGAAGGTCGAAATCATCTTCCCGGCCAGCGGCACCGTGGTGGCCGCGCGCCCGATGATGATCCTCAAGTCGTCCAAGGCCCAGGCCGACGCGCGCAAGTTCGTCGACTACGTGCTGTCCGACGCCGGGCAGGCCGCCGTCGCCAAGACCTTCCTGATCCCGGCGCGCACCGACGTGGCCGCGCAGCGCCCGGCCCTGGACAGCTTCAAGACCCTGCCGCCGGCCAACGAGCAGGAGCGCACGGGTCGCCAATCGCTGCTGGAGCGCTTCACCGAGCTGTTCATCCGGCATTGATGTTTCCCCATCGCTCGCTGCTGGCCATCTGCGTCGGCGGGCTCGCCGCGCTGGTGGTCGTGCCCCTGTCGTTCGTCGTCCTGCAGGCCCTCTTCCCCGACATCGCGCAGGGTTCTCTCGCGCGGCCGCTGGCCCACCTGGCGGGCACGCTGCGCGATCCGGCCATCCCGGGCCTGGTCGGCAACACACTCAAGCTGGGCCTGGCGGTGGTGCTGGCCAGCGCGCTGCTGGGCATCCCGCTGGGCGTGCTGCGCGGCCTGTTCGACGTACCGCTGGCGCGCCTGTGGGACCTGGCCTTCCTGGTGCCGTTCATGGTGCCGCCCTACATCGCGGCCATGGGCTGGATCCTGCTGCTGCAGCCGGCCGGTTTCCTGCAGCAGCTCAGCGGCCAGCACCTGGGCGGTACGCTGTTTTCCTTCACCGGCGTGGTGCTGGTGATGGCGCTCAACCTGTTCCCCGCCGTGTATTTCGCGGTCTCGCGCGCGGTGGCCGCCAGCGGCTCGCGCCTGGGCGAGGTGGCGCAGATCTTCGGCGCCAGCCCCTGGCGCGCCTTCGTGCGCGTCACGCTGCCGCTGGCCCTGCCCGCGCTGGCCGCCAGCCTGCTGCTTGTGTTCGCCGCCACCATCGAGGAATACGGCACGCCGGCCGTACTGGCCTCGAACGTGGGCTTTTTCGTGCTCGTCACCGGCATCGAGCAGCGCTTCAGCGACTGGCCGATCGACCTGCCCGGCGCCGCCGTGCTGTCGGTGATCCTGATGGCGCTGGCGCTGCTGGCCTATGCCGCGCAGCGCTGGATCACGGCCGGGCGCGACTATGAAACCCAGACCGGCAAGCCGGTGGCCCGCGGCGCGCGGCCGATCGGGCGCTGGCAGACGCCGGCGCTGCTGCTGTTCGCCGCCATTGCCGCGCTGTCCACGCTGGCGCCGCTGTTCGCCATCGGCGCCACCGCCTTCACCGGCACGCTTTCGGGCGGCCTAGCCTGGGACAACCTCTCGCTGCGCCACTTCGAGGCCCTGTTCGCCCAGGGCTCGGCCGCGCTGTCGGCGCTGGCCACCAGCTTCGCGCTGGCCGCCGGCGCCGCGCTGCTCACTGGCGTGTTCGGCGCGCTGCTGGCCTACACCGTGCTGCGCACGCCCTCGCGTGCGGCCGGCGCGCTCGACGCGCTGACCATCCTGCCCAACGCGATGCCGGGCATCGTGGTCGCGGTCGGCCTGATCCTGGCCTGGAACCAGCCCTGGCTGCCGTTCACGCCCTACGACACCTGGGGCATCCTGCTGCTGGCCTACGCCTGCCTGCTGCTGCCCTACCCGGTGCGCTACGCGCACGCGGCGCTGCGCCAGATCGGCCGCAACCTCGAAGCCGGCGCTTTCGTGCACGGCGCCGGCTTCTGGACCACGCTGCGCCGCATCGTGCTGCCGCTGCTGGGCCCGAGCGTGGGCGCGGCCATGCTGCTGGTGTTCGCCATCGCCTCGCGCGAACTGGTGGCCTCGCTGCTGCTCACGCCCACCGGCATGCAGACCGTCTCGCTGTTTATCTGGCGCCAGTTCGACCAGGGCTCGGTCGGCCAGGGCATGGCCATGAGCCTGGTCGCCATCGCGACCACCTGCGCGCTGGTGGTGCTGGCCAGCGGGCTGCAGCGGCGCGCGGCCCGCGCCCGCTAGAATTGACCGTTGTCAAAGGGGCCGCCGCCCGCAGCGGCTACAGTTGCGCACCATGAACACCGCCGCCGATACCACCGCCCCCCCGGCCGCCCAGGGGCTCGCATGGTCCGAGCACCTGCGCACCGGCGACGGCCGCATGGACGACACGCACGAGGAATTCGTGCAGATGCTCAACGAGCTGCTGGCCCTGCCCGAGAGCGAGCAACTGCCCCTGTACCGGAAGTTTATCGACCACACGGTTGAGCACTTCGCGCAGGAGGAGCGCTGGATGGTGGCCGTCGGCTTCGCGCCCGACAACTGCCACGCCAGCCACCACGCCACCATCCTGGAAACCATGCGCGCCGTGGTCGACCACTACGAGAAGGGCGACACCGACATCATCAACCGCCTGGCCGAGGCCCTGGTCGAGTGGTTCCCGCAGCACGCCGCCAGCATGGACGCCGGCCTGGCCCTGCACATGAAAGAAGTCGGCTTCGACTCGCGCACCGAAACCCTGGCCGCCCCGTCCAGGGTGCGGCCGGCCACCATGACCGGCTGCGGCAGCGTGACTTGCAGCTAGGGCTGGTCAGACACGCGCCCTGAGCGCGGTCTTGAGCACCTTGCCGTAGTTGTTCTTGGGCAGCGCCTCCACCACCACGTAGCGCTTGGGGCGCTTGAAGCGTGCGATGTGGTCCAGGCAGAAGGCGTCGAGCGCGGCCATGTCCGGCCTGGCGCCGGGCTCGGGGACGACGAAGGCCACCACGATCTCGCCCCATTCGGGGTCGGGTGCGCCGACCACCGCGACCTCGGCCACACCCGGCGCTTCCAGCAGCACCTCCTCGACCTCGCGCGGGTAGATGTTGCTGCCGCCGCTGATGATGAGGTCCTTGCTGCGGTCCTTGAGGGTGAGGAAGCCGTCGGCGTCCAGTGCGCCCATGTCACCGGTCCACAGCCAGCCGTCGCGGATGGCGGCCGCGCTGGCCTCCGGGTTGCGCCAGTAGCCGGCCATCACGCTGTCGCCCCGGATCAGCACCTCGCCAACCTCACCCGACGGCAGCGGCTGGCCATCAGGGCCTGCCACGCGGATGCGCACCGGTGTCTGTGCCACGCCAACCGAGGCGGTGCGCTGTTCATGGCGCGGATGGGCGACATCGGCCAGATGAGCGCGACTGAGCACGGTGCCTGTCATGGGACTTTCTCCCTGACCATAGATCTGCACAAAGCGAGGCCCCATCACGCGCAACGCGCGCCGGATGTCGGCCACGTACATGGGGGCGCCGCCATAGACGATGGTCTTGAATCTGCGCGCGCAGTCCTCGGGCGTCAGCCGCTGCGCCTGCGCTTCGTCGACGATGCGCTTGACAATGGTGGGTGCGGCAAACATCGACAGCGGCCCCAGCTGGCGTCCCAGGTCAAACAGCTCGGCCGCGTCGAACCCGCCCGAGAGCGGCACCACGTGCCGTGCACCGGCCATGAGGTGCGCAATCGCGTACAGTCCCGCGCCGTGCGACATGGGCGCCGCATACGCGATCGCATCGCCCGAAGCCACATGATCGACATCGTTGAAGTACCCCATCCCCATGGTCATGAGGTTGCGATGCGTGATCATCACGCCCTTGGGCCGGCCCGTGGTCCCGCTGGTGTAAAACAGCCAAGCGGTGTCGTCCGCCCCACGCTCCTCCACCGTGGCCATCGCCACCCCATCATTGAGCCAGGCTGCGCATGCCTCGCCGTCCACATCCATCACGGCATCCAGCCCCGTGAGCGCCGACAGATCAGGCACGATGTCGCGCGTCACGAACGCCAGCCGGGCCTGCGAATTGTCGGCAATCCACTGCACCTCGCGCAGATGCAGCTTGGCATTGACGGGCACTGCCACCAGTCCTGCCCACCACGCACCCAGCAACAGTTCCAGATAGCGGGGATGGTTGCGCATGAACAGCAGCACGCGGTCGCCCGGCTGGAGCCCGGCATGCCGCATTCGTGCCGCCAGACGCGCCGATCGCTGCCCCCATTGTGCGTAGGTGGCCACCGCCTCGGTGCCGTGGAAAATGGCCGCGCGGTCGGGATGCTCCTGTGCCCGGCGCTGCAGCAGGTGAGCCAGATTCATGGCCGATGTCTCCGTCGTTGTGGTTGCTCTGCCCGAAACGATACAGTGTCCGCATGCCGCAAGATGTCCCGCCGCTGATAGCAGCCCTGCTTGATCCGCACCGCTGCGCGGAACCGGGCACCCGCATTCAGCTGACAGAGACCCGCGGCGCCTGGGTGCTGCTGGGTGACACCCATGCCTGGAAGATCAAGCAGCCCGTACGCCTGCCATTCATGGACTTCGGCACGCTGGCGAAGCGCCGTGTCGCCTGCGAGTCCGAGATCGGCGTGAACCGGCGTTTTGCGCCGCAACACTCCCCCGCGCTGTACCAGGGCGTGAGGCCCGTGCTGGGCCCCGTCGATCATCCGGTCTGGGGCAAGCTGAACGACCTGGATCAGCCCGGCATCGTCGAATACGCGGTGCAGATGCGCCGCTTCGACGAGGCCTGTCGTCTGGACCACCTGTGCGCGAAGCACGCGCTCGGCATGGAAGATGTGGAAACCTCGGCCAGGCACGTGGCGGGCTTTCAGGCCCGCACCGCCGTGGCCGACACTGGCAGCTCATGGGGAAGCCCCGAAGGTGTGTTGGCCTGGGCGCGTGAAAACTTCAGCACACTGCGCGAACAGGTCGTGAATGGCGCGACGGCGGAGACGCTTCACTGGCTGTCCGGCAGCGGCAAGACCTGAGCCTCCACGCGCTGGCTGCAGCAGGAAGCCTCGGGCCATGCCATCCGCCTGCGTTCGGACGTGGAACGCAAGCGACTGCACGGCCTACAGGCGCTGGACTCAAGCGGCTCCGGCCTGAACAGCGGTCTGTACACGGCGCGCGCCCATGGCGACACCTATGCCACGCTGCTCACACGAAGCCGCGAGTTGCTTCAGGATGGCTGGTCGGTCATCGTCGATGCGGCCTTCCTGCGCCGGCACGAGCGCGATGCCTTCGCAGGGCTGGCCAACGAACTGGGCGCCCGGTTCCGCATCCTTGCCTGCGAGGCGCCACCTGACGAACTGCGGCGCCGCATCCTGGCACGGCAGGCACACGGCAACGACGCGTCCGAGGCCACGCTGGCCGTGCTCGAGCAGCAGTTCGGCTGGCTGGAGCCGCTCACCGACGCAGAGCGCTCGGCCACCATCACGGCGCCTGTCTGAACAGGCTGTCGGCCGCGTCCTACGCCAGCGGGCGCATCCGGCCGACATCCGCGGTCGTGGCCCGTTCCTACACTGGGCTCATCGCAGGGGCATCCGGTCCCGCGATCGTGCCAGCCCCGGCGGAACCCGTCCGCCCCATGTGAAGGAGACCCCAAATGCTGCACTACGCCGTCGTGTTTTTCGTGATCGCCCTCATTGCCGCCCTGCTGGGCTTTGGTGGCATCGCCGCCGGTGCCGCCGGCATCGCCAAGATCCTGTTCGTGGTCTTCCTCGTGATGGCCCTGGTGTCCTTCCTCATCGGCCTGCTCAAGCGCTGACGCAGCCACAACACCTGCAAAAATTTCAAGCAACCGGCCCCGGCTTTCAAGCCGCTGGCAGGGCAGCTCCGCTAACATCGACGGGATGTTCTGTCGATTCAGCGGAGTTTGCCCATGCCTGTGATCACCAACATCGAAGACCTGCGGGTACTCGCCAAGAAACGCGTGCCGCGCATGTTCTACGACTATGCCGATTCGGGATCATGGACGGAGGGCACGTACCGCTCCAATGAAGAGGACTTCCAGAAGATCAAGCTGCGCCAGCGCGTGGCGGTGAACATGGAGGGCCGCACGACGGCCACCACCATGGTCGGCCAGGCGGCGAAGATGCCTGTGGCCATCGCGCCGGTGGGCCTGACCGGCATGCAGCACGCCGATGGCGAGATCCTGGCCGCGCGCGCGGCAGAGAAGTTCGGCATCCCCTTCACGCTCTCGACCATGAGCATCTGCTCGATCGAGGACATTGCCGCCAACACCAAGGCGCCGTTCTGGTTCCAGCTGTACATGATGCGCGACCGCGAATCGATGGCACGCATGATCGGCCGCTGCAAGGACGCCGGCTGCAGCGCGCTCGTGCTCACGCTGGATCTGCAGGTCATCGGCCAACGTCACAAGGACCTGAAGAACGGCCTGACCGCGCCGCCGAAGCCGACACTGCGCAACATCCTCAACCTCATGACCAAGCCGAGGTGGTGCCTGGGCATGGCCGGCACCAGGCGTCGTACCTTCGGCAACCTGGTCGGGCACGTCAAGGGCGTGAGCGACATGAGCTCGCTGGCGGCCTGGACAAACGAGCAGTTCGACCCGCGCCTGTCCTGGAGCGACATCGAATGGGTCAAGCGCCAGTGGGGCGGCAAACTGGTGCTCAAGGGCATCATGGTCGAGGAGGACGCGCGCCTGTCCGCCGAGGTCGGCGCGGACGCCATCGTGGTGAGCAACCACGGTGGCCGCCAGCTCGACGGCGCTCCCAGCAGCATCTCGGCACTGCCACCCATCGTCGATGCCGTCGGCGACAAGCTGGAGGTGTGGATGGACGGCGGCATCCGCAGCGGCCAGGACGTGCTCAAGGCCTGGGCCCTGGGCGCCCGTGGCACCCTGATCGGGCGGTCGATGGTCTATGGCCTGGCCGCGATGGGCGAGGCCGGCGTGACCAAGGCACTGGAGATCATCCACAAGGAACTGGACGTGACCATGGCCTTCTGCGGCCACACCAACATCCAGAACGTGGACCGCTCGATCCTGCTGCCGGGCACCTACCCGACAGCCTGACGGCCCAGCCGGTCGAGCACCGGCTCCAGCAGCGCCCAGACATCGGACGGACGCGGGCGCTGCCAATCGCAGGTCAGGTCAACCCAGCTGAGGCCTTCTGCCTGCACACGGCGCTGCAATCCGTCGGAGACGGCGGCACGGCTGCCGATGCCGATGATGACGGGTTCATGCTTCACTTCGCTGCACACGCCCAGCAGCTTGTCCACCAGACGGACATTGGCTTCGGCGTCCTCGTCCAGCAGCAGCGCCACCGCCTCATGATCGGGAATGAAAGCATGAGCCACGCCCATCGCCAGACCACGGCGCGCGTGGGCGATCAACCGCGTGCCGCTGTGGCCCAACCCTGGCAAGTCCAGGTAGTCACTGCCCACATCGGGTACGTCCTCGGCGCTGGCAGCAAAACGCCTGCGCACCAGCCGGCGCCCATAGGCTTCGGCCAGCCACTGCAGCAGGTCGAAGGCGTCGGTGCGGTGGGATGACAGCATCATCACCCGCGTGAAGTCTTCTCCCGCGCTGGGCATGTCGAATGCGGGCGGAGAGCACAGGTTGAGCCAGACGCGGGCCGGTTCGATCGCATCGCCAGCCTCGTGACGCCTTTGCAGGGCGTTCAGCCTCGCATCGAAATCGCCAGAACCCTCCGTGGCCTGCACGATGGCCCCGATCCATGGCCGCTTGAGCCGGGACTGGCCGGTGCTGCGGTGGATCACCTTCACGCTGCGGTGCCGCCAGTCGCGCGTCACGCGCCCCATGAGGTCGTCGATGGCCTGTGCCGGCCCCTCGATCCATTCGACGAAGTGGCCTCCCATGTGCAGCAACGCCACACGCAGGCCATGGGGTTCGTTGTTGCGGACCGCGTGATCGCGGATGCGGCGCATTTCGTCAAGCACGGACCCTTCGACCTGGCTCACGCTCGCGTAGATGAGCCGGTCCACCTGCCGCATTGGCCACCGGCCATCACTTTCGGGCCACTCTGTGCTCGGTTGTGGTTCTTGTTGCTCGTTGCTCAATCTCAGGCCCCGGACACCATGACGTGCCAAGCCCGTATTGTAAAAGGTCGTAAACAGGCTGCCCGGGCGGACGCCTCAGGACGCCAGCGGCGCGGGCCGGGTGACGGCGGAGGAGAGGACCGCCGAAGGCTGTGGCCTGTCCACACTGCTCCAGATGGCCTGCCGGGTACGTTCGGGCAGCCTGCTGGCCTCCAGCGCCAGCTGCTCGGCCAGGTTCACGATGCCGATGGCATTCGCATTCACGCCGCTAGAAGGCACGTGCACGACGCCGATGGCCACGTCGGGCTGGAACGGCGGAGCCAGCGGATCGGGGCTGACCGTGACAGCCATGCCAAGGCTCTTGAGCAGGCGGCTTCCGACCACGCGATGATGCAGCGGATCCTGGACAGCCGAGACAGCCAGGACGAAACAGCCCTGGTGGATCAGCCCCACCACGTTGCGGAAACCCACCTGCTGGCGCAAGCGGGCCGCCAGCGTCAACAGGATTTCGCTCTCGGCCTCCTGCGCGGCGACATCGTCGTGCGAATAAAGGTTGGTAACAACGATCGCGCACACCACGCACGTGCGCCCCATGCGCGCGCTGCGCCACAGGGCGTCGTCCACCTTGCCCACCAGCATGGCGCCACGCGGCAGGGCGGCTTGGTCAACCAGAGGCATTTCGCCGCGTGCCTGTTGCCGCAGGTGGGCAAGCGCACGCTGTCGCCGGCCAATCAGCACCACGACCAGGATGAAGTAGCTGGCAGTGGCCACCACCGTGAGGCACCAGTAGGGCAGCCCCATATCGACGCCTAGCCCCTTACCATAGAGACCGGCCGTCATCTGGGCCAGGCACAGGCACGCCACCACCATCCAGCGGGCCAGCGGATCACCCAGCGTGGCGCTGCGCGCTGCCACCAGTGCGCCCATCAGCACAGCCAAATAGTTGGCCAGCGCCGTCCAGGCCAGTATCAGCATTCCTTCGCCACCGCCGATGTACCACGCCAGCAGCACCATTCCGGCCACTCCCACAGACAGGGAACCGGGCCCCATAAGAAGACGCACCAGCCGGTCGTCCGCCCTCAGACCAGACCACTGTCCCAGATAGGCCAGGGCCATTGACGCCGTCAAGGGGCCCAGCACCACTTTCAACGCCATGATGGCCTGTCCCGACAGCGGCGGATGCAACCATTCGGGCAGCCCGCTCATCACGATGCAGGCCGTAGCCATCATTGTCATGACCAGCCACAACCTCCACTTGAGCCGGTGAAACTGGCGCAGAGCGTCGGCCAGCATGACCACATCCAGCGCCACCAGAACGCCAGCCATGGCGGACCAGATCACGATTTCGGCGTTGGACATGTGTGTGAATAAACGACAGGCGGATCGGGAGGTTGAGAAGGCAGCCAGCTGAGTGTATGCGCAACCAACGATATGTGACGGAATGTTTCAC
Organism: Pseudomonadota bacterium; assembly: GCA_023415035.1. GTDB lineage: Bacteria > Pseudomonadota > Gammaproteobacteria > Burkholderiales > Burkholderiaceae_C > Hydrogenophaga. The sequence continues at coordinate 20,042 of JAEZLX010000045.1, read as the reverse complement.
CCCGGCGATGCGCCCACGCAACGGCATACTTCAGGCATGCACAGCTCATGCCGAATTGCCGGCAACGCCATGAATACCGCATCCCCTTCGCCGCCCCGGTCACGCCACGTCAGTCCCTGGTGGCGCGTGCTCGCCATCGTTCTTTTGCTGGCCCTGCTGCTCGCATGGGCCGCAGCCAGCAGCATGACCACCCAGCTGCAAGCGCAGATCGAGCATCTGCAAGGGCGCTTGGCTCAGGTGCCGCAAATTCGTCAGGTGTCGGTACTGCTCGACAACGAAGGCAGGCCTGCGATGCTCGCCACCTTCAACCCGCAGGAGCGTGCGCTCACGATCCAGCGCCTGAACGACGTGAAAGAGGGGCGCGAGGACAGCATGCAGGTCTGGGCCATCGCCGGTGACTCGCCACCGCGCTCGCTCGGCGTGATCGAAAGCAAGTACAAGACCCTGCAGATGCCGGTGGATGAAGCGGCCCTGGCCGGTGCCACAGAGCTGGGCGTGAGCGCCGAAAACAAGGGCGGCGTACCCCAGGGAAGCGGCCCCAGCCTGCCCTGGCTGTTCAAGGGCTGGCTGGTGCTCAAGTCCATCTGAGCGGCGATGACAGATCAGCGCAGGCCATAGACGAAGGAGCTGACCACGCGAAGTCGCTTGGTGCGCGATCGTCCGTCGTCGTAGTCGTTGCCGTCGTCGCCCGTGATGCTGATGACGCCCTGGTTGGCGCTCTTGAGCTCTCCGAGCTTCGCGCCCGCCTCGGCCGCAAACTTCTCGGCCTGCTCGCGTGCGTTGCGCGTGGCCTCGGCCAGCAGGGGGGCCTTGATGTCATTGAAGCCGCGCAGCAGGTAACGCGGGCCGTCATTGCCGTCGTCGCTGAACTGGACCCCGGCCTGAATCAACGGATCGATAGCCAGTGCAGCCTTGGCCACCTGGTCCACACGCGTGGTGCGCACCAGCACCTGACCGCTGCCATTGAAGCGCAGCGGCGTGTTGCTCTGGGCGTAGTCGCGGGCCAGCAAATCCTGCACCGCCAGCGGCCGCGCCTCCACCTCGTCGTCCTCGAAGCCCTGCGCCTTCAGGAAGGCCAGCACCCGCTCCCGGTCGGCCGCCAGCGTCTGCTGGACGACGGCGAACTCGTTGTCGGCGCGACGGAAATTCAGGCTCCAGACCGCGAAGTCGGCCTCGACATCCTTTTCGGCCAGGCCCTTGACCGCGATGCTGCGGTCGGCCATGCGGAAGCGCTCCAGCCCCGAGCCGACGAAGAAACCTGCGCAGGCAATGCCTGCCCCCACGATGAGCGCCACCAGTAATCGCGACATACCCGACATGATGCTTTCCCCCTTGCATGCGCACCAGCCCGCCGGCGCCCCATGCGCGGCAGGCCTGCCACCTCCTCCCGGCACACCTCAGCCGCGAGGCGGGACGGCGCTATGCTTCGCATTGTGACATCCGCCGCCTCACCGCAGCCACCCGCGCACCAGCGCCGCATCGCCCACCTCGACATGGATGCCTTCTACGCGTCCGTCGAGCTGCTGCGCTACCCGCAGCTCAAGGGCCTGCCGCTGGTGATCGGCGGCTCGCGCCGCAACGAGGCCGACCTGCTCCAACGGCTGCGCGCCGCCTACCCGGAGCGAACCTGGGGCCCCGACACGCTAGACCGCATTCCGGTGGAGTTCTTTCCGCTACTCAAGGACTACGTTGGCCGGGGCGTGGCCACCACGGCCACCTACGCCGCGCGCCAGTTCGGCGTCGGATCGGCCATGGGGCTGATGAAGGCGGCAAAACTCTGCCCGCACGCCATCCTGCTTCCAGTGGATTTCGAGGAGGTGCGGCGCATCTCGCGCCTGTTCAAGCGCACCATCACCGATATCGCGCCGGTCATGGAGGATCGCGGCGTGGACGAGGTGTACATCGATTTCACCGATGTGCCCGGAGGCCAGCGCGAGGGCGGGCGCGTGCTCGCGCGTCTGATCCAGAAAAGCATCTTCCAGGCCACGGGCCTGACCTGCTCCATCGGCGTGGCGCCGAACAAGCTGCTGGCCAAGATGGCCAGCGAGTTCAACAAGCCCAACGGCATCAGCATCGTGATGCCCAAGGACCTGCAGACCCTGATCTGGCCCCTGCCCTGCCGCAAGATCAACGGCATCGGCCCCAAGGCGGATGCCAGGCTGCAAGGGCATGGCATCCGCACCATCGGCGAGCTGGCTGCGCGCGACAAGGCCTGGCTGGTTGAACATTTCGGCAAAAGTTACGGCGCCTGGCTGCACGCCGCCGCCTGGGGACGGGACGACCGACCGGTGGTTACCGAAAGCGAGCCCGTCAGCATGAGCCGCGAGACCACGTTCGACCGCGACCTGCACGCGGTGCACGACCGCGCCGAACTGGGCGCCATCTTCACGCGGCTGTGCGAGCAGGTGGCCGGCGATCTGCGGCGCAAAGGCTACCGGGGCCGGACCATCGGCATCAAGATCACCTACGACAACTTCGAGAAGGTCACCCGCGACACGACGATCGACACCGCCGTCGACGACCCCGCCGCCATCCGCCGCCATGCGGGGCACTGTCTGAAGCGCGTGGACCTGACACGGCGCCTGCGACTCCTGGGCGTTCGGGTGGGCAAGCTCGTCAAGCCGGGGACAGACCCGCTGGACGCTGGCCGCTACAGTGAGGCGCCACCCGCATCCCCCCGCAGCGCACGCGACAGGAGTCCCGATGACCACACCGACCTGCTTTTCCCTGAGCTTGGGTGACGATCACGTCGCCCACCTGGTGCTCAACCGGCCCGAGGCCATGAACACCATGCACCCCACGTTCTGGCGCGAGTTGGACGACATCCTCATGGAACTGCACCGAGACGGCCGGGCTCGCGCGCTGGTCGTCAGCTCCACCGGCAAGCACTTCTCCGCCGGCATGGCACTGGAGACCTTTTCCGGCGCCATCGTGCTCGATGACCACAGCCCCGAAGGGCGTGCCGCGATCTTCGACCTGCTCACCGACATGCAGGCCACGTTCACCAGGATCGAGAACCTGCGCATCCCGGTGATCTTCGCCGTCCAGGGTGGCTGCATCGGCGGCGCCGTGGACATGGTCACCTGCGGCTGCATCCGCTACGCCACGGCCGACGCGTTCTTCTGCATCCAGGAGATCAACATCGGCATGGTGGCCGACGTCGGCACGCTGCAGCGCCTGCCTAAGCTGGTGCCTTTCGCGGTCGTCAAGGAACTGGCCTACACCGGTCGCCGCCTGGGCGCAGCCAAGGCCGAGCAGTACGGGCTGGTCAACGCGGTGTTCGACACCCAGGAAGCCATGCTGGAAGCCGCGATGCAATGCGCACGTGAAATCGCCGTCAAGCCGCCGGTGGCCATCTGGGGCACCAAACAGGCCGTCACCTACGCACGCGACCACAGCGTGGAGGACAGCCTGCGCCAGATGGGATGGCTGCAGGGCGCCATCTGGAGCAACGCCAACGTGTGCGAATCCATCGTGGCGATGAAGGAAAAGCGCGGCGCCAGCTTCGCGCCGCTGGCACCGCTGCGCTCCTTCCGCGATTGAGGCGCCGGCCGCCCGATCAGCGGCGGCTGCTCACTGTCGCGCCGTGCGCACGTTGGGCGGCGGCAGCTGCGGATGGCTGGCGCGCCAGGGGTTGATGTCCAGCCCCCCGCGACGCGTGAAGCGCGCGTACACCGACAGGCGCACCGGCTTGCAGCGCTGCAGGATGTCCATGTAGATGCGCTCGACGCACTGCTCGTGGAATTCGTTGTGGTTGCGAAAGCTCACGATGTAGCGCAGCAACCCTTCCTGCTCGATCTGCGGCCCCGTGTAGCTGATCTGCACCGAACCCCAGTCGGGCTGGTTCGTCACCGGGCAGTTGCTCCTGAGCAGGTGGCTCACCAGCGTCTCTGTCACCGGCGCCTCGCCCTGCGCGGCGCGCAGTAGGTCCGGTTCGGGCTGATAGGTCGTGCACTCCACGTCCAGCCGGTCCAGCAGCAGGCCATCCAGTGTCCGCAACTGTTCGGTCTCGAACATCACGGGCTCCAGCACCCGCACGCCGACCGTGGTCTGGATCGGCCCGCCCTGCCACACGGCAGCGCTCACATCCGCACGGATCGTGTCGCGCACGGCATCGGCACTCTCGAACACCATGTTGTTGAAACTGTTGAGATACAGCTTGAACGACTTGCTTTCGACGATGTGCGTGCTGTCGGCAGGCACCGTCACATGGGCGATCGCCACCTGCGGTTTGCCACGGGGATTGAGCCAGCTCAGCTCGTAGGCCGTCCACAGGTCGGCGCCCAGGAAAGGCACGCTGCCGGTGATGCCGATCCCGGCGCGCTTGGGCGCGCGCGGCAGCGGATACAGGAGGTTGGCGTCATAGCGGTCCACATAGGCCGTGGCCTTGCCCAGCTGCGATTGCTCCGGGGTATGTTGTTTCATCGGAAGATCATCGGAATTCGCGCTCACGCAGCCACTTGGTGGCCACCCACTTCTCGCCCGCCAGCACGGGAGCACCGCCGTGCAGCGTGCGCGTCGACGGGTGGGGACGATCGTAGCTGAAGAACACGGCGTGCCCCTTCTGGGGCGCCACCTCCATCCCGATGTCCGGAAAGGTGGTGCCGCCGCCGCGCTCGGGCTCGTTAAGGTACATCACCACGGTGCCGACACGCTGACCACCGCGCTTGAGAATGGTGGGCGTGCCGGGTTCTGCGGGATCGAAATAGTCGTAGTGCGGCTTGTACTCCGCGCCACGCCGGTAGTTGAGCACCTGCAGGCCCTCGCCGTGCGTCACCGGCCACTGCACCAGGCGCGCGATGCGCGCCTCGATCGTGCTCACCAGTTCGGTCTCGCCGCGGTTGAAGAACATGCCGCTGCTGGTCCGGTCGGGGTTGAGCTCCTCACCGCCGGTGGCCGTCTGCACCGTCAGCGAGCGGGACAGCCGAGGACGTGCCAGCTCGATGAGCGCATCGCATTCCTCGTCGCCGAGCAGGCCACCGACCACCACCACCCGCGGCATGCGCATTGAGGCCAGCACCTTCACGGTACGGTCGCCCAGGTCGATTTCGCGCGGGGAAGCGGACAGATCGATGTCGGGCACCGGCGTACCGTCCGTGGGGGTTGCAGTGCCTGCCGGCAGCGGCTTGAGCGTCTGGCCCGCCGAGATCGACTGCAGGTGCTGCTTGAGCGTGCTCTCCAGCGCCTGGACCGCGACATCCTCGTTCCAGCCCGATGCCTTCATCGCCTCCAGCACCGCCTCGGGCGGGAAACCCGCCGTGGCCTGCGCGATGATCCACTGACGAAGCTCGGGGGTGATGGTCTGGCTCATGGAACGTCAAACCTCCTGGCGGATGACAGATTCAGTTCAGGGCTTGGCCTCGCGCCGGAACACCAGACGCTGCGGCTCCGACGCCGCTGGCACGTGGCGATAGCCTTCGAGATCGAAACCTTCGAGCTGTTCGACCCGCGTGGCCCGGATGGAGGTGGCATAGCGCACCATCAGCCCGCGCGCGCGCTTGGCCATGAAGCTCACCACCTTGTAGCCTTCACCCTTGCGCTCCTCGAACACGCAGGTGACCACCGGTGTCTTCAGGGCCTTGCGGTCGACCGACTTGAAATATTCCTCGCTGGCCAGGTTGATGATGACATCGTCCTTGCCGGCTTTGGCCCGCTTGTCGAGGTAGTTGGCGATCGTCGCGCCCCAGAACTGGTACAGGTTGCTGCCCTTGGCCGTCGCCAGGCGCGTCCCCATTTCCAGCCGGTACGGCTGCATCCAGTCCAGCGGGCGCAGCACGCCATAGAGGCCACTGAGAATGCACAGGTGCCGCTGCAGCCAGTCCAGATCCTCGGCGCCCATCGACCGGGCATCCAGTCCGCCATAGACATCGCCGTCGAAGGCCAGCACCGCCTGCTTGGCGTTATGAGCCGTGAAGGTCGGCGACCAGGCCTGGTAGCGCGCCACGTTCAGGCCCGCCAGCTGGTCCGACAGCTTCATCAGCTCCGCGATCTCCTGGGGAGACTTCTCCCGCAACACGTCGATCAGCTCCTGCGCCTGCGGCACGAACAGCGGCTGGGTGTGTGTCTTGACGTGAGGTGGCGTTTCGTAGTCCAGCGCCTTGGCCGGAGAGATCAGGAACAGCATGTCGTCGTCGGTAGCGGAACGGCGCGACAAGTGTACCCGCCGGTTCCGGGACGCTGCCTGCCCCGGGCGACAATACCCGCGTGAACCCCATGACCGATCGGCTGACCATCCTGTTCCGGGACGACCATCTGGTCGCGGTGGACAAACCCGCTGGCATGCTGGTGCACCGCACCGGCCTGGACGCCGGCGAAACGCGTTTTGTCCTGCAGATGTTGCGCGACCAGATCGGGCAACCCGTGTGGCCCGTGCACCGGCTCGACAAAGGCACCAGTGGCGTGCTGCTGTTCGCCCTCGATGCCCAAAACGCCTGCACCCTCGGCCAGTACTTCCAGAACGACGCGGGAATGCTGGAAAAGACTTACCAGGCCGTCGTGCGCGGCTGGCCACCGGCCGAAGGTCTGATCGACCACCCACTGCGCCGGATGCCGGACGACCAGCGGCAGGGGCGCGAGGAGCTCCAGACCGCGCAGACCCGCTGGCGCACGCTCAACCGCCACGAACTGCTCGTACCCTACGGGAGCTTTCCCGCCACCCGCACCGCCCTGGTCGAGCTGCGCCCGCTGACGGGCCGCCGCCACCAGCTGCGCCGCCACATGAAACACATTGCCCACCCCATCATCGGCGACGCCACCCACGGCAAGGGGCCGCTCAACCGCGCCCTGGCCGACTGGCTGGGCACCCGGCGCCTGTGGTTGCACGCCACCGAGCTGGCACTGCGCCACCCTGTCTCCGGAGAGCCCCTGAGCCTGCATGCACCGCCGGGCCCGGAATGGTCCCGCTGGCCGGTGCCTGTCGGCGCCAATGCCTGAGCGGCAGCTGCCGGGGCCGACACATCCGTAAAATGAAGGGTTCACTGTGGCGGCGCCGCCTGACGGCCCGCCTTGGCGCCATTTCCGTGCGGCGCCCACCACAACCGCCTGTTCCGCATGACCACGTCGTCCTCCCAAGCACCTGAGCAGCCCGGCCTGCAATCCCTGGCCAAATCGTTCGATCCCGCCCCCATCGAGTCGCGCTGGGGTCCCGAGTGGGAGCGGCGCGGCTATGGCCGTGCCGGCTTCCGTGGCACCGGCCAGCCCGAGGCTGGCGCGCCCTCCTTCGCGATCCAGCTGCCGCCGCCGAACGTGACCGGCACGCTGCACATGGGCCATGCGTTCAACCAGACCATCATGGACTCGCTCACGCGCTACCACCGCATGCGCGGGTTCAACACAGTCTGGGTGCCCGGTACCGACCACGCCGGCATTGCGACCCAGATCGTCGTCGAGCGCCAGCTCCAGGGCCAAGGCATCAACAGCCGCCACGACATGGGCCCGACGCCGGCCGAGGCGCGCAAGAACTTCGTCACCAAGGTCTGGGAGTGGAAGGAGCAGTCCGGCAACACCATCACCACGCAGATGCGCCGGCTGGGCGACGGCGTGGACTGGAGCCGCGAATACTTCACCATGGACGACAAGCTTTCGAAGGTCGTGACGGAAACCTTCGTGCGCCTGTACGAGCAGGGTCTGATCTACCGCGGCAAGCGGCTGGTGAGCTGGGACCCCGTGCTCAAGTCCGCCGTGTCCGACCTGGAGGTGGAAAGCGAGGAGGAAAACGGCCACCTCTGGCACATCCGCTACCCGATTGACGGCAGCGACGAAAGCCTAGTGGTGGCCACCACGCGTCCCGAGACCATGCTGGGCGACACCGCAGTGATGGTTCACCCCGAGGACGAGCGCTACGCCCACCTGATCGGCAAGCAGGTGCGCCTGCCCATCACCGGGCGCCTGGTGCCCGTGATCGCAGACCCCTACGTCGACCGCGAGTTCGGCACCGGCGTGGTCAAGGTCACCCCCGCGCACGACACCAACGACTACCAGGTCGGCCTGCGCCACGGCCTACCGATGCTCACCATCTTCGACCTGGAAGCGAAGGTCAGCGCCGCCGAAGCCACCGACATCCCGGCCGCCTACGTGGGCCTGGACCGCTTTGTCGCCCGCAAGCAGATTGTCGCCCAGTTGGATGCCGAAGGCCTGCTGGTCGAGATCAAGCCGCACAAGCTCATGGTGCCGCGCTGCGCCCGCACCGGCCAGGTCATCGAGCCCATGCTGACCGACCAGTGGTTTGTCGCCATGACCAGCAAGGGCAACGAGAAGAACACCAGCGGCACCTCCATCGCCGAGAAGGCCATCTCTGCCGTCGCCTCTGGCGAGGTGAAGTTCGTGCCCGAGAACTGGGTCAATACCTACAACCAGTGGATGAACAACATCCAGGACTGGTGTATCAGCCGCCAGCTGTGGTGGGGGCATCAGATTCCGGCCTGGTACGACGAAGAGGGCAACGTGTACGTGGCCCGCGACGAGGCCGAGGCCCAGGCAAAGGCCGGCGCTGGCAAGACGCTCACGCGCGACCCGGACGTGCTGGACACCTGGTACTCCTCCGCGCTGGTGCCCTTCAGCACCATGGGCTGGCCCAACCAGGGCGAGGGCCCAACCGACGACTACAACCTCTACCTGCCCAGCAGCGTGCTGGTCACGGGCTACGACATCATCTTCTTCTGGGTGGCTCGGATGATCATGATGACCACGCACTTCACTGGTCGCGTGCCGTTCCGTCAGGTGTACATCCACGGCCTGGTGCGTGACGCACAGGGCAAGAAGATGTCCAAGTCCGAGGGCAACGTGCTCGACCCGGTGGACCTGATCGATGGCATCGCGCTGGAGCCCCTGCTGGAAAAGCGCACCACCGGCCTGCGCAAGCCCGAGACCGCCCCCCAGGTACGCAAGAACACGCAGAAGGAATTCCCCGACGGCATCCCGGCCTACGGCGCCGACGCACTGCGCTTCACCTTTTCCGCGCTGGCAACGCTTGGCCGCAGCATCAACTTCGACTCCAAGCGCTGCGAGGGTTACCGCAACTTCTGCAACAAGCTCTGGAACGCCACCCGCTTCGTGCTCATGAACTGCGAGGGCCACGACTGCGGACTGAAGGAACACACCAAGGAGCAGTGCCAGCCCGGCGGCGCCTTCCACGGCTACATGCACTTCAGCCATGCCGACCGCTGGATTGTCTCCCGGCTGCAGCGCGTCGAGGCCGAGGTCGCCCAGGGCTTTGCTGACCTGCGCCTGGACAACGTCGCCAACGCCATCTACCAGTTCGTCTGGGACGAGTTCTGCGACTGGTACCTGGAAATCGCCAAGGTGCAGATCCAGACCGGTGACGAGGCGCGCCAGCGCGCCACGCGCCGCACGCTGATCCGCACACTGGAGACCATCCTGCGCCTGGCACACCCGATCATCCCCTTCATCACCGAAGAACTGTGGCAGAAGGTGGCACCGGTGGCCGGCCGTGCCGGCGATTCGGTCAGCGTGGCAGCCTACCCCGTCAGCCAGCCCGAGCGCATCGACGAAAACGCCGAGGCCCAGGTTGCCAAGCTCAAGAGCCTGGTGGACGCCTGTCGCACGCTGCGCGGCGAGCTTGCCGTGTCCCCGGCCACGCGCCTGCCGCTATACGTGGTGGGCGATGCGGATTTCATCCGCGAGCATGCCGCCGTGCTGCAGGGCCTGGCCAAGCTCAGTGAGGTCAAGGTGTTCGACGACGAATCCTCCTGGGCCGCCGCCGCCAAGGCCGCCCCCGTGGCCGTGGCCGGCGAGGCACGGCTGTGCCTGTACATGGAAATCGACGTTGCCGCCGAGAAGGCCCGCCTGACCAAGGAGGCCGCGCGCCTGGAGGCCGAGATCGCCAAGGCCAACGGCAAACTCGCCAACGAAGCCTTCGTGGCCAAGGCGCCGCCGGCCGTCATCGAGCAGGAAAAGAACCGCGTGGCCACCTTCGGCGCCACGCTGGCCAAGGTGCGCGAGCAGCTCGCGCGTCTGTAAACCCGCCAGCGCAAGCCACGGCGCCCGGCGCCGTGGCGGGGTGTCCGTCAGTCGCCCCAAAGCGAGGGCGTGAGTGCCTGCGGATCACCCTGCCCCCCGCTATCGGTCGCATCCATCAGGTCCAGCAGGGACATGTCCTCTTCCACCAGCGCCGCCTCGGGCGAAAGAGTTTCGTGAATGCGCTGAGCCACATACCAGCTCGCACGCAGCTTGGCCTCGCGCGTATGTGGGCTCAGGCGTGGCGTCAGGTGCAGGTTCGGGAGGCCATGCAAGGGCGATCCCTCGGCAGCGAAGGAAGGATTGGGGCCATCGAGCAAGCAGGCGTCGATACGGCCATCGCACAGCGCCAGTGCCAGTGCCTCGGTGTCGAACAGCGTGCTGCGGCTGACGCCGACCCACAGCTGCCCGGGCTTGCAGTGGTTGAGCAGGCGTTCGTTGATCCAGCCCTTGAAACGCGGGGCGAAGATCATCTGCAGCGACACCGCGTCCGACTGCGACAGCAGCTGCTGCGCCGACACCGGCTCCACGCGCAGCCGCTCCCACAAGGCGTTGGCCCGATGCACAGCCGGGTCGTAACCGAGCAGCTGCACGCCCAGGCCGTGCAGCATGGGCGCCAGCACATGGGCGACGGGCGACAGCCCCAGCAGGCCGATGGTGCTCCCCGAGAGCTCGCGCCCCATCGGCACCTGTGTGATCGGCCGACCGAGAAGGGCACTGATCATGCCCCGGCGGTACAGCATCAGCAAACCATACAGGATGTATTCGGCAGTGGAACGCAGCGTGGCGCTGCGCGCCTGCACCAGCCGGATGTTGCGGTGCCGGCACGCATCGATGTCGGTGTTCCCGGTGGATACCTGCAACCGGGCGACCACCTCCAGCCGCGGCGCGGCATCCAGCAGCGCGCGCGACACGACGACATGGGGCGGCACCACGAGTGCACGCGCGTGCCGGATGGCAGCGGCCAATGCGACCGGGTGATCGCCCAGCTCTGGACAATAGCCTACCTCGTAATGCTCCTGGAGCCATGCCAGGGCATCGGACACGAGGGGCTCGACCAGCAGGACGTCCACGATCAGCGGCGCCGGTGAAGGTATGACACCGGCCGACAGGCGCTCAGCGGCGCTTCAGAACCGAGATGTATTCGCCGCCGACCGTCTGCTGCTCGACCAGCTCGTTGCCGGTCTGCTTGGCAAAGGCCTGAAAGTCGCGCACGGAGCCTGCATCGGTGGCGATGACGCGCAGCAGCTCGCCGCTGTTCATCTCGGCCAGGGCCTTCTTCGCCTTGAGAATCGGCAGGGGGCAGTTGAGCCCGCGGGCATCCAGTTCTTTGTGGGTATTCATGGCAGCAACTCGACAAGTGAGCCTCTGATTCTAATTGTCACAAGCACGCGATCACCGTCCTCGGTCAGGTTGCCGCCACGGGCGGCACGTCCATGAAGACCGGCTCTATGCCCCGGCCACGCAGCCACTGGGCCAGCGCCAGTCCGGTGCCTGCCCGCCAGCAGCGCACCTGCGACAGCTCGAACAGGCGGTACTCGGCCAGTTCGGGCGAGAGACGCGCCTCGCCGCTGGCACGCGCGTGATACGTGATGATGACCTGATTCATGCGCTGGAAGTCATGCACGCCGACCAGCGCCAGCGACTCGACCTGCAGGTTGGTCTCCTCGGCGATCTCGCGCCGGATGCCATCCTCGGGCGTCTCGCCCGCCTCCATGAAGCCGGTAATCAACGCAAACATGCGGTTCTGCCAGGCCGCATTGCGCGCCAGCAGCACCTTGCCGTCAAGCTCGACAATCGCCGCCAGCACCGGCGTGGGGTTGTTCCAGTGCGTGAAGCCGCACGCAGCGCAGCGCAGGCGCTCCTTCCAGCCACCGTCCTCCTGCTGTCCGGACAGCGCCAGCGGCGCGGCGCAGCAGGGACAGTAGCGGAAGTCCTGCGTCATACCGGGAACACCCCGGTCGACAGGTAGCGATCGCCCCGGTCACAGACCACGAAGACGATGGTGGCATTTTCCACCGTGGCAGCGATCTGCTTCGCCACCCAGCATGCCCCTGCGGCGGAGATGCCGGCAAAGATGCCTTCCTCGCGTGCGAGACGCCGGCACATGTCCTCGGCATCGGACTGGCTTACGTACACCAGCTCGTCCACAGCCCTGGGATCGTAGATCTTGGGCAGGTACTCCTGCGGCCACTTGCGGATGCCGGGGATGCGCGAACCCTCGCTGGGCTGCGCGCCGATGATGCGGATGGCGGGGTTCTTTTCCTTCAGGAAGCGCGAGACGCCTGTGATGGTGCCGGTGGTGCCCATGGCACTCACGAAGTGGGTGATGCGCCCGTCCGTCTGCTCCCACAGCTCGGGGCCCGTGGTTTCGTAGTGGATGCGGGGGTTGTCCGCGTTGGCGAACTGGTCGAGCACCACGCCCTTGCCGTCGCGCACCATCTTGTCGGCCAGGTCGCGCGCGTACTCCATGCCACCGCTCTTGGGCGTGAGGATCAGATCGGCGCCGAAGGCCTTCATGGTCTGCGCGCGCTCGATGGACAGGTCTTCGGGCATGATCAGCACCATGCGGTAGCCGCGGATGGCCGCGGCCATCGCCAGCGCGATGCCGGTGTTGCCCGAGGTCGCCTCGATCAACGTGTCACCAGGCTTGATCTCGCCGCGCTCCTCGGCGCGCTTGATCATCGACAGCGCCGGACGGTCCTTGACCGAGCCGGCCGGGTTGTTGCCTTCGAGCTTGCCCAAGATGATGTTGCCGCGTGCCTTGTTCTCCTGCGCGCCGATGCGCTGCAGCGCCACCAGCGGCGTGCGGCCGATGGCATCTTCGATGGTCGGGTAGTTCATGCTCGTCACTGTGCCATAATTTGGCGCTTTCCTGCCTGCCCAGGTGGCGAAATCGGTAGACGCAAGGGATTCAAAATCCCTCGCCGCGAGGCGTGTCGGTTCGAGTCCGACCCTGGGCACCATAGCAACGATGGTAACGTCTCCCATGCGCGGCCACGTGTGCCCCATGGCGTTGTGGGGGTGGCTGGCGGGCGTTTTCGAGCGCAGGAGGCCACACCATCCGCGGGCGGTCGGGCGGCACGGCCCTCCCTCCGGGGGACATCGCCAGGGCCAGGCAGGGGTTTGCACCGCGCTGGCAGCCCCACGCAGGCACGCATGCCTGCGGCACCGGCATCGCGCCGTCGCCGGCAAGCACATGGCTAGCGCCCGACGCGCTGCACCTCGTCGAGGTTAGCCAGCATCTTCTTCAGCAGCACGATCAGGGATTCGCGCTCGGCCGGGCTGAGGCCGCGCAACAGGGCTTGCTCGCGCGCGATGGCATAGTGGTAGATGGCGTCGTGCAGCTTGTTGCCCTTGGCCGTGACCTGGTATTCGACCTTGCGCAATCCCTGGGGGCGAGACCGCAGACAGCCCTGGGCCACCAGCGAGGCGATGGCCCGGCTCACCGCGGCCTTGTCCAATCCCATCAGTTCACATGCCTTGCTCGCCGTCGACCACGGATAGATCTTGAAATACGACAGCACGCGCCACTCCGTGACGCTGACGCCGAACTTGTCCCGATAAAACGCCGACGCACTCGCGGAAACCTTGTTCGACAACCAGAGCAGCAGCCCTGGGACATAGCGATCGAGATCAAGCTGCATAGCGCGTGCCGGACTTCAGCAAAACGTTCTATCCATTTATAACACCCCCGTCGACCGTGATGACCTGGCCCGTGACATAGTTGGCCGCGTCGCTGCACAGGAAGCCGACGACGCCAGCGACATCGTCGGGCTCGCCAAAGCGCCCTAGCGGGATCTCCGCCAGGCGTTGCCCACCCCAGGTGGCAACCAGCTCCGCCGTCATGCGCGTGCGGATCAACCCCGGTGAGACGGCATTGACGCAGGTCTGCGGCGCCAGGTCACGCGAAAAGGCGCGCACCAACCCCACGATGCCCCCCTTGGCCGCCGCATAGGCCGCCCGGCCCGGCGTCCCGCGCTGGAAGGCTCGCGAGCTGCAGAGCACCACACGCGAGAGCCCCCGCCGGTCGCGTGCCTCCCGGAAAGCCAGCACCATGCCATACGCGCTGGCCAGGTTGCTCGCGATCGCGCGCTGCCAAACCGAGCGGTCCCGGGGATCCAGGGGGTCGTGCTCGAACAGGCCCGCCATGTGCACGAGCGCGTACAGCGAGCCGCCGGCGGCGGCCACTGCGCGCTCGCACGCATCCGCGTCGCCCAGGTCGGAACACACCACCGCGACCCGGTCGCTGGCCAGGCCGGCACGGGCCTCGTCCAGCCGCGCGCCATCCACGTCCACCAGGGTCACGTGCGCGCCACGCCGCAGGAAATGCCGGGCGCAGGCCAGTCCTATGCCGCCCGCCCCTCCCGTCACCAGCACCCGCCGGTCCTCCAGATCAGCAACGTCCATGCCGCCATTTTCCATCATGTTGACATCTCAACTTTCGTAGGCAACGCCTTACCCCTCGTGCCCGCGACCCCTTTCCCATCGTCCGATCGCCACACCCACAGCGCCACCGCTTACCCCCTTCGGGGTCGACTCATCAACCTAAATGATTGAAACCCATAGATCGACCGCCACACCCGTAGTACCTCCTCTTACGCTCCTTCGGTGTTGACTAATCAACCTAAATGAATGAAACCCATAGGTCGATCACCACATCCGCAGCATCACCTCCTGCGCCCCTTGGGTGTTGACTAATCAACCTAAATGAATGAAACTCGAGTCAGGTTGACCTGTCAACCTACACGCACACGATACGCATTGATTATTGACAAGTCAACCTATTCAGACACACGGAGACATCGGCATGAAGTTGGACATGGTGGTGGTCGGTGCTGGCTTTGCCGGCATCTACCAGCTGTACAAGGCCCGCAAGGCGGGCATGAGCGTGAAGGTATTGGAGGCTGGTGACGGGGTGGGCGGAACCTGGTTCTGGAACCGCTACCCCGGCGCGCGCTGCGACGTGGAAAGCCTCGACTACTCGTACTCCTTCAGCCGCGAGCTGGAAGAGGAATGGGAGTGGAGCGAGCGCTACGCGACGCAGCCCGAGATCCTGCGTTACATCAACCACGTCGTCGACCGCTTCGACCTGCGCCGCGACATCGTGCTCAAAGCGCGGGTGAGCTCGGCCCACTACGACGAGGCCAACGCGGTGTGGAGGGTACGCACGGCCGACGGCCAGACCTACGAAGCCACCTGGCTCATCATGGCCACCGGTTGCCTGTCGATCCCGCAGCAACCCCGGTTCAAGGGCCTCGACAGCTTCCAGGGCCGTTGGTACCACAGCGCACGCTGGCCCACGGAAGGCGTCGACTTCAGCGGCCAGAAGGTGGTCCTGATCGGCACGGGCTCCAGCGGCGTGCAGATGACGCCCGAGATCGCCGCCCAGGCCAAGGAGCTTATCGTGTTGCAGCGCACGGCCAACTTCAGTGTGCCGGCGCACAACGTTCCCTTCACGCCCGAGGCCCTGCGGGCCGCCAAGGCGCGCTATCCCGAGCGACGCGCACTGGGCCGCGAGGCCATCACTGGCCAGTTCCTCAACGCCAACACGAAGACGGCAGCCGAGATGACCGACGAGGAGCGCATGGCGGAACTGGAGTACCGCTGGCGCGGCGCAGGCGGCGGCTTTCGCATGCTGCGCGCCCTCGCGGACCAGATGTCCAACCCCGAGACCAATCGCCTCGTGGCCGACTTCGCACGCCGCAAGATCCGTCAGATCGTCAAGGACCCGCGCAAGGCCGACATCCTCTGCCCCAAGGACGACCTGCCCTTCGGCACCAAGCGCCTGTGCGTGGATTCGAACTACTACGAGACCTTCAACCTGCCGCACGTGGACATCGTCGACATCTCCGCCGACCCGATTCAGGAGGTGACGCCGCGGGGGGTACGCCTCGCCAGCGGGGAGATCGCGTGCGACGCCATCGTGTTCGCCACCGGCTTTGACGCCATGACGGGGGCGCTCATGAACATCGACCTTCGCGGCGAAGGTGGCGTCGTCCTGCGCGACAAGTGGGAGCACGGTCCGCGCTCGTACCTGGGCATCGGCATCGCCGGCTTCCCCAACATGTTCATCATCGCCGGCCCGGGCAGCCCCTCGGTGCTAAGCAACATGGTGCACACGATCGAGATGCACGTGGACTGGATCATGCAGCTCATCGACACCGTCACACGGCGCAACGCCCAGCGCGTGGTCGCACGGCAGGACGCGGAAGACGCCTGGGTGCAGCGATGCGCCGACGAGGCCAACAGGACGCTCTACCCCCGGGCCAAGAGCTGGTACATGGGCGCCAACATCGAAGGCAAGCCACGGGTGTTCATGGCCTTCGTGACGGGCGTGCCCGTCTACCGCCGGATCATCGAGGACGTCGCGGCCCACGACTACGAGGGCTTCGAAATCGCCTGAGCGGAAAGGGAATCGATTCCACCCCACCACCCAACCAAAAGGAGACAACCACATGGACCGAAGAACCCTTCTCAAATCCGTTGGCCTGCTGGCGGCCCCCGCCATCGTGCGACCGATCTCGGCGGAGAACCCCATCACGCTCCGGTTCCACACCTTCGTGCCGGCGACCTCCAACGTCTATAGCAATGTCATCACCCCCTGGATGCACAAGATCGAAGCCGAATCCAAGGGACGGATCCGGTTCCAGGGCTATGCGGCCATGCAGATGGGCGGTGCGCCGGCGCAGCTCTACGACCAGTCGAAGGACGGCGTGGCCGATGTGGTCTGGTCCCTCGCCGGCTACACGCCCGGGCGCTTCCTGCGCACGGAGGTCTTCGAACTGCCCTTCTTCACCTACGACGGCGAGGGCGCCTCCCGTGCAGCCTGGGAGTACGTGAGCGCGAATGCCGCCGACGAGTTTCGCGACGTCAAGCTGCTGGCCTGCCACACCCACGGCCTGAACATCCTGCACATGAAGAACAAGGCCATCACCCGTGCCGCGGACCTCAAGGGCATGAAGATCCGCGGCCCGTCCCGCCGTGCCACCGAATTCCTGCAAAACGTCGGCGCCATTCCCGTGGGCATGCCCCTGCCGTCCATTCCCGATGCGCTGTCCAAGGGCGTGATCGACGGCGCCATCATCCCCTGGGATACCGTCCCGTCCGCCAAGCTCGACGAGATGACCCGGTTCCACACCGAGTTCCCCCAGGGCATGCCCGGCTTCAACAACAGCATCCAGTTTCTGACGATGAACCGCGCGCGCTACGAGAGCCTGCCGGCGGACCTGCGCAAGGTCATTGACGACAACGCCGGCGCCGACGTGTCGGCCATGTACGGGCGTCTCATCGCACAAGCCGATCCCAAGGTGCGCCAGTCCGTCATCGATCGAGGGAACCAGGTGCACGTCGTGGGCAAGGCAGAGACCGAGGAATTCATCAAGCTCACCGAATCCATCACCACCGACTGGGTCCGGGATGTGACCGCCAAGGGCTTCGACGGACAGAAGCTGTTGAGCCAAGCCCGCGAGCTGATCCAGCGCTACCGGCCCAAGGCCTGACGCCAAGGCCCCTCGTGGCAGGGAACGTGATGGCCCTGCTTTCCCTCTGGGGCGCGGCCAGCGCCCCTCGGCGCCACGCCCCCTCGTACGCCCACCCGGCCGACCCGGTCGAGGCGGGCGGCCTCGCCGCGAGCGGACCTCCACCTCAGCCACCGAGACGAACCATGCCACAAGACGACCTGGAACCCGAAATCGCCACCCTGCTCGACAAGTCCCGAAACGCCCATCGCGCACCCTTCTGGCAATGCACGCCCGAGGAGGCACGCAGCCGGCCCATGCTCATGGACCTGTTCTTCGGTACCTCGCCCGCCGTGGCACGCGTCGAGGACTTCCACATCCCCTCCTCGGACGGCCACGACCTTCGCGTACGCCTCTACGTCCCATCTCCGAATCCCCGCGGCCTGATCGTCTATTTCCATGGTGGCGGATGGGTGGTCGGCACGGTGGACGCGTACCACCCGTTCGCCGCCACCCTGGCGCAGCGCAGTGGGTGCGCCGTCCTTTCGGTGGACTACCGCCTGGCACCGGAGCACCGCTTCCCCAAGCCATTAGACGATGCCCTGGCCGCCATCGAATGGGCCGCCAGCCACGCACCGGCCCGCCTGGGTGGCCCCGTCGCGGCCCTGATCGTGATGGGCGATAGCGCCGGCGGCAATCTGGCCACCGTGGCCGCGCGCCTGCACAACGAGGCCGCGCCGCCCGTGCGCGTCGACCTGCAGGTCCTGGCCTATCCCGTGACGGACTGCGATTTCGACACGGGCAGCTATCACGAATTCGCCGAGGGCTTCCTGCTCACGCGGCGCGACATGATTTGGTTCTGGGACCAGTACCTGCCGGACGCCGACGCCCGGCGCAACCCCTTGGCCAGCCCCTTGCGGGCCTCCGACCTGGCCGCGTCGCCGCAGGCCTTCATCCTGAGCGCGGGCCTCGACCCCCTGCGCGACGAAGGAGAGGCGTACGCCCAGCGACTGGTCGCGGCCCACGTGCCCACCCAGGTCCGGCGCTACGCCGGCCTACCACACGGATTCCTGGCCATGATCCACTACGCGCCATCGGCAGGCCGAGCGTTCGACGACATCCTGCGCACGGTCGATGAGGTCGTCTCCAGGCCCAGGCCCGCGGGTACCCGTGCCTAGGCGTGCGGCAGCGGGCGGCAGCCGCCGTCCCTGGGCGGGCGGGCCGGCACGCCGACGGGCCGCTCGCTACCCCTCCCGCGCCAGCTCCTCGCGCAGCAGGTGCTCGTACAGGCGTGGCAGCTCGCTCGACATGCGGTTGCTCTCGATGCCGTAGCCCAGGCTGGTCCAGGTGCCCGACAGGCGCTTGAGCACAGGCTGCACGCGGCCCTGGCGCAGCTGCAGCGACAGGTCCATGCCCCAGGCGCGAGAGTCGGCCAGCCAACCGTAGACGACCAGGTCCTGGTAGACAGGCTCGAAGCTGAGCTGGGTGGCGTCCAGCGGGTCCTCGGTGCGGTTAGGGTGGTGCTTGGCAGCCAGCTCCAGCCAGGTGCCGTACAGCAGCTGGTAGCGCCCGGCCGCGGTCGAGCAGTTGCCCCGGTTGGGGCCGGCGCCGATGGCCTCGCAGCGGTTCGGGTGCTGCGCCAGCGATTGCACGTACCCGCCGCCGTGCAGCACATGGTAGGGCCGCCGCACGTTCGACTCACTGGCCGAGATCGTGCGCATCAGCGCCCGCAGGTACGGATCGCCCCCTTCCATCTCCAGGGCGCGCGTGCCCGGCAGCAACAGCGACGGTCGCCACCACCACAGCGCCGCCAGAGCCAGCACCACCACCCCCAGCGGCAGGGCCGCCCACGCCAGCAGGGCGGTGGCCGTGACACGGCGGTGAGGAGGCGGCAGGCGCGGCGACATGGCCGGTCTATTGTGCCTGCGGGCCGCGCAATCCATCGGCCACCTGGGGATAGCGCAGGCGCAGGCGCAGCTCGCGCTTCATCCGGTCGTTGCGCAGGCGGCGCGACTCGCCCATGAAGCTCAACAGCGACAGCGGCAGCGCCGACTGCGCGACATCGCGTGCCACCCGCGGCGGCCGTGGCAGGCCATACAGGTCGGCCGCGAGGTCGAAGTACTCGCCCATGCGCAACTGGCTGTCGTCGGTCACGTGCAGGCTGCGCTGGGGCCGCGCCAGCCACAGGGCCCGAGCGCAGGCCCGCGCCAGGTCGTCGGCATGGATGTGGCTGGTGTAGACATCGTCCTCGGGACGCAGCGCGGGCGTGCCGCGCAGCAGGCGCTCGCGCGGCGTGCCACCGGGCCGGTCGGGCGCATAGATGCCCGGGATGCGCAACACCGTCGTGCGCACACCCTGGCGCCGGCCGTACCAGTGCACCTGCGACTCGGCATCGGCCCGGCGCCAGGCACGCGGCGTCTGCGGGCTCAGGGGCGAGGCCTCATCGACCCAGGCCCCCTGGCGGTCGCCATAGACCCCGCTGGTCGAGCCGTAAACGAAGGTCGCCGGCGCGGTGCGCCGCGCCAGCGCACGTACCAGCGCACGGGTGCGCGGGTCCTGCCGCCAGTCCGGCAGGCCTTGCGAGGGCGGCGGCGCCAGGTGCAGCAC
>JAEZLX010000044.1 GCA_023415035.1 Pseudomonadota bacterium | reverse complement strand
GTCATGGGCGGCGCTGGCGAAAGCCGGGTCCTGGCCGGGACGGGAGCCGCAATAGACGCAGATGGAAAAACTCGGTTGTTGTTGCTGTGTGCTCATGATGTACGGAGTGTGACAGGTCGGTTCAGGCCAGGCGGCTCCACAGGGCGGCCAGCCAGATGCCTCCGCACACCAGCAGGCTCAGCAGCACGGCCGCGCTGCCCATGTCCTTGGCGCGTTTGGACAGCTCGTGCCGCTCGGCGCCGATGCGGTCGATGGCGCTCTCGATGCCGCTGTTGAGCAACTCCACCACCATGACCATCAGGATGGAGCCGGCCAGCAATGCCGTTTCGACCCAGCTTGTGCCCAGCCAGAAGGCCAGCGGAACCAGGACGACGGCGGCCAGGGCTTCCTGGCGGAAGGCGGTCTCGCCCCAGCCGGCGCGAAGACCTTCGATGGAGTAACCCAATGCATGCCAGAGACGCTCGAGGCCGCGCCGGTGCTTCTGGGCGTCCACCGGCTCCACGTCAGGCAGGTCACGCTTCATGGTGCCCACCAGCGGGTTTTTCGACCGGGCACGACAGGCTCGGGCGGCCGGTGGTGGAGCAGACGCGTGCCTGCCAGCGCGTCGTGCGGAAACTGCCGCTGCGGATGGAAGCGCGAGAGCAGGGCCCAGACGAGGATCCATCCCAGGGTGATCACGGCCAGCTCGCCGCCGGGCAGGTGAAAGGCCCCGCCGACGGCCAGCGGCGGCAGGAACCACAGCCAGGACAGCACATAGCGCAGCAGTGCCCGGGGTTGCGAGAGGGCCCGGCCTTCGCGGTCGACCACCCGGATGTGCCAGGTTTTCATGGCCAGCGTCTGTCCCTTGGACCAGAACCAGGTGAAGTAGATGCCGAACACCACGAACAGGAAGGCCTGCTGCAGATGGCGGTTGTCCAGCGCGTGGCGGGTCTGGGTCAGGGCCGAGAACAGGTAACCGGCGATGAACACCACGCCGAACAGCAGCATGCCCTCGTAAAGCCAGCAGGCCATGCGGCGCCGGACGGAAGGCGCCTTCAGGTCGGGGGAGGGGAGAGAGGAAGAATTCATCGGCGACGTCGCAATTCGGCCACGGATTGTCGCATTGCCTCGCGTCCGACAGGGCAGCCGGTGCCGGTCAATGCACCGGAATGACAAAACGCATGTTGCGGTGCGATAATAGCGGCTGCAATCCACCAGGCAAACGGGTCAAGGTCCGGCGGGGTATGTGTCCGCCCATGTCCTCTGGCCTCAAGTTCCGACACCGCTTCACAAGAGTGGGTGAAGGGGCACCCAAGGTTTTTCGTCAGAGAAATTCCCGAAAGGTTGATCATGGAAATCTCGAAGGCCGAAATGGCCTCTGCCGCCGCAGCGGCAGCCAAGGCACCCGAACTGCGCGGCGCCGAAATCCTCGTCAGGGCCCTTCAGGCCGAGAACGTCAAGTACATCTGGGGCTATCCCGGGGGCGCTGTCCTCCACATCTACGACGCCCTCTACAAGCAGGACACCATCCAGCACGTGCTGGTGCGCCATGAGCAGGCGGCCGTGCACGCTGCCGACGGCTATGCCCGCGCCACCGGTGAAGTCGGCGTGGCCATGGTGACCTCCGGCCCTGGCCTGACCAACGCCGTCACCGGCATTGCCACGGCCTACATGGATTCGATCCCGATGGTGATCGTCTCCGGCCAGGTG
Organism: Pseudomonadota bacterium; assembly: GCA_023415035.1. Lineage (GTDB taxonomy): Bacteria > Pseudomonadota > Gammaproteobacteria > Burkholderiales > Burkholderiaceae_C > Hydrogenophaga. The sequence goes on along the minus strand of JAEZLX010000044.1, from coordinate 3,573 downwards.
CCCACCGCCGCCATCGGCCTCGACGCCTTCCAGGAATGCGACACCGTGGGCATCACGCGCCCCATCGTCAAACACAACTTCCTGGTCAAGGACGCGCGCCAGATCGCCGAGGTCATGAAGAAGGCCTTCCATATCGCGCGCACGGGCCGTCCCGGTCCGGTGGTGGTGGACATCCCCAAGGACGTGTCCTTCAACAAGGCGCCGTGGACGGGCTATCCCGATACGGTCGAGATGCGCTCCTACAACCCGGTGCGCAAGGGCCACGGCGGCCAGATCCGCAAGGCGCTGCAGCTGCTGCTCAACGCCAAGCGTCCCTACATCTACACCGGCGGTGGCGTGCTGCTGGGCAACGCGGTGCAGGAGCTGCGCACCCTGGTGGACATGCTGGGCGTGCCGGTCACCAACACCCTCATGGGCCTGGGCGCCTATCCGGCCACCGACCGCAAGTTCCTGGGCATGCTGGGCATGCACGGCACGATCGAGGCCAACAACGCCATGCAGAACTGCGACGTGCTGCTGGCCGTGGGCGCGCGCTTCGATGACCGCGTGATCGGCAACCCGAAGCACTTTGCCCAGAACGAGCGCAAGATCATCCACATCGACATCGACCCCTCGTCGATCTCCAAACGGGTCAAGGTCGATGTGCCCATCGTCGGCGACGTCAAGGACGTGCTGACCGAGCTGATCAACATGCTGCGCGACAACCCGGCCCGTCCGGACGCGCAGGCCCTGGCGGCCTGGTGGGACACCATCGAAGGCTGGCGTTCGCGCGACTGCCTGAAGTACGACCGCGGCAACCGGGACGTGATCAAGCCGCAGCACGTGATCGAGACGCTGTGGAACATGACGCGCGATGCCGATGCCTACGTCTGCTCCGACGTCGGCCAGCACCAGATGTGGGCGGCCCAGTTCTACAAGTTCGACCGTCCGCGCCGCTGGATCAATTCGGGTGGCTTGGGCACCATGGGCGTGGGCATTCCCTACGCCATGGGCATCAAGCTCGCCAAGCCCGACGCCGAGGTGTACACCATCACCGGTGAAGGTTCGGTGCAGATGTGCATCCAGGAACTGTCCACCTGCCTGCAGTACAACACGCCGATCAAGATCATCTCGCTGAACAACCGCTACCTCGGCATGGTGCGGCAGTGGCAGGAGATCGAGTACTCGGGCCGCTACAGCCAGAGCTACATGGACGCGCTGCCCAACTTCGTGAAGCTGGCCGAGGCCTACGGGCACGTCGGCATGCTGATCGAGCGCCCGGAAGACGTCGAACCGGCGCTGCGCGAAGCCCGCAAGCTCAAGGACCGCACGGTTTTCATGGACTTCCGCACCGACCCCACCGAAAACGTGTTTCCGATGGTGCAGGCCGGCAAGGGCATCACCGAAATGCTGCTGGGCTCGGAGGACCTCTAAGCCCCGTCACCTTCACCGCCGGTCCTGCCCCTGCAGGGCCGGCGACTCCCCCCGGACGAATCTATTTGCAGCCAAGCCCGCGCATTACCGTGCGCGGGGGAGGGCTCAGAAAAGAGGGATCTTCACCATGAAACACATCATTGCCGTCCTGCTCGAGAACGAGGCGGGTGCGCTGTCCCGCGTCGTGGGCCTGTTCTCGGCCCGCGGCTACAACATCGAATCGCTGTCCGTGGCGCCGACCGAGGATCCCTCGCTGTCGCGCATGACCATCCAGACCACCGGTTCCGACGACGTGATCGAGCAGATCACCAAACACCTGAACCGCCTCATCGAGGTGGTCAAGGTGGTCGATCTGACCGAAGGCGCCTACACCGAGCGCGAGCTCATGCTGGTCAAGGTGCGCGCCGTGGGCAAGGAGCGCGAGGAGATGAAGCGCATGGCCGACATCTTCCGCGGCCGCATCATCGACGTGACCGACAAGAGCTACACGATCGAGCTGACCGGCGACATGGGCAAGAACGACGCCTTCCTCGAGGCCATCGACCGTGGCGCCATTCTCGAAACCGTGCGCACCGGCGCCTGCGGCATCGGCCGTGGCGAGCGCATCCTGCGTGTCTGACGCATTACCATTGCCGGATTTTCAAGACTTCAACTGGAGCAACCTCATGAAAGTTTTCTACGACAAGGACTGTGACCTGAGCCTGATCAAGGGCAAGACCGTCGCGATCATCGGCTACGGCTCGCAAGGCCACGCCCACGCCCAGAACCTCAACGACAGCGGCGTCAAGGTCGTGGTCGGCCTGCGCAAGGGTGGCGCGAGCTGGGACAAGGTCGGCAAGGCCGGCCTGACGGTCAAGGAAGTGAATGACGCCGTCAAGGAAGCCGACGTCGTCATGATCCTGCTGCCCGACGAGCAGATCGCCGAGGTCTACAAGAACAACGTCGAGCCCAACATCAAGCAGGGCGCCTCGCTGGCCTTCGCCCACGGCTTCAACGTCCACTACAACCAGGTCGTGCCCCGCGCCGATCTGGACGTGTGGATGGTCGCCCCCAAGGCCCCCGGCCACACCGTGCGTTCGACCTACACCCAGGGTGGCGGCGTGCCCCACCTGGTGGCCGTGCACCAGGACAAGTCCGGCAAGGCCCGTGACCTGGCCCTGAGCTACGCCATGGCCAACGGCGGCGGCAAGGCCGGCATCATCGAGACGACCTTCAAGGAAGAGACCGAGACCGACCTGTTCGGCGAGCAGGCCGTGCTGTGCGGCGGCGCCGTCGAGCTGATCAAGATGGGTTACGAAACCCTGACTGAAGCCGGCTACGCTCCCGAAATGGCCTACTTCGAGTGCCTGCACGAGCTCAAGCTCATCGTGGACCTGATCTACGAAGGCGGCATTGCCAACATGAACTACTCGATCTCGAACAACGCCGAGTTCGGCGAGTATGTGACCGGCCCCGAGGTGGTCAACGAGCAGTCGCGTGAAGCCATGCGCAACGCCCTCAAGCGCATCCAGAACGGCGACTACGCCAAGATGTTCATCCAGGAAGGCCGCCTGAACTACCCGTCCATGACGGCCCGCCGCCGCAACCTGGCCGACCACTCCATCGAGAAGGTCGGTGCCCAGCTGCGCGCGATGATGCCGTGGATCGCCAAGAACAAGCTGGTCGACCAGTCGCGCAACTGATCCCGTCATCACGGTATACGCAAAGCCACCTTCGGGTGGCTTTTGCGTTCTGCGCCCCGCGTGGCGCTCGCGTACACTTGACCAAATGCAAGACGAACCGTTCGACAATCGCACAGACGACGCGCAGCCGCGCCGCCCGAAGAAGGGGATTTACGTGCTGCCCAACATGATCACGCTGGCCGCCCTGTTTGGAGGCTTCTACGCGGTGGTCATGGCCATGAACGGGCGGTATGACCTGGCGACGACGGGCATCTTCGTGGCCATGGTGCTCGACAGCCTGGACGGGCGCGTGGCGCGCATGACTAATACGCAAAGCGCCTTTGGCGAGCAGATGGACTCGCTGGCCGACATGGTCTCCTTTGGCGCCGCGCCGGCGCTCATCGCCTACGAATGGACGCTGCGCGACCTCGGCCGCTGGGGCTGGATCGCCGCCTTCGTCTATTGCGCCTGTGCCGCCCTGCGGCTGGCCCGCTTCAAC
>JAEZLX010000020.1 GCA_023415035.1 Pseudomonadota bacterium | reverse complement strand
CGCCGCGGCGCATCATGTCGAAGAACTCGGAGTTGTTCTTCGTTGCCTTCATGCTCTTGAGGACCATTTCCATGGCCTCGATTTCGTCCATGTTGTACATGAACTGGCGCAGGATGCGGGTCTTTTGTAGGATCTCGGGCTGCAGCAGCAGTTCCTCGCGGCGGGTGCCGCTGCGGTTGAGCTGGATCGAGGGGAACACGCGCTTTTCGTACAGTCGCCGGTCCAGGTGGATTTCGCAGTTGCCCGTGCCCTTGAACTCCTCGAAGATCACCTCGTCCATGCGGCTGCCGGTGTCCACCAGTGCCGTGGCGATGATCGTCAGCGAGCCGCCTTCCTCGATGTTGCGGGCAGCGCCGAAGAAACGCTTGGGCCGCTGCAGGGCATTGGCGTCCACGCCGCCGGTCAGCACCTTGCCCGAGGAGGGCAGCACGTTGTTGTAGGCGCGGGCCAGGCGGGTGATCGAGTCGAGCATGATCACCACGTCCTTCTTGAGCTCGACCAGGCGCTTGGCGCGCTCGATCACCATCTCGGCCACGTGCACGTGGCGGGCGGCCGGCTCGTCGAAGGTCGAGGCAATGACGTCGCCGCGCACGGTGCGCTGCATTTCGGTCACTTCCTCGGGGCGCTCGTCCACCAGCAGCACCATCAGCACCACCTCGGGGTAGTTGGCGGAGATGGCGTGGCACAGGTGCTGCATCATCACCGTCTTGCCGCTCTTGGGCGGCGCCACGATCAGCGCGCGCTGGCCGCGGCCGATGGGCGAGATGATGTCGATGATGCGGCCCGTGATGTTCTCGTCGCTCTTGATGTCGCGCTCAAGCTTCATCTGTTCCTTGGGGAACAGCGGCGTGAGGTTCTCGAACATGATCTTGTGCTTGTTCTGCTCGGGCGGCAGACCATTGATCTTGTCGAGCTTGTTCAGCGCGAAGTAGCGTTCGCCATCCTTGGGGATGCGGACCTCGCCCTCGATCATGTCGCCGGTGTGCAGGTTGAAGCGGCGGATCTGGCTGGGCGAGATGTAGATGTCGTCGGTGGACGCCGTGAAGCTGGTGTCCATGTTGCGCAGGAAGCCGAACCCGTCGGGCAGCACTTCCAGGATGCCGTCGGCAAAGACCTGCTCACCGGCCTTGGCGCGCTTCTTGATGATCGCAAACATCAGTTCCTGTTTGCGCATGCGGCTGGTGTTCTCGATTTCGAGAGCTTCGGCCTGCTTCACGACTTCAGACACGTGAAGTGCCTTGAGTTCATTAAGGTGCATCGATTCGACTCCGTCAGGGAGTGGATGGGGAAACCGGGGAGGGGGGCGCGGCAAACCGTGGTACGGCGGCGCGAGATTGGAGAGCCGGGCGCGTTGGCCGGCGACAGCCAATTATGACAGGAAAAATGCGGCCATCGTCAACAGGCCCGGGCATTGCGCCCGGGCGTGGCCGCATCGGGGGTCAGGCCAGTTGCTGGTCGATGAAGGCGGTCAGCTGGGCCTTGCTCATGGCGCCGACCTTGGTGGCGGCCAGCTGGCCACCCTTGAACAGCATCAGCGTGGGGATGCCGCGGATGCCGAACTTGGCCGGAATCTCGCGGTTTTCGTCCACGTTGACCTTGGTGATCTTGAGCTTGCCGTTGTAGCTGGAAGCCACTTCGTCCAGCACCGGCGCGATCATCTTGCAGGGTCCGCACCACTCGGCCCAGAAATCGACGAGCACCGGGGTCTGGGCATCGATCACTTCTGCCTGGAAGGTGGAATCGGAAACGTGTTTGATCATGTCGCTGGCCATGCGTGGTCCCGTGCGTTCGTGTGGAAAGGGGTTGAAGGATGCGGTACGGAAGACGGCATACTAGGCCGGCTCCCAGCCGCAAAGCTGGAATTATTGTGACAGAAATGCCAAATCCATGAAGCCGACCGACGTCCAATCCACCACCACCGGCAGGGCCGTCGTCCCGCCCGTGCCCGACGTGGCGGCCGCACAGTGGGACGCGCTGCTGGAGCGCGCCCGCCAGATCATGGCCGGGCGCGGCGTCGATCCTTCCCGGACCGTGTTCCTCGTGCCTTACGCGCAGATGATGGATGCCGGCCGCCGCGCCTGGGCGCGCCACCAGCCTCATGGTTTTTCTCCGCGGTTCGAGTCGAGCCGCAACTGGGCCGCTTCGCTGTCGCCCTTCGTGCACGGCCCGCAGGACGTCTCGGGTGACGTTGCCCGCGACAGCCTGGTCGCGGCCGGCCTGCTGGCACAGGTGTCGGTGCGCGGGCTGGACGCCGCGATGCGCGCCACCCTGGCCGGACGAGTGGTGCAAGCCGCGCACCAGCTCGCGCCGCTGGCCGCCGCGAAAGCTCCGTCCGACCGCATGGCCTGGGCCGGGGACATGCGCGGGCAGATCGGCACGACCGGGCCCATGTTCCAGTGGGAAGGGCTGGTCCATTCGCTGGCCCTGACCTGGGTGGGCCTGTCGTCCTATCCCACCGACGTGCTCTGGACCGGTCTGGCGGCGCCAGGTGCCGTGGCCGACCTGTTGCTGGTGGTGCCCGGGTTCCAGACCGATCCGCTCGCCGAGGGCCTGCTGGCGCATTGGGGGGAGAGGGGGCTGGCGCTGGACTGGCCCGAAAGCCGTCCCGCGCAACCCCAGGGGCGCGTGTGCCCGGTGCAACTGCACCCCTGTGACGATGCCGAGGACGAGGCGCAGCGCGCGGCGGCCTGCGTGATCGCGCGGGCCAGCGCCGGCCAGGTGCCTGTGGCTCTGGTGGCACAGGACCGCCTGCTCACGCGGCGCATCGGGGCGCTGTTGGCCGGTGCGGGCCTGAAAGCGCGCGACGAGACGGGCTGGAAGCTCTCGACCACCCACGCGGCGGCGCGGGTGCTCGGCCTGCTGCGCGCGGCAGATCCGCGGGCGCGTACCGACGCGGTCATCGAATGGCTCAAGCACGCGCCCCGCTGGTCGCCCGACGCCATCGACCGGCTGGAGCTGCTGGCGCGGCGCGAGGGGCTGTCTTCGTGGCGCGCGCTGCTGGCGCACCCGAAAGCTGTCGCGGCGGTGCCGGACGGCGTGCAGGCGACGCTCGAATCGCTGCAGGGCGCGCGGCCGCTGCGCGCCTGGCTCCAGGATGTGCGCCAGGCGCTGGAAAACACCGGCGCCTGGGATCTTCTGTCTGCCGATGCCGCCGGTCAGCGCGTGATCGAAGCCTTGCGGCTGGACGAAGGCGCCCAGGAGCTGGCCGATCTGGCGCCCAGCCGCTGGTCCGCCGCCATCTTCACGGGCTGGGTGCGCGATGCGCTGGAGGCGGCCAGTTTCCTGCCTGACCGGGGCGGGCGCGATGCCAACGCGCCGGTCATCGTGCTGCCGATGGCGCAGCTGCTGGGGAGTTCGGTGGGCGCGGTGGTGGTGCCGGGGTGCGACGTTGTGCACCTGCCGGTCAGTCCGGAGCCCCCGGGTGACTGGGGCGCGGAGCAACGCAGCATGCTGGGCCTGCCCGACCGCGCCGCGCTGGTCGAGGCGGCGGCGCAGACCTGGGCGCATGTGCTGACCCGGCCGGCGCTGGATCTGCTCTGGCGCGAGCACGATGCGGGCGAGGTCGTACTGCCATCGCCCTGGGTGCAGGCATTGCGTGCCGAGCCGGCATTGGCCCAGATGGGTGACGATCCCCGCGTTGCGCGCACGCTGCCGGCCATCGCGCAGCCGCGCCCGGTGCCCGCCGCGCCCGACCTGTTGCCCGAGGCCCTGTCGGCCAGTGCCTATCAGGACCTGCGCGATTGTCCCTACCGCTTCTTCGCGCTGCGGCAACTGCGCCTGCGCCAGGAGGACGAAATCGAGGTCAGTCCAGACAAGCGCGACCTGGGAAACTGGCTGCATGCTGTGCTGCGGCAGTTTCACGAAACGCGCGATCCGGCCGACGGAGTCGCGCGAGACCGTGAACGGCTCGAAGACATTGCCTGGCAGGTGGCACGCCAGATGGGTCTGGCCGCGACTGAAGGCGAGCCGGTGTCGGACGACAGCGCGCTCTTTCTGCCCTTCATGGCTTCGTGGCCGGCCATGCGCGACGGCTATCTGGCCTGGCTGGCCCGCTACGAGGCCGAGGGCCTGGGGGAAGGCGGCTCACCCCGCTTTGCAAGAGCCGAGGAAAAACTCTCGCGCAATCTGGACAGCTGGCACCTGATTGGCACGCTGGACCGCATCGACCACCTGCGCGCTGCGGAGGGCGAGGTGACCGTGGTGCTCGACTACAAGACCGAACCGCGCCAGCGCACGCAGGACCGGGTGAAGGACCCGATGGAGGACACCCAGGTCGCGTTCTACGCCGCACTGCTCGAAGGCCAGACCACTGGCCCGGTGCGCGGCGGTTATCTGAGCATCACCGACAGCCGCGACACCGACGGCGGCACGCGATTCATCGAACAGGCGCGGCTGGACGAGGCGCGGGAGCACCTGCTGGCCGGCCTGACGCAGGACATGGAGCGCATCGCCGCTGGCCACGCCATGCCGGCGCTGGGTGAAGGGCGCGCCTGCGACTACTGCGCCGCGCGGGGCTTGTGCCGGCGCGATTTCTGGGCGGAGGCCGCATGAGCGCGGGCACATCTTCCATGGCCGCACCGGCGGCCTACCACGTGGACGGTCGGCTGGTCAGCCGCGAAGTCTTCTACCAGTTGGCCTGTGATCCGCGCCGCAGCATCGCCGTGGAGGCCTGCGCGGGCGCCGGCAAGACCTGGATGCTGGTCTCGCGCATCCTGCGCGCGCTGCTGGATGGCACACCGCCACAGGACATCCTGGCCATCACCTTCACCAAGAAGGCCGCGGGCGAGATGCGCGAGCGCCTGCAAAGCTGGATCGAGGAATTTGCCCGCCTGCCGGTCGAAGAGCTGGTGAAACAGCTGGTGATGCGGGGCATGACGGCCGACGAGGCCCAGGCCCGCGCTGCCGATCTGCAGGGCCTGCACCAGCGCCTCATGGCGCAGGGC
>JAEZLX010000152.1 GCA_023415035.1 Pseudomonadota bacterium | reverse complement strand
AATAGCGGGCATGGCCACCGGACGTCACCGATTGCAGATCGTGGCAGAGCTTTTGCAGCGTGTCCAGCTGTTGGGCAGGTGTCCAGTCTGCGATCGTGGCCCAGTCGCCACGCGCGATGTCGGCGGGGAGCTTGTCCCACAGCTCGGCACGCAGTCCCAGCGAGGCCAGTGCCAGCGCATCGCTAGGGCGCCCGCCCGCCGCGCGCAGCCAGAGGGCGGCGTCCTCGTCGGACGTGATGGTCTTCAGTCCCTGCGCCAGTGCGGATTGCCTCAACCACGCAATGGCCTCTGGCGGGTCGGGCCACGTCAGCACATGCATCTGGCAGCGGCTGCGAATGGTCGGCAGCAGCTGGTGCACCGCTTCGGTCGCCAGCACGAAGCGCACCTCGCCGACCGGCTCTTCCAGTGTCTTGAGCAGCGTGTTGGCCGATTCGACGTTCATGCGCTCGGCCGGAAACACCAGCACGACCTTGCCCCGTCCCCGTGCATGGGTGATCTGCGCAAACGAAACGGCCTGCCGCGTGGCCTCGACCCGGATGAACTTGCTGGGCTTGCGTTTCTTGTCGTCGATGTCCTTCTGGGCCGACTCGTCGAGCGGCCAACCCATGTCCAGCGACACGGTCTCGGGCATCAGGACGCACAGGTCCGCATGGGTGCGCACGTCGATGGCGTGGCAGCTGGCGCAGGAACCACAGGCGCCGTGGGGCGTGGGCGCTTCGCACAGCCAGGCACGGGCCAGCGCCAGCGCCAGGTCGTATTGGCCCAGACCGGAGGGCCCGGCCAGCAACAGGGCATGCCCGCGCTGGGCCAACAGGTGCGCCAGCTGCCGCTGCAGCCACGGCGCCAGTCCCGGATCCGGCGCGCTCACGCTGTCCTGCCTCCGTCAATCCAGCCGCGGGCCACGAAGGCGGCCCGCACATCGGCCCAGACGGCTTCCAGCGGCTGGTCGGCGCCAATGCGCGCGAAACGGCCGGGCGCGGCCGCCATCCGCTGGCCGTAGCCATGTGTCACACGGGTGAAGAATTCCAGCGGCAGCGCCTCGAAGCGGTCGGGCGTTCGCGCCTGCGCCAGGCGTGCCGCGGCCACCTCGGGCGGCAGGTCAAACCAGACGGTCAGGTCCGGCTGGCGCACGCCACCGGCCACCGCCGGGGTTTGCTGGACCCAGCTTTCCAGGGCCGAGAGCACCTGCAGATCGAACCCCCGCCCGTAGCCCTGATAGGCAAAGGTGGCGTCCGTGAATCGGTCGCACAACACCACCTCGCCCCGCGCCAGGGCAGGCTCGATGACCTGCATCAGGTGGTCGCGCCGGGCCGCGAACATCAGCAGGGCCTCGCTCAGCGGGTCCATGGCGTCATTGAGAACCAGCGCGCGAAGCTTTTCGGCCAGCGGCGTGCCGCCGGGCTCGCGAGTCAGCACCACGGTCCGTCCCGCCGCGCGGAAGGCATCGGCCAGGCGCACTATGTGCGTGGACTTGCCGGCACCATCGATGCCTTCGAACGTGATGAACAAGCCTTGCGACGAAGTGGTCATGCTTCGGGAGGATATATCAGGGGGCGTCAACGCCGCAGGATGTAGCGGCGAACCGCCTCGTTGTGCTCGTCCAGCGTTTCGCTGAAGTGGCTGCTGCCGTCGCCCCGTGCCACGAAGTACAGCGCCCGGGTCTGCGCGGGCTGGACGGCGGCGAGCAGCGAGGCCCAACCGGGCATGGCAATGGGTGTGGGTGGCAGCCCGGCGCGCATGTAGGTGTTGTAGGGGCCGTCGGTCTGCAGGTGGATCTTGCGCAGGTTGCCGTCGAAACTGGTGCCCAGACCGTAAATGACAGAGGGATCGGTCTGCAGTCGCATGCCGATGCGCAGGCGGTTGGAAAAAACGCCCGAGATCATGCCCCGGTCGGCACTGGCACCGGTTTCCTTTTCGATGATGCTGGCCAGGATGAGCGCGTCGTGGGGCGACTTCAGCGGGCTGCCCGGATGGCGTTGCTCCCAGGCCTGCTCCAGCCGGCGCTGCATGGCCTGCGCGGCCTGCTTCAGTACCGTGGAAACCGGCGTGTTGCGGGCCACGCGGTAGGTGTCCGGGAAGAACCGGCCCTCGGGGTGGACACCCGGCTGGCCGATGCGCTCCATGATCTGCGCCGGAGTCAGGTCTTTCAGATCCTGTGACAGATGTGGCGACGCCTGCAGCGCGGCCAGTACGTCGCGGAAGGTCCAGCCTTCCACCAGGGTGATGCTGCGCAGGGCCTGTTCCCCCCGGACCAGACGGTCCAGCAGGGTGCGTGGCGTCAGGCCAGGCGACAGTGCGTAGGTACCGGCCTGGATGGCCTGCGCACGGCCCGAAAGGCGGAACCAGGCATGCAGCGCCAGCGCGGGCACGTTGGCACCGGCTGCCTCAATGCGCCGCGCGGCCGTCCTGGCCGAACTGCCGGGTTCAATGCTGAATTCGGGCGCCGGCTCGGCCGCCACGCCGGGCCTGAGTCCGATGGGCTGATCCAGCCACCAGAGCACGCCACCCGCCGCGGCCACCGCCAGCATCACGAGGGTCAGAATCAGCGAAAGGATGAAACGCATGGACAGCAAGCGGGCCGCCGTGGCAGCAGAAAGCGGTGAAGCGACAAGGGAAACCTGGAACCACGCAGGGCGCGCCGGCGACCCGGCATGATAATCGACCAGATTCAGTCCGCTGAAACGTCACACTGGCCAGAAGTCATGTCCGATACCACACCGAATTTCGCCACTGCCCTGCCCGTCCTGCCAACGCCACAGCCTGATGGGGTCGTGCGCCTCGACGACCTGGGCGTGATCCGTGCCCGCGGCGGCGATGCCGTGCCATTCCTCCACGGCCAGCTCACGCAGGACTTCAGCCTGCTGGGGGTGCCGGGGGCGAGACTGGCCGCCTATTGTTCTGCCAAGGGCCGGATGCTGGCGAGCATGATCGGCATCAAGCGCGCTGCCGACGAGGTCCTGCTCGTCTGCCCTCGCGACATCCTGCCTGCCACGCTCAAACGCCTGTCGATGTTCGTGCTGCGCGCCAAGGCCAAGCTTGATGACGCCAGCGCCGAGTTCGAACTCTGGGGCCAGGCCGGTGGCAGTGCCGCGCCCGCCGGCGAGCCCTGGCAGATCCTGGCTGCACCGGATGGCGTGCTGCGGGTGGGTCTCTACCCCGCTGCCGGCCTGCCGCGCAGCCTCTGGGTGGCGCCGGCCGGCCATGCCGCACCCGTCGGCCCAGAACTGGACGCCGCCCTCTGGCGCTGGCTGGAGGTCATTAGCGGCGTGGCCATGGTCACCACCCCGCTGGTGGAAGCCTTCGTGCCGCAGATGCTCAATTACGAGTCGGTGGGTGGCGTGAACTTCAAGAAGGGCTGCTACCCCGGGCAGGAGGTGGTGGCGCGCAGCCAGTTCCGCGGAACGCTCAAGCGCCGTACCTATCTGGCGGCCACGGCAGGCCCCGCCACGGTCGGTCAGGACGTGTTCCACAGCAGCGACACCGAGCAGCCCGCGGGCACCGTCGCCGCTGGCGCACCCGCGCCGCAGGGCGGCTGGCATGTGCTGGTGTCCATGCAGACCCGCGCCGCCGAGGATGGCAGCCTGCATCTGGGCCGCCCTGACGGCCAGGCGCTGCAACTGCTGCCCCTGCCCTATCCCCTGCTCGAAGACATCTGAACGCACCTCCACCGGCATGTGCCTGATCGCCTTTGCCATCGGCTCGCACCCCGAATGCCCGCTGCTGGTCGCCAGCAACCGCGACGAGTTCTTCGAGCGCCCGACGGCGCCGCTGCACCCGTGGACCACGCCGTGCGGCAACGCGACCGTCTGGGCCGGCCGCGACCTGCGCGACGGTGGCACCTGGCTGGGCTTTGCCGACAACGGTCGTGTCGCGATGCTGACGAACGTGCGCAGCGCCCGCAACGCCACCGGCCAGCGCAGCCGGGGCGAACTGCCCATCCGGTGGCTGGCCGGACGGCTGAGCCTGGAGCAGCTGACCGGCCAGATCGAACCGTCCAGCTACGGCGGCTTCAACCTGGTGGTGGGCGATATCCGTTCCGGACAGTGGGCCTGGTTCAGCAACCGGCCGCCCGAGGCGCCACACGGCGAAACAGCATCAGCGCGCCTGCACTGTCGCGCGCTGACACCCGGTGTGTATGGCCTGTCCAACGCCGCGCTGGACACGCCCTGGCCCAAGACCTTGCGCCTCAAGCGGGCCTTGCAACGTGCGCTGACCGGCCCTGACGGCGAGGAAGCGGCATTGGCGCGCCTGACCACGGCGCTGGCCGACGCGACCCATGCGCTGCCGAACGAGCAGCCCGACACCGGTGTTCCTGCGGACATGGAACGGGGCCTGTCCAGCCCCTTCGTGGACATGCCCGAGCGCGGCTACGGCACGCGCAGCAGCCTGGTCGCACGTGTCCGCCCATTCACCGGTTCCAGCCCGCAGCTGCTGCTGAGCGAATGGACGCATCCGGCCCCGACCGGAGCACTACGACACCGCTGGACTGCGCACCCGCCGCGCACGCAACAGATCAGCTGGGGATGAACCCGGCCGCTCCGGCGCGCCGGCCGCTCACGAAGGCTGCAGCGACTTGACCATCTCCTGGTGCGGGATGCCTGCCTCCTCGAACGGCTCGCCGACGCGCTGGTAGCCCAGCCGGGCATAGAACGGCATCGCACTGCGCTGGGCATGAAGCACAATTCGCCGGTCACCCCTTGCCTTGGCCGCATCTTCCAGCGCCTGCATCACCGTGCGCCCGATCTGACCTCCGCGCAGCACGCGGTCCACCGCGACGCGGCCAACCTGCGCGTCGCCATTGGCGTTGGCAGGCAACAGACGCCCCGTGCCCACCGGCATGCCCAGCCGGTTTCGGGCCACCACGTGAACCGCGCCGGCATCCTCGGCATCGGCCTCCAGCTCGTGCGGAATGCGTTGCTCCTCGACGAACACGGCTTGCCGCACGGCCCGGGCATCTTCGCCCAGCGAAGACCAGTCCCCTGTCTGCACCTGCAGCATCGCCTCGCCCGCCTCGTAGCCCTGGAGCACCTCGCGCAGCGCCGCGGGCACCGTGCGGGAGGTCTGCGTCACCGGATCGGCGAATACATAGACGATATCCCCGCTGATCAGATGCTGTTCGTCACGGAAGATCGCGCCGGTGAAAACCATGGAGGAATTGCCGATGCGGCTGCACTTCATGGCCACATCCAGACGGTCGTCGATGCGGGCCGAGGCATGGAACTCCACCGTCGCCTTGACCACGAACAGGTCACCTTCCAGCTGGTGCATGGCCGCCTCGTAAGGCAGGGCCAGTGCACGCCAGTAGTCGGCGATGGCCGTGTCGAAGTACATCAGGTAGTGGGCATTGAAGACGATCTTCTGCATGTCCACCTCGGCCCAGCGCACGCGCAGGCGGTGGAAAAAGCGGAAGTCGGATCGCTGCAGGCCGGCGGGCATGTTGTCTCCTTGTTGCTTTAGGACTGAAGTTTCGTGGCACGAAGCATAGCGTCAGCCGGCATCGCGCGTGGTCACCAAGGCGCGTGATGCTGATCGGGCGGTGCCGTGTCCGTGGTGTCGGCAGACTGCAGTAGGAAAAGCGCTGCAGACAGCTCAGATACCCCACGCGCGGCGCAGGGCCTGCGCTGCATCTTCGTGCGCCTGGCGGGCTTGTGGAATGGCCCGGCCGAACTGGATGAAACCATGCACGACACCCTCGTAGATGTCCAGATCGACCGCAACGCCGGCCATGCGCAGGCGATCGGCATAGGCCATGCCCTCGTCCACCAGGGGATCGCATTCGGCTAGTCCCAGCCAGGCAGGTGCGACGCCATCGAAATCGCGCTCGCGGCCATCATCGTCGCGCCCGTCCAGTGGGGCGAATCGCCAGTCCTTGCGGTCTTCGGGGCTGCGCAGGTAGTGCCCGAAGAAGTAGCTGATATCCGCCTCGCCCAGCAGGAATCCCGAGGCATAGCGGCGATGCGACCCCGTGTCCTGGTGCCCGATGCAGCCGGGGTAGAACAGCAGCTGCAAGGACAGCGGCCAGCCGGCGTCGCGGGCCGCAAGGGCAGTCACGATGCTCAGCGTGCCGCCCGCGCTGTCCCCGCCGACGGCAATGCGTGCGGTGTCCAGTCCCAGCGAAGCGCCCCGCTCCCGCAGCCAGGCCAGGCTGTCCCAGGCGTCTTCCACCGCCGTGGGGAACTTCCATTCGGGGGCCAGCCGGTAGTCCACCGACACCACCGCACCGCAGGAAAGCTCGGCCAGGCGCCGCGCCAGCCGCTCGTGTGTGGCCACGCTGCCGATGGTGAAACCGCCTCCATGAAAGTACAGCAGCACCGGCAGCGGATCGCCCGCTGCATGGCGGGCGGCATACAGGCGCGCGGGCAGCGTGTGCCCGTCACGCGCGGGAATGGCCAGGTCTTCCACCCGGCCCAGTTCGGCGGCCGGGATGTCCAGCACACCGGCGGCCTTCTCATAGGCCTGCCGGGCCTGATCGGGTGGCAGCGCATGCGTTGGCGGGTGGCCGGCTCGCTCGATGCGATCGAGCAGGCCCTGCATGGCCGGCGTCAGACGGGATCGGTCGTGATGATGGTCGGATCGGTTCATGGACGAGAAATGTTCAGGCCGGGCTGTCCGGTGGGCGACGGCATGCTGGTTCGGCCGGATGGACCGCTTCGCGCTGCCTCCGTATATTGGCCCGGGTCGCAACCGTCAACGATAACCGAGAGCAGCCATGGCACAGATCCTGTACGTGACCAACATCCTCATCGAACCCGGGGTACTCGGCCAGCTGTCGGCCGAGTGCGAACGCCACGGGATCCGCCGCCCGCTGGTCGTCACCGATGCCGGGGTACGCGCCGCAGGCCTGCTGGAGCGCACCATCGCCGCGCTCGGCGGCCTGCCCCATGCCGTCTATGACGGCACGCCCTCGAACCCGACCGAGGCGGCCGTGCGCGCCGCAGTGGCCATCTTCCGCGAACAGCGCTGCGATGGCCTGATCGCGCTCGGTGGAGGCAGCGCCATCGACTGCGCCAAGGGCGTGGCGATTGCCGCCACCCACGAGGGTCCTCTCAAGACCTACGCCACCATCGAAGGCGGCTCACCCAGGATCACCGCCGCAGTGCCACCACTGATCGCCATCCCCACCACGGCCGGTACCGGCAGCGAGGTGGCGCGCGGGGCCATCGTCATTGTCGAGGATGGCCGCAAGCTCGGCTTCCACAGCTGGCATCTGGTGCCGCGCACCGCGCTGCTCGATCCCGAGCTGACTCTGGGCCTGCCGCCGCTGCTGACCGCTGCCACGGGCATGGATGCCATAGCGCACTGCATGGAAACCTTCATGGCACCGGCGTTCAATCCGCCGGCCGACGGCATCGCGCTCGACGGCCTGCGCCGCGGCTGGTTGCACATCGAGCGCGCCACGCGCAACGGCCAGGACACCGAGGCACGCCTGCACATGATGAGCGCCTCGATGCAGGGAGCCATGGCTTTCCAGAAAGGCCTGGGCTGCGTGCACAGCCTCAGCCACAGCCTGGGAGGCGTCAATCCGCGACTGCACCATGGCACGCTCAATGCGGTTTTCCTGCCGGCAGTGATCGCCTTCAACGCGGGTGCCGAAAGCGTTCGGAAGGAGCAGCGTATGCAGCGCATGGCGCATGCCATGGGGCTGGACGACAGCGGCGACGCCACGACAGTGGCGGAGCGGCTGGGCGACGCCATCCGCGTCATGAACGCCCGGCTGGGCCTGCCCACGGGCCTGGCCGCCATGGGCGTGGAGCGCGACTGGTACGGCAGGATCATCGAAGGCGCCATGGCCGATCACTGCCACAAGACCAACCCCCGGCTGGCCTCGGTGGACGATTACCGGCAGATGCTGGAGTCGTCCATGTAAGCGCGGCAGGTGCGGCATCCGCGACAGCGCCGCACCCTCCCCGTCACTTCATCCGGGTCAGCGTTTCCTCGAAGAAAGCCGTCGGGTAGCCGCTCGCGTCCTCGGGGGACTTCGGATCGCCGATCAGCAGAACGCTCCCGTTGGTGAACATCAGGAACTTGCTCTTGCCCTGATCGGAGGTGCCTGTGAACTGGTCAGCACTGACGCCGCCGACCATCTGGCTGCCCACCTTGGTGGCGACCAGATTCGTGAGAACCTTGCGGTCGCGCAGTGCCGGACCGGAACACGACGTCCCCGCATAGGCGTAGGCGATCACGTCGCCCGTCAAGGTATCGGCACTGACCTTGCGCAGGTCCGCACGCGCGCGCGCCGACACGCCGCTGTCGTCGTAGCAGCGGGTTTCCCAGCTGCCCACATACCGGGCCACGGCGTCGTTCGACGGATCTGTGTCGAGCGGATCGTCGTCGCCCCCGCCGCAGGCGGACAGGATCGCCACGACCGAGGCTGCGGCCAGCCAGCGGAGCGGGGAACGGATGGGTGCGGACATGCGCATGCAGATCTCCTGAAAATGTGATGACTGTTTCCCGGAAATGTAACGGGCTCGGTACCCATTTTGCCTATCCGGCCGGAAAAACCTGTAACACGTGGTCAGGCCACGCCCTTGCCGGGATAATCCCCGCATGCGCTTTCTCATCGATTTCTTCCCGATCGGCCTGTTCGTGGCGGCCTACAAGCTGCACGACATCTACGTGGCCACAGCCGTGCTCATGGCCGCCACCGTGGTGCAGACCGGTCTGATCTATGCCATCGACCGCCGCCTGCAGACGCTGCACTAGGGCACGCTCGTGCTGGTGGTGGTGTTCGGCGTGCTGACCCTGGCGCTGCACGACGAGCGCTTCATCAAGTGGAAGCCGACCGTCCTGTACGCCAGCATGGCGCTCGTGCTCGCGGCGGCGCTTTGGATCTGGAAGAAGAACTTCCTGCAGATCATGCTGGGCAGCCAGCTCTCGCTGCCCGACGGCGTCTGGGCCCGGCTGACCGTCATCTGGATCGCCTATTTCGTGTTCATGGCCGCGATCAATGCCTACGTGGCGGCCTTCTACTCGACCGAGACCTGGGTCAACTTCAAGCTCTGGGGCTATGTGTTCCCGGTCGTGTTCATCATCGGCCAGGGTCTGTACATAGCCAGACACATCAAGGGCGACGAGCAGGACCCCGAGCACTCCTGATACCGATGAATCCGACAACGCCCCCCTCCATTCCCACGGCCGACGCGATCCGCGCCACGCTGCAGGCCGAACTGGCGCCCGAAACTCTTGAAGTGCTGGACGAAAGCGCGGCCCACGCCGGCCATGCCGGTGCCAACGGCCTGGGCTACGGCACGCACTTTCGCGTGCGCATCGGCGGCCCCGCGTTCCGCGGGCGCACCCGGGTGGCGCAGCATCGCCTTGTGTATGATGCACTTCGTCCCTACACCGACGCCGGGCTGCATGCCCTGGCGATCGAGATCGTCAACACGGCGCCCGGAAACTGATTCACGCCCACCATCGGTCACCACTGGATACAAAGAACTGGCTGCGGGATGAACGTCCGGGCCGCCCGGCACTCTCACAGTCCATCGATATCGTTTCTTTTCCTCCAAGGATGCTCATGAAGTACACCCTGTCTGCCGTCACCGCAGCCCTGCTCATCACGACCGCTCCCTGGGCTGCTGCCCAGAACGTCGCCATCGTGAACGGCAAGGCGGTCCCGACCGCCCGCCTCGAGGCACTGGCCCAGCAGATCTCCGCATCCACCGGCCGTCCGGTCGATGAAGCCATGCGCGAGCAGCTCAAGGAAGAGGTCATCCTGCGCGAGGTGTTCATGCAGGAAGCCACCCGCCGCGGTGTGGCCAACAGCGCCGACTTCAAGAACCAGATGGAACTGGCCCGCCAGACCATCATGATCCGCGCCCTGTTCGCCGACTGGCAGAAGAACAACCCGGTGACAGACGCCGAGACCAGGGCCGAGTACGACAAGTTCGCGGCCGCCAACGCCGGCAAGGAATACCGCGCCCGCCACATCCTCGTGGAAAGCGAGGACGAAGCCAAATCCATCATCGCGGCAATCAAGGGCGGCGCGAAGTTCGAGGACCAGGCCAAACAGAAATCCAAGG
The DNA here is from genome assembly GCA_023415035.1 of Pseudomonadota bacterium. Taxonomy (GTDB): domain Bacteria; phylum Pseudomonadota; class Gammaproteobacteria; order Burkholderiales; family Burkholderiaceae_C; genus Hydrogenophaga. The sequence goes on along the minus strand of JAEZLX010000152.1, from coordinate 30,035 downwards.
ATCCTGGCTCCGGCGCCAACGGCGGCGATCTCGACTGGGCCAACGCCGCCAGCTACGTGTCGGAGTTCTCCGAAGCGATGGTCAAACTGGACAAGGGCCAGATGACCGACGCCCCGGTCAAGAGCCAGTTCGGCTGGCACGTCATCCGCGTCGACGACATCCGTGAAGCCCAGCTGCCCGCCTATGAAGAGGTGAAGGACCAGATCGCCCAGCAGATGCAGCAGCAGAAGCTGGCCGAGTACCAGCGCAACCTGCGCGAAAAGGCCAAGATCCAGTAACTCTCCTGCGCTACCCGTGGACGGAAACAGCATGGCTCTTTCCGGCGGCGCTGGCGCTGCGCGAGCCGGACTTGACTGGGCGCGAGCCCAGGCTTTTCTCGAGCGCGAGCGCCAGGCCTACATCGGGCGCAATCCGCGTTCGGCCCAACTGGCCGCGGAGGCCGACCGGCATCTGCTGTTCGGCGTTCCGCTGCACTGGATGCGGGACTGGGGCACCCCCTTCGCGCTGCACATCGAACACGCCCAAGGCGTGCTGGTGACCGATGCGGACGGCCACGAACTGGTCGATTTCTGCCTCGGTGACACGGGCGCGATGTTCGGCCATTCGCCCGCGCCGGTGGCAGCGGCGCTGCAGCGCCAGGCCACGCGTGGCTTCACGGCGATGCTCGCCACGGCGGATGCCGCCGAGGTTGGCCGTCTGCTGTCGGAGCGCTTCGGCCTGCCGTACTGGCAGTTCGCCATGAGCGCCACCGACGCGAACCGCTACATCCTGCGCTGGATCCGCGCCGCGACCGGCCGCAAGAAGCTCCTGGTGTTCAACGGCTGCTACCACGGCACCGTCGACGACGTGTTTGTCGACCTCGTCGATGGCCGGCCGGTGCAGCGCGGCAGCCTGCTGGGCCAGGTGCATGACCTGACCGAGCATACGGTCGTGATCGAGTTCAACGACCTGCCCGCCCTGGATGCGGCCTTGGCCGCAGGCGATGTGGCCTGTGTGCTGGCCGAACCCGTCATGACCAACATCGGCATGGTATTGCCCGACCCGGGCTACTGGGCCGAGGCGCAGGCGATCATCCGCCGCCACGGCACCTTGCTGGTGATGGATGAAACCCATTGCATCAGCGCGGGCCCGGGCGGCTACGCGCGCGAGCACGGCATCGACGCCGATGCCATCGTGCTGGGCAAGCCCGTGGGTGGCGGCGTACCCAGTGCCGTCTACGGCATGAGCGCCGATCTGGCTGCCCGCGCCGTGCAAGCCAAGCGCCGCGCGCCACCGGGCCACAGCGGCATCGGCACGACACTGACCGGCAACATGCTGGCCATGACCGCCATGCGGGCGGCGCTGTCCGAAGTGATGACGCCCGAGGCCTACCGGCACATGTTTGCTCAGGCTGACGCACTGGCCAATGGCATCCGCACGCTGATCGCACGCCATGGCCTGCCGTGGACGGTGACCCAGGTCGGCGCACGGGTCGAGTTCCAGTTCACCCCCCGGCCGCCGCGCAACGGCACCGAGGCGGGCCACGTGCTGGATGGCGAGCTGGAGCACCTGATCCATCTGGGCCTGCTCAACCGGGGTGTGATGATCACCCCCTTCCACAACATGATGCTGGCCAGCCCCGCGACAACGACGGAGCATGTCAACCGCTTGCTCGGTGCGCTGGCCGACGTCCTCGGCCAGATCACGGCCGCCTGAGCGGCCTCGCCTGTCAGCGAGCCGACTGGTGGTGGATGGCCAGCAGCAGCTGGGCCAGTTCACGCGGCGCGCTCACCATCGGGTCGTGACCCGTCGCCATTTCCAGCACCTGCCAGCCTGGTTCGGCACGCACGCGCCGCCGTGACACGTCGATGGTTGGCAGCGCCGGCCGGTGACAGTCGATGAAGGTGCGCGGCACCGCCGCCACGCGATCGGCATCAAATGACAGCGGCTGCTGGTAGACCTTGAACGGCTGCGGCCGCTGGCGCCGGTTCACCCAGTCGCGGTCCGGCCCTTCCAGGCCGTAGGCGCTGGCGTCCGGTGCCGGCATGGACAGTCCGCCTGCTGCCTCGGCAGCGGCCACACGCGCGCGGCGCGTTTGCTCAGGGTGTGCACTGCTCCAGCTTTCTCCCGGCAGTGGCACGGATGCATCGAGGTACACCAGTCGCGCCAGCAGGCCCGGCTCCTCGCGCTGCAGGCGGTCGGCCACACCGGTGATGACCATGCCGGCGTAACTGTGGCCCACCAGCACCACGCGCTGCAGCTCCTCGGCCTCGATCAGGCCGCAGACGTCCTGGATGTGGGTGTCCAGATCAATGTCAGGGCCCAGCAGATGGGACCGCTCGCCGCAACCGGTCAGGGTCACGGCATGGGTGGTCACGCCGGCGCGGCGCAGCAGTGGCAGCACGCGCTGCCAGCACCAGCCACCGTGCCAGGCGCCATGCACCAGCACGATGGCGGTATCGGATGACGGACGGGATGCAGGCATGGGCGTTCTCCGGGACAATATCGGTTTTTTCCGGGCGATCACGCCGGCGTGCCAGCGCACTGCCCGGCGAATGTCCGGATTGTGCCTGCCAGACAAACACCACGCGCCATGCTGCCCCACCAACTCGAACTGCTTGCCCCCGCGCGCGATGCCGATATCGGGATCGAGGCGATCAACCACGGGGCCGACGCCGTCTACATCGGCGGCCCGGGCTTCGGCGCCCGTGCCTCGGCCGAAAACAGCGTGCAGGACATCGCGCGCCTGGTGCGCCACGCCCACCGCTTCAATGCCCGCATCTTCGTCACGCTCAACACCATCCTGCGCGACGACGAACTGGAGCGCGCGCGGCAGCTGACCTGGCAGTTTTACGACGCGGGCGTGGACGCCCTCATCATCCAGGACATGGGCCTGCTGGAAATCGACCTGCCGCCGATCCAGCTGCACGCCAGCACCCAGTCCGACATCCGCACGCCGGAAAAGGCCCGCTTCCTGCAGGACGCCGGTCTCTCGCAACTGGTGCTGGCCCGCGAACTGACGCTGGAACAGATTGCCGCCATTGATGCCGCGCTCGGCCCGAAGGATGCCCCCGGCCGCGCCATCCTGGAATTTTTCGTGCACGGCGCGCTGTGTGTGGCCTACAGCGGGCAGTGCTACATCAGCCATGCCCACACCGGCCGCAGCGCCAACCGGGGCGACTGCTCGCAGGCCTGCCGACTGCCCTACCAGCTCAAGGACAGCCAGGGCCGCATCGTCGCCCACGACAAGCACGTGCTGTCGATGAAGGACAACAACCAGAGCGGGAACCTGCGCCAGATCATCGATGCCGGCGTGCGCAGCTTCAAGATCGAAGGCCGCTACAAGGACATGGCCTACGTCAAGAACATCACGGCGCACTACCGCACGCTGCTGGACGAGATCCTGGAGGAGCGGCCCGAGCTGGCTCGCGCCAGCAGCGGCCGTGCCACGTTCAGCTTCACGCCCGATCCGGACCAGAACTTCAACCGCGAGTTCACCGACTACTTCGTCAATGGCCGCCAGCAGGACATCGGCGCCTTTGACACGCCCAAGAACCCCGGCCGTCCGATCGGCTACGTCACGTCGGTCGGCGAGCAGCACGTGGATCTGCAGCTCGACGATCCGGCCGTGGTGCTGCACAACGGCGACGGCCTTTGCTACCTGGACCTGCAAAAGGAGCTGGTCGGGCTGCAGATCAACCGCGCCGAGGCGATCGATGCGAAGAATGGCCGCTGGCGTGTGTTCCCGAAGGACCCCGTCGCCGGCTTCAAGGACCTGCGCAAGCACACGCAGGTCAACCGCAACCGCGACATGGACTGGGTGCGCACCCTGGAAAAGAAGTCCGCGGATCGCCGCATAGGCGCCTGGCTCAGGCTGGCTGAAGACGACGATGGCCTGCATCTGACCATCACGGACGAGGACGGTCACACGGGTCAGGCCAGTCTTGCCGGTCCGCTGGAGGACGCCAAGGACCACGGCCAGGCCGATGCCAGGCTGCGCGAAAACCTGTCTCGCCTGGGTGACACCATCTTCGAGCCGCTGGACGTGTCACTGGCGCTCAGGGGGCCGCGCTTCGTGCCTGCCTCGCGGCTGAATGCACTGCGCCGTGACGCCGTTGCCGCGCTGGAAGCCGCGCGTAACGCGGCCTGGACCCGCCTGCCGCGCGCCACGCCGGTTGAGCCGCCGGCGCCCTACCCCGAAGACACCCTGAGCTACCTGGCCAACGTGTTCAACCACAAGGCGCGAGACTTTTATGCCAGGCACGGTGTGAAAGTGATCGCGGCCGCATACGAGAGCCACGAGGAAGAAGGCGAAGTCAGCCTGATGATCACCAAGCACTGCGTGCGTTTCTCGCTCAGCCTCTGCCCCAAGCAGGCCAAGGGGATCAAGGGTGTGCAAGGGACGGTGCGCGCGGAACCGCTTCAGCTGATCAACGGCAAGGAAAAGCTCACGCTGCGCTTTGACTGCAAGCCTTGCGAGATGCACGTGGTCGGCAAGATCAAGCGCGGTGTGCTCAACGCGGCGCCCGCGGCCCCCATCAAGTTCTACAGGACACGCCCGCTGGAGCGCACGCCGGGCTGACACCAGTTTGCAGCGTTGGGAACCGGTCGGCCGGCGCGGACCGTTCCCGGGAGTTCAAGACCCCGAACCGTGCCTCAGTCCCCCTTCGCCAGTGCTTCCTCCAGCACAAGGGCGTGGTTGTGCTGCAGATCCCGGGCACCGAACACCAATGTGACCGTGCCATGGCGAAGCAGGGAGCGAAGCTCCTGCAATGCGGGATTCACCTCCAGCTCGGCGCCATAGCGTTGCCGGAACTCCTCCCATTTGGCGGGGTCGTGTCCGAACCAGCGGCACAGTGCCGGTGACGGCGCGACATCCTTGAGCCAAAGGTCGATGCCCGCCTTGTCCTTTTTCACGCCGCGCGGCCAGAAACGGTCGACCAGGACGCGGCATCCGTCCGACGGTGCTGGTGCCTCGTAGGCACGCTTGAGCAGGACAGGCATCGGTCCCTCCTTTTCACACCTGCGCGGCCGGCTCCGGGGTGCTGAGGCATGGTCCGGCACATGGGCAGCCTATTCTCGCTCCTCCGTGGCTTCCAGCAACAGCTGCCGGACGCTCACGCCCCTGACGGCGGCGACTGCCCTGATGCGGATGCCCTGCTCGGCTTCCAGCTGCAGGCGCTGGTGGTAGTCCAACCCGTCGGTCTGGCCGGGGTTGCTGGCGGTGATGCGGCGGCTCCACTGGCGCCGTCCGTCGAATTCGACCGTCAGTTCCAGCCAGGCCTGGCTGGCGTCGCCAGGCACGTTCACCAGCAGACTGGCATCCACATCAAAGCGGCGTGCCCGGCCGTTGAGGCCGGGAATGTCCAGCACGGCCACGTTGTCGCTGGTATCGATGCGCCAATGCTCCGGCGGCGCATCGGCAGTGGGGTTGGGTGATGGGGTCGGGATGCGATTCATGCCAGCCCGCACTGTACACCGGCATCGTGGCGAACCGCCTGGAAGATCAACGAACTCAACTCGCAGGATTCGAGGCCCTGCTGGACGGCATGAAGAAGGTCGAGGGCTTTCGGGAAGGTACGGTGTCACGCATCGCCCCCACCCGTGCCAATGCCGGTGTCCCCCCCCAGCCTTGGGCCTGCCGGCCTTTCGCCGCAGGAACAGCGTGTGGCGCCGAGCTGACTGAAGCGGATCAGATATATCCGGCCGCCGGCCTGGAGTGCCGGATGTGCAGGCTCAGGCCCAGCGCGGCCATGTGGTTGCTGTTGCGGCCGAGAATTTGTTCGGACAGGGGCAGGAACTCCTGTTCCTCGAAGGCCGCGTGGGCCTGGTACTGGGCCACCAGGTGTTGCAGGTCGGCCACGTCCAGTTCGCACCCCTGCCCCTTGGCCACCTGCTTGAGGCCTTTTTCCAGACTCTTCCACAGCTTTTCGACGGCACGGTGCTCGTCGGTCAGACGCTGGGCCATGGCTTTCACACGCTCCTGTTCCTCGCCCGGATGGGCGCTGGCGATGACGGCCGGGAACAGGTCGCGCTCTTCTTCGAGGTGGTGCTCGAAAATGGCTTCACGGAAGAATTCGAGCGAATGCTCGGCGATCTCGCGGGCCCGTGCAGCGGGTGCCAGCAAGGCGGGGAGCTCGTCCAGTGCCTTGAGTCGCTTGATGATGCCTACGTGGCAGTTGTTGAAGTTGCTCAGCGGCTTGTCGGTATCGATGCGGGGTGCTTGGGTGGCGGACATGTGTCGTCTCCTGGGATTGGCCATCCCAGTCTAGGTCCGCTGCCTCCGCGCCAGCTTGACTCAGGTCAAGCGCCTTCAGTGCACCGCATTGCCGCCGCGGATGCGCTGAAAGAGCTGTACCACCAGCACCACCACGGCGCCGGCGATGAAGCCGGCCACACCGCCGGCCAGGCTGTTGATGATGCCCGAGGCCCAGCCCAGGCCCTCGGTCGCATGCTCCAGGGCGTGGCCGATGGCCGGGATGCCATGCAGCAGGATGCCGCCCCCGACCAGGAACATGGCCGCCGTGCCGACAACCGACAGCGCCTTCATCAGCCAGGGGGCGAACGCCAGTACGCCGCGACCGATGGCCTGCTTCCAGGCAACCGGCTGCCTAGCCAGGTGCAATCCGGCATCGTCCAGCTTCACGATACCGGCGACAAGCCCGTAGACCCCGGCCGTCATGACGATGCTGATGCCCACCAGCACCGACACGCGTTCCAGGAAACCTGCTGCCGCTACGGCCCCCAAGGTGATGACAATGATCTCGGCCGACAGAATGAAGTCGGTGCGGATCGCACCCTTGACCTTGGCCTTCTCGACGGCAGCCAGGTCCATGTTCGTATCGCCCTCGCCCTCATCCTCATCCTCATCCTCATCCTCGGCCGAGTGTGCTTGCTGATCTGTGGCACCACTCAGCAGGCGGTGCAACACCTTCTCGGCCCCCTCGAAGCACAGGAACAGGCCACCCAGCATGAGCAGCGGGCCGATCAGCCAGGGCACGAACGCGCTGATGAGCAGCGCTGCGGGCACGAGGATGGCTTTGTTGATCAGCGATCCCTTGGCGACCGCCCACACTACCGGCAACTCCCGGTCGGCGTTGACACCGGTGACCTGCTGCGCATTGAGGGCCAAGTCGTCGCCGAGCACACCGGCGGTTTTCTTCGCGGCCACCTTGGTCATGGTGGCCACGTCATCGGCCATGGCGGCAACATCGTCGGCGATGGTGGCGCTCTTGCGGGCAGCCACCTTGGTCATCAGAGCCACATCGTCCAGGACGGAGGCGATGTCATCGAGAAGGACGAGCAGACTGAAGGCCATGACGGTGTGGGTCCGTGGTCAGGACCAGACGAGGGGAAACAGCGGGTCGTCCATGGGTGCACCTTCGGGCAGGCGCTCCTCCAGACCAGGGAACGGCGGAGAGGTACGCCAGCGGCGGGGTGCGTGCACCGCATCGTCGCCCAGATAGCGGGCCGAGAACACACGCCTGCGCACGCCAGGCCCGGTACCGCTGCTCGCGTGCAGGCTAAGCATGTGGAAGGCCACGCAGTCGCCCGGCTCCAGTGCCCAGGCCAGCTGCCGGTAGGAGTCGGGTTCGGCATCTATCGGTGGCAGTTCCGCGAGCGTGCCTTCGGGAAACCATTTGGCCTGCAGGTCGCGGAAGGTGCGTGGCATGTACCAGGTACCGTCGTGCGAACCGGCGACGAAACGCAGAGTGCTTTCCAGCGGGACCGGATCGACGGGAATCCAGAAGCTCACGTTCTGCATCCCGCCCACGTTGTAGTAAGGCTGGTCCTGGTGCCAGGGTGTGGGCTGGCGGGTACCGGCCTCCTTGACCAGCAGATGGTCATGGTACAGACGCGCCGTACGGCTTTGCATCAGCTGCGCGGCCACGTGTGGCAGCGCCGATTCCTTCATGATGCGCTGGTAATCGGGATTGGTCTGCCAGGTGCAAAAGTCCTCGACAAAGCGGCCTGGGTCGTCGGGCTCGCTCGCCACCTGGGCCAGCGGGCTCAGGTCAGCCAGGTTGTGCTCGATGCCGGATTCCAGCGTGCGCAGTTCGTCGGCGTCGAGCACACCCCGCAACACCACCGCGCCGTCACGGGCGTAGGCCTGGATCACGTCGGCGGGCAGCGGGTGGCGTCGGCTCATCGCGGAATCACCCGACCCACTTGCGTGCATTGCGCCAGATGCGCATCCACGGGCTGAAGGCGTCGATGCCGCCGGCGCGCTCGTGGTCGATCCAGCTCATCTGGATGTTGCGGAACACCCGTTCTGGGTGCGGCATCATGGCGGTGAAGCGCCCGTCGGCCGTGGTCACGCCCGTCAGGCCGCCGGGGCTGCCGTTGGGGTTGAACGGGTAACGCTCGGTGGCGGCGCCCGCGTTGTCCACGAAGCGCATGACGCCGATGACCTGCGAGCCATTCCCACGGTAGCGGAAGTTGGCATAGCCCTCGCCGTGCGCGACGGCGATCGGCAGCCGGCTGCCGGCCATGCCCTGCAGGAAGATGCTTGGCGAATCCAGCACTTCCACCATGGACAGGCGCGCCTCGAAGCGCTCGCTCTGGTTGGTGGTGAAACGCGGCCAGTCCTGGGCGCCCGGGATGATGTCGGCCAGCTCGGCGAACATCTGGCAGCCGTTGCACACGCCCAGGCCAAAGGTGTCGCCACGGCTGAAGAAGGCCTGGAACTGGTCGGAGAGCGCGGGGTTGAAGGTGATGGAGCGGGCCCAGCCGATACCGGCGCCCAGCGTGTCGCCATAGCTGAAGCCGCCACAGGCCACGATGCCCTGGAAGTCCGACAGGCGTGCGCGCCCGGACTGCAGGTCGGACATGTGCACGTCGTAGGCTTCGAAACCGGCCTGCGTGAAGGCGTAGGCCATCTCGACATGGGAGTTGACGCCCTGCTCGCGCAGGATGGCCACCTTGGGACGCGCATTGGCGACCCAAGGGGCTGCCACGTCCTCGCGAGGATCGAACGTGAGCGAGACATGCATCCCCGGATCGGCCGGATCGCCCGCGGCGGCGTGCTCGGCATCGGCGCAGGCCGGGTTGTCGCGCTGCTGGTTGATCTTCCAGCTGACGCTGTCCCAGACCTGCTGCAGGTCGTACAGGCTGGCGCTGAACACCAGCTTGGTGTCGCGCCAGACCTGCAGCTCGCCCTTGCCCATGTCGGTCTTGGACGACAGCGGCCGCGTCTTGCCGATGAAGTGGCTGTGGCGGGACAGGCCATGCTCGCGCAAAACCTGCATCACGGCGTTGCGCTCTTCCGTGCGCACCTGGATCACCACACCCAATTCCTCGTTGAACAGGGCCTTGAGGGTGAGTTCCTCTCGGCGCGCGCTGACCTGGCTGGCCCAGTTCTTGGCGTCGCCATATTCGGCGCGGCTGTCCGAAATGCCGTCGCTTTCGGTGACCAGCATGTCGACGTTCAGGGCCACGCCCACCTGGCCGGCAAATGCCATTTCGGCCACGGTCGCCAGCAGGCCGCCGTCGGAACGGTCGTGGTAGGCCAGGATGCGGCCCTGGCTGCGCAGCGTGTTGATGGCATTGACCAGGTTGACCAGGTCCTGCGGATCGTCCAGGTCGGGCACCTCGTCACCCGGCTGGCCCAGCGTCTGGCCGAGGATGGAGCCGCCCATGCGGTTGCGGCCATTGCCCAGGTCGACGAGCACCAGCGTGGTGTCCTCGATGTCGCGGTTCAGTTGCGGCGAGAGCGTGCCGCGCACGTCGTCCAGCGTGACGAATGCGCTGACGATCAGGCTCACCGGCGAGGTGACTTTCTTCTGTCCGTCTTCCGCCTTCCATTGCGTGCGCATCGACAGGCTGTCCTTGCCCACCGGGATGCTGATGCCCAGCGCCGGGCACAGCTCCATGCCGACAGCACGCACGGTGGCGTACAGCTCGGCATCTTCGCCAGGCTCGCCGCAGGCGGCCATCCAGTTGGCGCTGAGCTTGACGCGCGAGAGCTCAATGGGAGCTGCCAGCAGGTTGGTGATGGCCTCCGCCACGGCCATGCGGCCGGATGCGGCTGCGTTGATGGTGGCCAGCGGCGTGCGCTCGCCCATGCTCATGGCCTCGCCAGCAAAACCGCGGTAGTCGGCGAGCGTGACCGCGCAGTCGGCCACCGGTACCTGCCAGGGGCCCACCATCTGGTCACGGTGGGTCAGGCCGCCGACTGTCCGGTCACCGATGGTGACGAGGAAACGCTTGGAGGCGACCGTGGGATGGCTCAACACGTCGATGACGGACTTCTGCAGGCTGACATCCGTCAGGTTCATGGGCTGGAACTCGCGGCGGACGGTACTCACGTCGCGGTGCATCTTGGGCGGCTTGCCCAGCAGCACGTCCATCGGCATGTCGACCGGGCTTTCGTTGCCCTCGTCGGCCAGCACCAGCTGTCGCTCGTCCGTGGCCACGCCCACCACCGCGAAGGGGCAGCGCTCGCGCTCGCAGAAGGCCTTGAACTGCTCCAGCGACTCCGGTGCAATGGCCAGCACGTAGCGTTCCTGGCTCTCGTTGCACCAGATTTCCTTGGGCGCCAGACCCGACTCCTCCAGCGGCACCGCACGCAGGTCGAAGCGAGCACCCTTGCCGGCGTCATTGACCAGTTCGGGGAAGGCATTGGACAGGCCGCCCGCGCCGACGTCGTGGATGAACAGGATGGGGTTTTTCTCGCCCTGCGCCCAGCAGTGGTTGATGACCTCCTGCGCACGGCGCTCGATCTCGGGGTTGCCTCGCTGCACGGAGTCGAAGTCCAGCTCGGCGGCGTTGGCGCCTGTGGCCATGGAGCTGGCCGCGCCGCCGCCCATGCCGATCCGCATCCCGGGGCCACCCAGCTGGATCAGCAGAGTGCCGGCCGGGAAATCGATCTTTTTGGTCAGGCCGGCATCAATCTGCCCCAGACCGCCCGCGATCATGATCGGCTTGTGGTAGCCACGCTGCACGCCACCGACCTGCTGCTCGTACTCGCGGAAGTACCCCAGCAGGTTGGGACGCCCGAACTCGTTGTTGAAGGCGGCGCCACCGAGCGGGCCTTCGGTCATGATCTGCAGCGGGCTGGCGATGTGCTCCGGCTTGCCGCCGGGCTGGTCGGACAGGCCGCCCCAGAGCCTGGAGACCGTGAAACCCGTTAGGCCGGCCTTGGGACGCGAGCCTCGCCCGGTGGCGCCCTCGTCGCGGATTTCGCCGCCGGCCCCAGTGGATGCCCCCGGAAACGGCGAGATGGCCGTTGGGTGGTTGTGCGTTTCCACCTTCATCAGGATATGGTGCTCGGCCTCTTCGGCTCGGTAGGCCGGAGCTGCGTCGGTACGGTCCACCCGGGCGACGAAACGCTCCAGACGGTGGCCTTCCATGATCGAGGCGTTGTCGGCGTAGGCGACGATCGTGTGCTGCGGGGCGGTCTGGTGCGTGTGCCGGATCATGCCGAACAGGCTCTTGTCCTGCGCCACGCCGTCGATGGTGAACTGCGCGTTGAAGATCTTGTGACGGCAGTGCTCGCTGTTGGCCTGCGCGAACATCATGAGCTCGACATCGGTGGGGTTGCGCCCCAGGCCCTGGAACGACTGCACCAGATAGTCGATCTCGTCGTCGGCCAGCGCAAGGCCCCAAGCCGAGTTGGCCGCTTCCAGCGCCGCACGGCCGCCACCGAGCACGTCCACATGTTCCATGGGCGCCGGGCTGAGTTCGGTGAACAGGGCATGCGCCTGAGCCCGGTCGGTGCTGACCGACTCGGTCATGCGGTCGTGCAGCAGGGCTGCGACCGCCTGCAGTTGCGCTTCAGTCAGACTTGCCTTGCCCAGCAGGCCGGACTTGAGGGCGATGCGGTACTCGACGAGCCGCTCCACGCGGTGCAGCGCAAGACCACAGTTGCGCGCGATGTCGGTGGCCTTGGAAGCCCAGGGAGATACGGTGCCCAGACGAGGCATCACCACCAGCGCAGGGGCGCCAGCCTTTTCGGCAGCCAGGTGGGCTTCACTGGCCGGGTCGCCATAGGTGAGCAGCGCGCCCAGCCGCTCGGCGGTGGCCGCATCCGGCTCGGCATCGAACGAGGCCAGGTGAACGAAACGGGCGGTCAGCCCGGCAATCTTGTCCGAGATGCCCTGCAGGCGGGGCAACAGTTGCTGGATCTTGAAATCGCTGACGGCGTTGCCGCCGTCGAAAAAGCGCAAATGCAGGGTCACGGTGGGTGGCCTTGAGGCAGGGGAAGGCGGGGCAATGCCGCAGATGGGTGAAGACCCGATTTTAGCTGCCGGGCCTGCGCCATGAACCACAATGCCCTGCAGACAAAGCCCCCCAGTGGGATAATTTGGAACATGAGCATCTCCATCAAAGACGAGGCCGGCATTGCCGCCATGCGCCTGGCCTGCCGCCTGGCTTCCGAAGTCCTCGATTACCTCACGCCGCTGATCCAGCCCGGCGTGACCACGCTCGAGATCGACCGTCTGGCCGCCGAGTACATGAAGAAGCAGGGTACCGTGTCGGCAACCATCGGCTACCAGCCGCCGGGCTACCCGCCCTACCCCGGCCACCTGTGCACCTCGGTCAACCAGGTCGTCTGCCACGGCATCCCCAACGAAAAGCCGCTGAAAAAGGGTGACATCCTCAACGTGGACGTCACAGTCATCAAGGACGGCTGGTTCGGCGACACCAGCCGCATGTTCCTGATCGGCGGCGAGGCGGCCTGCAGCATCCAGGCTCGGCGGCTGAACCAGGTCACCTACGAGTCCATGTGGAAGGGCATCATGCAGGTCAGGCCCGGCGCGCGCCTGGGCGATATCGGCCACACCATCCAGACTTACGCCGAAGGCAACGGCTTCTCCGTGGTGCGCGAGTTCTGCGGCCACGGCATCGGGCAGAAGTTCCACGAAGACCCGCAGGTGCTGCACTACGGCCGTCCTGGCACCATGGAAGAGCTCAAGCCGGGCATGATCTTCACCATCGAGCCCATGCTCAACGCCGGCCGGCGCGAGATCAAGGAGCTGGGCGACGGCTGGACCATCGTGACACGGGACCGCTCCCTTTCGGCGCAATGGGAACACACAGTGCTGGTGACCGAGACCGGCTATGAGGTGCTCACCCTGTCCGATGGTTATCCGCCAGTGCCCGACTTTGTCCCGCCGCTGGCACGCGCCAGCGCCTGAGTCCGTTCGTCCAACAACACCGTCCCCACCCCTGCCCACACCGGGCAGAGACAGCCTATGCCGAACACCCAGGGTGACATCGCCGCATTGCGTCAACAGTACCGCGACGACAAGGAAAGGCTGCTGACCCGGCTGCGCGAACCCGGGCCCTCCCCGCGCGGTGCCCGGCAATGCCTGCGCCAGCTCGCCAAGCTGACCGACAGCGTCCTGGCCACGCTCTGGGAGCGCGCCGGATTCGGTCCAGGCTTCATGCTCGCGGCGGTCGGGGGCTATGGCCGTGGCGAGTTGTTTCCCCACTCCGACGTGGATGTTCTGCTGCTCGTTCCGGACGGCACCCATCCGGACCAGGACGAAGCGCTGAAGACCCGCATTGAGGGATTCATCGGCAACTGCTGGGATGCGGGGCTGGAAATTGGCTCAAGCGTGCGTACGATCGACGAATGCGTCGAGGAATCGGCGCGCGATGTGACGGTGCAGACCTCGCTGCTGGAATGCCGGCTGCTGGCGGGCAGCCGCCCGGCCTTTCGCCGGCTGGTGTCCCGCCTGGGCGAGGTCATGGACCCCAAGGCCTTCTTTCTGGCCAAGACGCTGGAGATGCGCCAGCGCCATCAGAAGTTCGAGAACACGCCCTACTCGCTCGAACCCAACTGCAAGGAGTCACCCGGTGGCCTGCGCGACCTGCAGATCATCCTCTGGGTGGCCAAGGCCGCCGGTCTCGGCCGGACCTGGGACGAACTCACCCGCAAGGGACTGGCCACGCCAATGGAGGCGCGTCAGCTCAAGGCCAACGAGGCCATCCTCAGCCTGATCCGCGCGCGCCTGCATCTGCTGGCCGGGCGCCGCGAGGACCGCCTGGTGTTCGACCTGCAGACCGCGGTGGCCGAGTCCTTCGGCTACCGGGCCGTGGTGCCGCCGATGTTGCCTTCCGAGGGCACCCGCGGCGCGGCGTCAGCGCGCGGCACCAAGCGTGCCAGCGAGCAGCTGATGAAGCATTACTACTGGGCCGCCAAGGCAGTGAACCAGCTCAACCAGATCCTGCTGCTGAACATCGAGGATCGCCTGACCAGCGACACCGCGGGTCCGCAGCCGCTGCACCCCATCAACGAGCGCTTTTTCGACAAGGCGGGCATGCTGGAGGTTGCCTCGGACGACCTGTACCTCCAGCAGCCGCACGCCATCCTCGAAACCTTCCTGCTGTACCAGACGACGGTGGGCATCAAGGGGCTGTCGGCACGCACGCTGCGCGCGCTATACAACGCGCGCCCGATCATGAACGCGAAGTTCCGTGCCGATCCGGTCAACCGCGCGACGTTCCTGAAGATCATGCAGCAGCCCGAGGGCATCACGCACGCCATGCGGCTGATGAACCAGACCTCGGTGCTGGGTCGCTACCTCTGGCCGTTCCGCCAGATTGTCGGCCAGATGCAGCACGACCTGTTCCACGTCTACACCGTGGACCAGCACATCCTGATGGTGCTGCGCAACGTTCGGCGATTCTTCATCGCCGACCACTCGCACGAGTACCCCTTCTGCTCGCAACTCGCTGCAGGCTGGGACAAGCCGTGGATCCTGTACGTGGCCGCGCTGTTCCACGACATTGCCAAGGGCCGCGGCGGGGACCATTCCGAGCTCGGCGCGCGCGAGGTGCGCACTTTCTGCCGCCATCACGGCATTGCTCGCGAAGACAGCAGGCTGATCGAGTTCCTGGTCAACGAACACCTGACCATGAGCCGCATTGCCCAGAAGGAAGATCTGAGCGATCCGGACGTGATCGCCGCTTTTGCCAAGCGTGTGGGCAACGAGCGCTATCTCACGGCCCTGTACCTGCTGACCGTGGCCGACATCCGGGGCACCAGCCCCAAGGTCTGGAACGCCTGGAAGGGCAAGCTCCTTGAAGACCTGTACCGCTACACCTTGCGCACCCTCGGCGGTCGTGCGCCCGACCCCGACGCGGTGGTGGAGGCGCGCAAGCGCGAGGCGCTGTCCAAGCTGGCACTGCACGCCCTGCCTCACATGGCCCACAAGGCACTGTGGGACACGCTGGATGTGAGCTACTTCATGCGTCACCCGGCCGACGACATCGCCTGGCACACCCGCATGCTGTCCAGACACCTGGCCGATGCCAACACGGACAAGGCGGGCTGCGTGGTCCGCGCACGGCTGTCACCCGAGGGCGAAGGCTTGCAGGTGCTGGTCTATGCGAAGGACGAAGCCGATCTTTTCGCGCGCATCTGCGGCTATTTCGACAACGCCGATTTCTCCATCCTGGACGCACGCATCCACACCACCAACACCGGCCACGCGCTGGATACCTTTCAGGTGGTGGCGCCCTCGCTGGCCGAACACTACCGCGCCCTGATCACGATGGTCGAGAACGACCTGGCCGCCGCCATCGACCAGGGCGGTCCCCTTCCGCCGCCAAGCAAAGGCAGACTTTCGCGCCGGGTGCGCAGCTTTCCGGTCACACCGCGCGTGGACCTGCGCCCGGACGAAAAGGCCCAGCGCTGGCTGCTGTCCATTTCCACCAGCGACCGTGCAGGGCTGCTGTACGGGATCTCTCTGGTACTCGCCCGTCACGGCATCAGCGTGCAGCTGGCGAAGGTCACGACACTGGGCGAGCGCGTGGAAGACACCTTCCTCATCAGCGGCCCCGCGCTGCAGGTCAACCGGCGGCAGATCGAAATCGAGACCGAATTGCTTAAAACCATGGCCGACTGAGGGTTGTTAAGGGAAAACCCTCATGCATTTGATGTGACTCAACATGCGTGAGGGATGAGCTTCCTAGAATGGATTTCACCATGAGGCACTCGCTGCAACGCAGCAGTCGCACTCCGGCACATCCATTGCCTTTGGTCACATGACAGGAAGACTCTCCAACATGATCTATCGTTCTTTGCTGGCGCTCGTCGTGGGCGCCACCCTCTCGACCGCCTCCATGGCCGCCACCTGCTCCATCGACATTGAAAGCAACGACGCGATGAAATTCAGCGTCAGCGAGGTCAACGTCGGCAAGAGCTGCAAGGAATTCACCGTCAACCTCAAGCACGTCGGCAAGCTGCCCAAGTCGGCCATGGGCCACAACTGGGTGCTGACCAGGACGGCCGACATGCAGGCCGTCGCCACCGACGGTATAGCCGCCGGTCTGGCCAACGACTACATCAAGAAGGGCGACACCCGCGTGATCGCCCATACCAAGGTTGTCGGCCCCGGTGAATCCACCTCCGTGAAGTTCCCTGTCAGCGCACTCAAGGCGGGCGAGAGCTACACCTTCTTCTGCTCATTCGCCGGCCACTCCGGTGTGATGAAGGGCGCGGTCAAACTGGTGGACTGATCCCTGAATCAGGGAGGAACAAGAGGCAAAAGGGTGGCCAAGTGCCACCCTTTTTCATGTCAGGCCTGGTGCTCCACCGCCGGGGCGGATGGGCTCCCACGGTGGAACAGCCCCCTCAGCCAGCGCGAGAGGTCGTCCATCATCGTGAACACTGCCGGCACCACCAGCAGGCTCAGCATGGTCGAGGTCATGAGACCGCCGATAACAGCAATGGCCATGGGCGAGCGGAAGCTGCTGTCGGCATTGCCGGAGCCGATCGCCACCGGCAACATGCCGGCAATCATTGCGATGCTGGTCATGATGATGGGCCGGGCACGCTTGTGACAGGCATCCATGATCGCGTCGAACTGCGACAGGCCACGCTGGCGCTGGGCCTCGATGGCGTACTCCACCAGCAGGATGGAGTTCTTGGACGCCACGCCCATGAGCATCACCAGACCGATCAGCGACGGCATGGAAAAGCTTTTGTTGGCCAGCAGCAACGCCACGAAAGCGCCCCCAAAGGACATCAGCAGCGCCGGCAGGATGGTGGCCGGCATCAGGAAGGCCTTGAACAGCAGCACCAGGACGATGTAGATGCACAGGACGCCGGTGAGCATGGCCAGCGCGAAGCTGCCGAACAGCTCGCCCTGCACTTCCGCGTCGCCCACCTCCACCACCGCGATGCCGGCCGGCAGCTGCTTCATCGACGGCAGGCCGGCCACGATGGTCTTCATGTCGCCCAGCGGCACGCCGGCCAGCTCCACCTCGAAGTTGATGTTGCGCGTGCGGTCGTAGCGCGAGATCACGGCGGGGCCCCCGCCATAGCTCAGGTCGGCCACCTGCGAAAGCATGACCGGCCCCTTGGCGCCGGGCACAGCCAGACGTCCCAGCTGATCCAGGTTCTGCCGTGCCGACGGATCGAGCCGCACCACGATGGGCAGCTGCCGCTGCGGCAGGTTGAGCTTGGGCAGCTGGCTGTCGTAGTCGCCCACGGTGGCCACGCGCAGCGTGTCGGCAATGGCGGCGCTGGTCACGCCGAGGTCGGCGGCCCGAGCCAGATCGGGCTGAACGAAAACCTCCGTGCGAACCAGAGAGGCGGTGGACTGCACGCTGCCCACGCCTGGAATCGTGCGAAGTTCCTGTTCCAGCTTGCGCGCCGTGGACTGCAGTGCCATCGGATCGTCACCGGTGACGGCCAGGATGTACTTCTCGCCGGAGCCGCCCAACCCCACCTTGTAGCGAACACCCGGGATCCCGGCCATGACGTCGCGGATCTGCTGCTCGATGACCTGCTTGCGCGGCCGTTGACCCCTGGCTACAAGCTGGATGGTCAGCGCGGCCTTGCGCGATTCGGCGGCCCCCTGCGGTGCGAAGGGATCGGTGCCGGCCTGGCCGGAGCCGATCGTCGTATAGACCGACTTGACGTGATCGACGCCCATCACCTTCTCGCGGGCGTGTTCGGCGGCAGCGATGGTCTGCGCCAGCGTCGCTCCGGGCGGCAGCTCCAGGTACACCTGTGTCTGCGAATTGTCATCGGGCGGCACGAAGCCCTGGGGCAGCAGCGGGATCAGCATTACCGAACCGACGAAGAACAGCACGGCCCCCACAACGGTCAGCCAGCGATGGCGGATGCAGGATGCCGCAAGTCGCTGGTAGGTGAGCAGCCACCGGGGTTCCTCGTGGTTGTTGGCCCAGGTCCAGAGCCGACCCAGCCAGGCATTGCGATTGGCCCAACCCGGACGCTCCCTTTGGGACACCAGCGGCTTGAGCAGGTAGGCCGCCATCATGGGCGTGAGCATCCGCGCCACCACCAGGGACGCGAACACCGCCAGCGCGGCTGTCCAGCCGAACTGCTTGAAGAACTTGCCAGGAATGCCGGCCATGAAGGCGGTGGGCAGGAACACCGCAATCAGGGTGAACGTCGTGGCGATGACGGCCATGCCGATCTCATCAGCGGCGTCCATGGCGGCCTGGTACGGCGTCTTGCCCATGCGCATGTGACGCACGATGTTCTCGACCTCGACGATCGCGTCGTCCACCAGGATGCCGATCACCAGGGACAAGGCGAGCAGCGACACCATGTTGATGGTGAACCCCATGTAGTGCATCCCGACGAAGGCCGGGATGGCCGACAACGGCAGCGCGATCGCCGAGACGATGGTGGCGCGGAAGTCCCGCAGGAACAGCCAGACCACCAGCACCGCCAGCAAGGCACCCTCGTACAGCAGCTTCATGGAGGCCTCGAATTCCTCCTCCACCGGCGTCACGAAGTCGAAGGCCTCGGTGATGCGCAGATCGGGCCGGCGCGCCTGCAGCTCGGCCAGCCGGGCACGCACGCCTGCGCCGACGTCCACCTCGCCCGCGCCCTTGCTGCGCGCCACCTCGAACCCGACGACAGGTCTGCCGTCCAGAAAGGCAGCTGCCGTGCGCTCGGCAATCGTGTCGCTCACGGTCGCCACCTGGTCCAGGCGAACGCGGCGACCATCCGAGAGCGACAGCTCCATATGGGCAAGCTCCGCCGCCGACCCCAGGGCCGAGATCGTGCGCATGGGCTGCTGGATGTCTCCCACATCGGCACGCCCGCCGGCGCGTTCGATCTGCACCTGCGCCAGCTGGCGCGAGACATCGGCCGCCGTCGTGTTGAGCGCCTGCAACTTGACCGGGTCCAGCAGAACCTGCACCTCTCGGTCCACGCCGCCCACGCGGTTGACCGCCCCCACGCCCTTGACCGAAAGCAGCAGCTTGGCGATGTCGTTGTCGACGAACCAGGACAGCGCCTCCTCGTCCATCTTGTCCGAGTAGACCGTGAACGCCAGGACTGGCGAGGCGGCCAGGTCCACCTTTCGAACAATGGGTTCGGTCATCTCGGCCGGCAGGTCGCCCCGCACCTGGCTGACGGCCGAGCGCACGTCGTCCAGCGCCTCCTGTGGCGGTTTTTCGATCTGGAACTCGGCACTGATCGACACCACGCCATCCTGCACCTGGGTGTAGATGTGCTTGAGCCCCTGCACGGAGGCGATGCCGTTCTCCAGCTTGCGGGCGACGTCGTTCTCGAGCTGGTTGGGCGCCGCGCCGGGCAGGCTCGCCACGACGGTGACCATGGGCAGGTCGATGTCGGGGAAGTTCTGCACCTTCATGGCCTTGAAGGAGAACAGCCCCGCCAGGGTGAGCATGACGAACACCATCGCCGCCGGGATGGGGTTGCGTATGGACCAGGCCGATACGTTCATGGCCTGCTCCTCAGTCCGCGACCTTGACCAGGTCGCCGTCGTTCAGGAATCCGGCGCCCTGCACGGCCACCCGATCTTCCGCCTTCAGCCCTTCGACCGCCTCCACGCGGTCGCCAACGCGCCGGCCGGCGGTGATGCGCCTGGCCTCTGCCTTGCTGTCGGGGCCGATCACGAACACGTAGCTGTGGCCATCCCGCACGACCACGGCCTGCGCCGGCACCGTCAACGCACTGGTCTGCCCCAGCTGGAAAAGGCCTCGGGCATAGCTGCCTGCCTTGAGCCTGGTGCCGCGAGGCAGGTCGACGTAGACGAGCACGTTGCGGGTTTGCGGATCGGCGGTCGGCGCGATGGCGCGCACCGTGCCTTCCACCTCCTGGCCGCTCGCCGAGATCAGCCTGGCCTTTGCGCCCACTTCCAGGCGCTCCACCTCGGTGGCCGTGACCTCGGCACGCCATTCAAGGCGCCCCTGCCGCACCAGCCTGAACAGCTCCTGACCGGCCCCGACCACCGCCCCGACCGTCGCCGGGCGAGCCGAGATGATCCCCTCATCGGGAGACTTCACCTCTGTGTTGGCCAGCCGCACCTGCGTGGCCGCATAAGCGGCCTTTGCCGCTTCGAGCTGGGCCTGCGTGACCCTCTCCTGTGTCATGTACTGGGCAATCTGCGACTGCGACAGCGCCCCGCTGTCCTGAATGGCCCGTGCGCGGTCGGCGTCGGACTTCGCATTCTCGTAAGCGGCCTCGGCCTGTGCCAGCGCCGCCCTGGCCTGCAGGCTTTCAGCCTGCGTCGTCTCACCGGCCAGAACGGCCAGCACCTGCCCCTTGCGGACGGCATCTCCCACGTTCACATTGACCGCCTGAAGCCGCAACCCGGACAGCTCGGCGCCCACGCTGGCTTCTTGCCACGCGGCGATGCTGCCATTGGCTTCCAGGGTCACGTCCAGCGAACGAGGCTC
This sequence comes from Pseudomonadota bacterium, assembly GCA_023415035.1. GTDB lineage: Bacteria > Pseudomonadota > Gammaproteobacteria > Burkholderiales > Burkholderiaceae_C > Hydrogenophaga. The sequence continues at coordinate 9,419 of JAEZLX010000152.1, read as the reverse complement.
CGGTTGCGCCACGCTCACGGTCAGGGCCGGCCGCAGCTCGCCCGTACCATTGGCCGTGTCGCTCGCTGGCGCAGCCTGCTCATCTTCCGTGTTCTGTCGGCTGACGGTAACAACCAGGGCCAGTGCAAGAACCACCAGCACCGCCACCAGCCAGGGCCAGGCTTTGCCGGCCATGCGAATCGGGTTCATCTCGCGCTTCATGCGTGTCATTCCTGGGAAAGGGCTTGCTGGGGATCGAAACCGCCGCCTAACGCCACGTACAGCGAGATCCAGGCCTGGATCCGTTCCTGCAGCAGTGCCACGGCGGCACTGTCGGCGGCCAGTTTCAGGCGACGGGCTTCTTCAAGTTCGTTCAGGCTGGCCAGCCCCACTCGGTAGCGCGCCTCGGTGGCGCGCAGCGAGCGGTCGTAGCCCTGCACGGAGGTATCGGTGGCTTCCACGCGCTCGGCCAGCGACGACAGAGCCACCAGCGAATGTTCCACTTCGGCCACGGCCTGGCGCAGCGTCGCGGCATACGCACGCGCCGCGGCCTCGTAGCGAGCCTCGGCCGCGCTGGCCTGGGCCCGCAGGCCTTCGCGCCCAAGCAGCGGCAGGCTCAGCGTGAACGGACCGACCGACCACGAGTTCAGCGTGATGTCTGTGCCACCGCCGGAAAACCGGTTGCGCATCACGTTGCCAGACAGGCTCAGGGACGGCCACAGCGCCGCCCTGGAGACATTGACGCCTTCGGCTGCAGCGATCAGGTCCTGCTGCGCACGGTACACGTCAGGGCGCTGACGGATCACTTCGGCAGGCAGGGCGTGAACCGACAGCATCGCCTGCAGGGCCTCATGCCGGGGCAAGGGTGGCGCATCGGAGAGTTGCTGCCGCAGGTGTGGCTCTGACATGCCCGTCAGTGCCACCAGGCCCTTGAGCTGCTGCTCGCAAGCGGCTTGCTGCTGGGCCTGCCGGTTGCGGCCATCGGCGGCGCTCGCCCGCGCCAGCGCCGCCACGGCGGGTGCCGTGAAGCCCGCCCGCTCGGTGATGTCGTTGCTGCGCGCCGTGCGCTCACGCGACTCGCGATCATCGGTCACCACCGCCAGCTGCCGCAGGCAGAGGCGATAGCCGTAGTACGCCTGGGCCGTCTCGGCGGCCACGAGCACGCGGGCCGCATGCCAGCCGGCGCCGGCCGAAGCCTCGTCGGCGCGCGCGGCTCGAACCGAGGCCGCGTTGCCGCCCCACAGGTCCACCGCCCACGAGGCACGCAAACCGGCGCTCAAGGTCGTGCCCAGGGGCAGCTCGGTGCTGGGCTCACGCACGGCATTGGCCATGGCGGACACCTGCGGTCCGCCCGCCACCTCCGCGCCGGCCACGGCGGCCCTGGCGGCCTGCACCTGGGCTCGCGCCGCCGCGATGGACGGGCTGAGCTGCTGGGCACCCGAAATCAGGTCGGCCAGCACGGGATCGCCCCACTGCCGCCACCATTGCGTCAGCTGCGTGGTCTGTCCCTCATGAGGCAGGGGTGGCGCGTACCAGCGCTGCGGCAGCGCCTGTTCCTGCGAGGAGATGTCCTGCGGATAACGGGCCTCCGTGCCCGCGCATCCAGCCAGCAACAGCAAGGCGGCGGCCAGCACGGCAGATGTCGGCTTGTCGGCTCTCAATTCAGTCGTCCCCCGCGTCGAGTCCCGGAAACAGCACTTCGGTGAAGCCGAACCGGGAGAAATCGCGTACACGCATCGGGTACAGGATGCCGTGCAGGTGATCGCATTCGTGCTGAACCACGCGCGCGTGGAAACCCTCCACCTCGCGGTCAATGGGTCTGCCCTGCAAGTCGAAGCCCTGATAGCGGATGCGCCGCCAGCGCGGCACGACGCCGCGCAGCCCTGGCACCGAGAGACAACCTTCCCAACCTTCCTCCTCTTCACTGCCCAGGGGTGTGATCACCGGGTTGACCAAGACGGTCTTCGGAACCACGGGGGCCTCGGGATAGCGCGGGTTGGGTGCGCCGGTGCCGAATATGACCACCTGCAAGTCTACGCCGATCTGTGGCGCGGCCAGCCCCGCCCCGTTGACGGCCGCCATGGTCTCTTCCATGTCGGCCGCCAGGGCGTGCAGCTCCGGTGTCGCAAAGGCCGTGACGGGCCGGGCAACGCGCAACAGGCGGGCATCGCCCATTTTGAGGATCGAACGAATGGCCATGCTTTTTGCTTTCCGCTGCAGCGGGCGGCCCGGCCAGACAATCGGACAACCTCAGTCTGCCGATTCCGGCAACCCCGCCTTGCGCAGATGTTCCAGGGACGTCTTCAACAAGGCGGCAAGTATCTCATCCCTTTCGCTCCCACCGGCCGCCGACCCATGCGATTTGTCAAGCCGGCCCAACCACGCACGAACCTAGCTTGGGCCTTGGAAGCCAGAGAGTCCTCAGCAAGCGTGCAATCCCGCGAACCACCGCCGTGGGGGATCCATTGAAACCCGGAAAACCCCCATCTGGGCCCACAAATGCGGTATGAATGCACTGTTGCAGGCCAAACCCGAAGCACCTCAGGCCTGCTGCCACCCGATGGAGACCGAGATGACACGTGCACAAACCTATCAACCCAGTTCCGCTGCGCGCAGGCAGCGCATGAATGCCACTTCGGCAGGCTGGTACGCGGGCGTGCTGGCGGGGCTGCTCCTCGCAATCTGCTGGACCGGCGCGGCCCGCGCTCAAGGTGCGGAGATATTCAAGGATGCGGACCTGGCACTGGGCGAGGACCTGATCGCCGAGCACCAGTGCGCGCAGTGCCATATCCGGTCGGTGGGCGGTGACGGCAGCGCGATCTACAACCCCAAGGGCCGCATCAACACGCCCGGGCTGCTGCGCGGCATGGTCGAAGGCTGCAACGCCAAGTTCAATTTCGGGCTGTTTCCGGAAGAGGTCACAGCCATTGCAGCGGTACTCAACCGCGACCACTACAAGTTCAAATGAGTGCAGGAAGTTTCAGCCGGCCAGCAGTGCCAGCATGCCCGCCTCGTCGATCACGGTGATGCCCAGCTCCCGCGCCTTGTCCAGCTTGCTGCCCGCCTCCTCGCCGGCCACCACGTAGTCGGTCTTCTTGCTGACCGATCCGGCCACCTTGGCGCCGGCAGCCTCCAGCATCTCCTTGGCCTGCTCACGCTTGAGGGTCGGGAAGGTACCGGTCAACACGAAGGTCTTTCCGGCCAGGGGCTGGCTGGCCTTCGGTGCGGGCTCGCCCTCCTCCCAGTGGACGCCCGCCGCGCGCAGCTGCTCCACCACCTCCCGGTTGTGCGACTGCCGAAAGAACGTGTGAATGCTTTGCGCCACCACGGGGCCGACGTCCGCCACCTCCAGCAACTGATCGACACCGGCATCCATGATGCCATCGAGCGTGCCGAAATGCCGTGCCAGGTCCTTGGCCGTGGCTTCGCCCACGTGGCGGATGCCCAGCGCAAAAAGAAAGCGCGCGAGCGTGGTCTTCTTGCTCTTTTCCAGTGCCGACACCAGGTTCTGGGCGCTCTTGTCGGCCATGCGGTCCAGCGCGGCGAGCTTGGCCACACCCAGGGTGTAGAGCTGCGGCAGCGTGCGGATCAGTCCGCCGTCAACGAGCTGGTCGACCAGCTTCTCGCCCAGGCCTTCGATGTCCATGGCCCGACGCCCCGCAAAGTGCAGCAGCGCCTGCTTGCGTTGCGCGGCACAGAACAGGCCGCCCGAGCAGCGGTGGTCGATGCCGCCCTTCTCGCGCACGACTGTGCTGCCGCAGACCGGGCAGGTGTCCGGCATGCGGAAGTTGGGCACATAGCCCTCGCGCGGCCCAGGCACACGGCCCACCACCTCGGGGATCACGTCGCCGGCGCGACGCACGATGACCGTATCGCCCACGCGCACGCCCTTGCGGCGCATCTCGAACAGGTTGTGCAGCGTGGCGTTGCTGACCGTGGTGCCGCCCACGAACACCGGCTCCAGCTTGGCCACCGGCGTCAGCTTGCCGGTGCGGCCCACCTGGATATCGATGGCGTTCAGGCGTGTCATCTGCTCCTGTGCCGGGTACTTGTGGGCCACGGCCCAGCGCGGCTCGCGGGTCTTGAAGCCCAACTGACGCTGCAGCGCGATGCTGTTGACCTTGTAGACGATGCCGTCGATGTCGAAATCCAGACTGTCGCGCAGCCGGCTCATGGCGTCGTGAAAAGCCACCAGCCCCTGCGCCCCTCGCGTCACGGTGCGGTGCTCACAGACCGGCAGGCCCATGGCGATGAAGGCGTCGAGCATCGCGCCGTGGGTGGCCGGTACCTCCCAGCCACGCACTTCGCCCAGACCATAGGCGTAGAAACTGAGCGGGCGCTGCGCCGTCACCACCGGATCGAGCTGGCGGACGGCGCCAGCTGCCGTGTTGCGCGGGTTGACGAAGGTCTTTTCACCTTTTTCCCGTTGGCGCTCGTTCAGCCGCTCGAAGGCCGAGCGCTTCATGTAGACCTCGCCGCGAACCTCCAGCACCTCGGCCTCGATGCCCTGCAGGCGCAGGGGTATTTGCGCGACGGTGCGGATGTTCTGCGTCACGTCTTCTCCGGTCTCGCCATCACCGCGGGTAGCTGCCTGCACCAGCACGCCGTGCTCATAGCGCAGGTTGATGGCCAGGCCGTCGAACTTGAGTTCGGCAGCGTATTCCACCGGCGGCTCTTCAGGCGCCAGCCCCAGTTCGCGCCGCACGCGGGCATCGAAGGCGATGGCACCCTCGGCCGTGGTGTCGGTCTCGGTCTGGATCGACAGCATGGGCACGGCGTGGCGCACGGGCATCAGACCGTCGAGCACCTGGCCGATGACCCGCTGCGTCGGACTGTCCGGCGTGCGCAACTCGGGGTGTTCGGTCTCGATGGCCTGCAACTCCCGGAACAGGCGGTCGTACTCGGCGTCAGGGATCTCCGGCGCGTCCAGCACGTAGTAGCGGTGCGCGTGGTAGTGCAGTTGGCGGCGCAGTTCGGCGGCGCGCGCCTCGGGCGAGCTGGAAGGCTGCGGCTCAAGCCCTTCGAACAGGTCTCCCGTCATGAGAACAGCCGGCGTGCCTGCGGCGATCCGGCAGCCAGATCGCGCGCCTCCAGCGCTTCATAGAGGTTTTCCAGGTCGGCGCCGATGCTGTCCATCATCTCCGAGGTCAGCGGCTGGCCGGCGGCATCGCTCACCACGCCGTCCATGGCCTCGGCCAGCGCCGTGGCCACCTGGCGCATGCGCGGGAAGGGCTGTTCCTCGCGAGACACGTGCGTGACCTCCAGCGACAGTGACACTTCGCGCAGGGCACTCTGTTCCGGATCGTCGGCCATGGCAGCCTGCGCGTCGTACATCAGGCTCAGCACCGGCACCTGCCCGGGCTGGCTTGCCGGCAGCACCATGCGGCCCGGCAGCGCGCCCACGACAAAGCCCAGCCGGCTGGCGTTTTGTGCCACGTAGCCGGGGCTCCAGGCCGCGCGGCGGGCACGCAGGACGAAACCCAGCTGCGCGTCGTGACCACTGGCAAACGCGTCGAGCTCGCGCGCGCGCGCCACTTCGGCCAGCATGTCCGGGAAGTCCGGCGCAGCGCCGACGGCGTCGGCAAAAGCCTGGGTCTTCATGACGAATTCCGAGAACTCGATCTCGTTGAGCGCTCCCAGCCGGTTGGCCAGCTGAACGCCTGCCTGCAGCGCGGTGTAACGCTGCCCTGGGCGCGGAGCCTCCCACTCGCCTGCCTCGTTCAGGCACTCGACCGCGAAAGGCTTGCTGCCGACCCGGCGGGTCGCAGGCATGGCAGCCAGCACGGCATCGCCTGACACGGGAGCATCGAGCGACAGCGGTGCGATCACGTCGATCAGCGCGTCCAGGCCAAGTCGCCTGTCGGGCACCTGCACCGCCTGGTTGAGCGTCACGACCGCGGGCGGCGGCGTACGCGCCTCGGCGGCGGGCACGGACGCGGCAGCTGCCGAGGTGTCGGTGCCACCCTCCTCCACCGGCTCGGCCACATCAGGGCCGGGCACCAGCGGATCGCCCAGCACCGGCTCCACGCGGTCCAAGGGATCGGTGGACATCAGGCCTTCATCCCCCAGCGACGGTTCGGCATCGCGCGAGACGGGTGGCATGGGATCGCGAACGGTGCGCGGGGTGCTGCGGCGCGTCACCCAGGTGTTGTAGGCCACGACGCCGGCCAATACCAGGCCGCCGATGATCGCCAGACTCAGTTGCAGTGTGCTCATGGTGGGAAAGGATGTGCGTGCGTGTCCGGTCTGCTCAGGAAGACTCCATCATGCCGACAGCGGACTCCATGTCCACGGCCACGATGCGCGAGACCCCCTGCTCCTGCATCGTCACGCCGATGAGCTGCTCGGCCATCTCCATGGCGATCTTGTTGTGGCTGATGAACAGGAACTGTGTGCCCTTGCGGCTCATGCTCGTCACCAGCTTGGCATAGCGCTCGGTGTTGGCGTCGTCCAGCGGCGCGTCCACCTCGTCGAGCAGACAGAACGGCGCCGGGTTGAGCTGGAAGATGGCGAACACCAGCGCAATGGCCGTGAGCGCCTTCTCGCCGCCCGAAAGCAGGTGGATTGTCTGATTCTTCTTGCCCGGCGGCTGCGCCATGACCTGCACGCCGGCATCGAGGATTTCCTCGCCGGTCATGACCAGCTTTGCATTGCCGCCACCGAACAGCTCGGGGAACATGGTGCCGAAATGGCCGTTGACGGTCTCGAAGGTGTTGCCCAGCAGTTCTCGCGTCTCGTTGTCGATCTTGCGGATCGCGTCTTCCAGCGTGTCGATGGCCTCGTTCAGGTCCTTCGACTGGGCATCGAGGAAGGTCTTGCGCTCGCGCGCGGCGGTCAGCTCGTCGAGGGCTGCCAAGTTGACGGCGCCCAGCGACTGGATCTCACGGTGCAGGCGGTCGATTTCGCCCTGCAGGCCGTGGATCCGGATGTTGCCTTCGGTGATGCTCTGCGCCACGGCGGTCAGGTCCGCCTGGGCTTCTTCGAGCTGCTGGGCGTACTGCTCCATGCCCAGTCGGGCCGCCTGTTCCTTGAGCTGGAATTCGGTAATGCGCTGGCGCAGCGGATCCAGCTCGCGTTCGAGCTGCATGCGGCGCTCGTCCATCGCGCGCAGCTTCTGCGTGAGATCGTCGTACTGGCTGCGCAGGGCCGAGAGCGCCTGCTCTCGCTCCATCTTGGCGGCCAGCGCCTCCTGCAGACCGGCCTGCGCCGTCGCATCGGTCAGGCGTGCCAGCTCCTCGGCCACGGTCACCTGCTCCTGCGCCAGCGCCTGTTCCTGGGCTGCCGCCGTGTCGATGGCGCGGCGCAGTTCCGCCTGGCGTGCCTGCAGCGTGCGCAGTGCAAAGGCCGCTTCCTGCGAGCTGCGTTCCAGCGAACGCTGCTGCTCGCGGGCCTGGTTCAGCTTGCGTTCGGCCTCGATCACCAGATCGTCCAGCAGGGCGTGACGTTCCTGGCTGTCGGCCAGCTGCATGTCCAGCTCTTCGAAACGCGCCTCGGCGGTCACGCGGCGCTCCTGCAGCTCTTCCAGCTGGCCGTCCACCTCGGACAGATCGGCGCCGATCTGCTCGCCGCGCGCGCGGGTCTGCTCGGCTTGCTGGGTCAGGCGCAGAGCCTCGACCTGCAGCTCGTGCGCGCGGGTGCGCGCCTCGCCCGCTTCGCGCCGGGCCGAGACCAGCCGCTGCGAGGCGTCGGTGTACGCCGCTTCGGCGCGCACCAGGGCGGCACGTGCCTGCTCGGTCAGCAGCACCTGGGCCTTGACCTGCTTGTCAAGGTTGTCGATTTCCTGGGCACGCGCCAGCAGGCCCGACTGCTCGCTGTCGGGCGCATAGAAACTGACGCCATGGGCCGAGACGGCATGGCCGCTGGCCACGTAAATGCATTGCCCCGGTTGCAGCTGTGCGCGCTGCGCCAGCGCCTCGTCCAGGCTGTCGGCGGTGAAGCAGCCGTGCAGCCAGTCTGCCAGCAAGGCCTTCAGACCGGCGTCGCTGATGCGCAGCCAGTCCATCAGCAGCCGCAGGCCTGCTGGCGGTACTGCCGCGGGGACCGACGCCGCGCTGGCCGTGCTGAAGAACGCCAGCTTGGCCGGCGGCGCGTCGCCGGCAAAGGCACGGATCGTTTCCAGACGGGACACTTCCAGCGCCGACAGGCGCTCGCGCAAGGCGGATTCGAGGGCGTTTTCCCAGCCGGACTCAATGTGCAGCCGGCTCCAAAGCCCCTGCAGACCATCCAGACCGTGCCTGGCCAGCCAGGGCTGGAGCTTGCCGTCGGTCTTGACCTTTTCCTGCAGTGCCTTGAGCGCGTCCAGCCGGGCCGACAGATCGCTCTGCCGCGACGTTTCCTCGTTGACGGCCTTCTGGGCGGCGCGCCGCTGCTCGTCCAGCTCCGGCACGCGTTCCTGCAGTTCCTGCAACACGGCCTCGGCCAGTTCGGCTGCCTCGTTGGCCGCATCCAGCTGTTCCTGCACCTGCCGCAGACGGGCTTCATCGGGCGCGGCCAGCGCACTGCGATCAGCCATGAGACGCTCGCGCCGCTGGTTGAGCTGGCGCATCTGCTCTTCGATGCTGCGCTGTTCGGCCGCCAGCACCTGGATCTGCTGCTGCACCTGGGTCACGCTGGCACGTTGCTCGTTGGCCCGATTCTGCGCGGCACGCAGGGCATCCTCCAGCGCCGGCAGCGTGGACGTCTGTTCCTCGCCTTGCGCCTCCAGTATGGCGGATTTTTCTTCCGCTTCCAGGATGGCACCGGCGATCTGCTCCAGCTCGGCATCTGCCTCCTGGCGGCGCGTCGCCCAGCCGGTGACCTGTTCGCGCAACTGCAGCAGGCGCTGCTCGGCCCGCTGCCGGCCTTCGACCACGTAACGGATCTCGGCCTCGAGCTTGCCGACTTCGGCGCTGGCCTCGTACAGCTTGCCCTGCGCCTGGTTGACCTGGTCCCCCGCCGCGTAGTGCGCCTGGCGGATGGTTTCGAGCTCGGCCTCGGCACGGCGCAGGTCGGCCATGCGCGACTCGAGGTCGTTGACCGCCTGCGCGGCCTCGGCCTTGATGCGGGCCTGGTCGGCCTCGGCCTCGGCGCGCTTGAGAAACCACAGCTGGTGCTGCCTCAGCGTGGCCTTGCTGTTGAGTTCGTTGTAGCGGGCCGCCACCTCGGCCTGTTTTTCGAGCTTGTCGAGGTTGGCCCCCAGCTCGCGCAGGATGTCCTCGACCCGCGTCAGGTTCTCTCGCGTGTCGGCCAGGCGGTTGGCCGTCTCGCGGCGGCGCTCCTTGTACTTGGAGACCCCGGCGGCCTCTTCGAGGAACAGACGCAGCTCCTCGGGTTTGGATTCGATGATCCGGCTGATCGTGCCCTGGCCGATGATGGCGTAGGCGCGCGGCCCCAGGCCCGTGCCCAGGAACACGTCCTGCACGTCGCGCCGGCGCACCGGCTGGTTGTTGATGTAGTAGCTG
>JAEZLX010000088.1 GCA_023415035.1 Pseudomonadota bacterium | reverse complement strand
ACCCAAAGCACAACGACCGGGACAACCTGGTGCCGCTGTGCAAGCCCTGCCATAGCCGCAAGACCCAAGCAGACATGGGCAAGACGGTTCGTTGTGGCTGCGACACCTGCGGCATGCCACTGGACCCGAACCACCCGTGGAACAAGGAGCGGCTGCCCGCACTGCTGCGAGCAATCCAGAAATCACCAGAAACTGAGCCGCGCAAACCGCCCGGTCCCCCTTCTGTTAACGCTGACTGCTTAAAAAATAGGCAATCATGAAGCTGAACCCGAAACGGCACCGAGCCGACAGCACCAAGGCTGCACTGGAGGCGCACCAGAACGCCGCACAAGGCCCGCTGGAGCCGCCCTGCTATGTGATCCTGCCCGACGAGTGCCGACCCTTTTGGGATGGCATTGTGACCGCCCGCGCCCGTGATCTGTGGACGGAAGTGGATCTGATGCAGGCTGCGAACCTGGCCCGCGTGCAGTTCGCGCTTCAGAGCATCGAGGTGGGCAGTGTTGAGCACGCGAAGCTAACGCGCCTGGCAATGGCGCTTGCCCGAGCTGTGGCGGTGCATCCGACGGCGACGGCTGGACGCGCTGCCGACCAGGCCAGCGCCAACGAGCTGGAGCGCAAAGCGAGAGCGGAGCAGGACGACGACGAGCTGCTGCCGCGCCTTCGTGTGGTGTGACCATGACACGAGCCGCCCGCATCATTCGTTTCATCGAGCGTTACTGTGTGACGCCCGAGGGCGCGGAGGTGGGCAAGCCGCTGGTGCTGGCCGAGTTCCAAAAGCAGTTCATCCGCGACGTTTACGACAACCCGGCAGGCACCAGGCGAGCGATCCTGTCAGTGAGCCGCAAGAACGGCAAGAGCGGTTTGATTGCCGGCCTGCTGCTGGCGCACCTGGTCGGGCCTGAAGCGAAGCAGAACAGCCAAATCGTGTCGGGCGCCATGAGCCGGGATCAAGCCGCCCTGGTGTTCAACCTGGCCAGCAAGATGGTGATGCAGTCGCCCAAGCTGTCGGCCCTGGTGAAGATCATCCCTTCGGGCAAGCGCCTGATCGGCCTGCCGCTGAACGTGGAGTTCAAGGCCCTGGCCGCCGATGGCAAGACCGCGCATGGCTTGTCGCCGGTGCTGGCCATTCTCGATGAAGTGGGCCAGGTGCGCGGGCCGCAGTCCGACTTCGTGGACGCCATCACCACCAGCCAGGGCGCCCATGCCGAGCCGCTGCTGATCGCCATCAGCACGCAAGCTGCAACGGATGCCGACCTGCTGAGCGTGTGGATTGACGACGCCAGGCAATCCAATGATCCGCACATCGTCTGCCACCTGTACGCAGCGCCCGAGGGCTGCGACTTGATGGATGAGCAGGCATGGAAAGCAGCTAACCCCGCCCTGGGACTGTTCCGCTCGGAAGCTGATCTGCGCGAGCAGATGAAGCAAGCCCAACGTATGCCGAGCATGGAGAACACCGCCCGCAATCTGCTGCTGAACCAGAGAGTAAGCACGGAAAGCCCGTTCGTCTCGCCTGACGTATGGAAGGCCTGCGCAGCGACTGCACTGCCGTTCGTTGGTCCGGTGTTCGCTGGTCTGGACTTGTCCGCCCGCACCGACCTGACCGCCCTGGTGCTGATCGGCCAGGACGAAGGTGGCGTGTGGCATGTGCAGCCCTTCTTCTGGACGCCCGAAGTGGGGTTGCAGGACCGTGCCCGCCGTGACCGTGCGCCTTATGACGTGTGGGCCAGGGAAGGCCTGCTGCGCACCACCCCCGGCAGCGCCATCGACTATGAACACGTGGCCCGCGACATCGCCGACATTCTGGCCGACGTGGAAAACCTACAGGCCGTAGGTTTTGACCGCTGGCGGATCGACGTGCTGCGCAAAGAGCTTGACCGCCTGGCCCTGGACCTGCCGCTGGTGCCCTTCGGCCAGGGCTTCAAGGACATGTCCCCCGCGCTCGATGCGCTGGAAGCCGCGCTGCTGAACGGCAAGGTGGCACACGGCGGCAACCCTGTACTGACGATGTGCGCGGCCAACGCCACCACCACCAAAGACCCGGCCGGCAACCGCAAGCTGGACAAGAGCCGCACCACGGGCCGCATTGATGGCATGGTGGCCCTGGCTATGGCCTTTGGCATCGCGGGCCAGCATGAGCAGACCGGCGTTATCGAGTCTGCGGAGGTGTTCTTTGTTTGAGTTCTATCGCCTAGCCGGGAGGCACCGCAAGGATAAGCCCGGACGCGGATTAGTCGGTGAGTGCCGCGTTTCAGCAAAACCCCGACAGCCTGCGGCAGTCCTTTCCTGCGCGGCAGGCATCTATTTCATGAGGACATGACCATGCCCGAACTGCTGACCCTATCCGACGCCAAGCTGCACTGCCGCATCGACAACGACGACGAGGACGCGCTGATCTCCAGCCTGATCGACGCAGCAGAAAAGTCGATCCTGCTTTACCTGGGCACCGATGAGCTGCCCGACGAACCGCCCGTTCACGCGGCAGCCCTGATGCTGGTGGGCGCACTGTACGAGAACCGCGAAGCCATCACCGACCGGCCACTGAGCGATAACCGCCTGTTCGACCGTCTGCTGGCACCGTATCGCGTCATGGAGGCGTGATGCGTGCCGGTGATCTGAACACGCGCATCGTCATCCAGAACAAGGGCACGGGCACAGATGCCTGGGGCCAGCCGCTGCCAGGTTCCTGGGCCGACTATGCGACGGTGTGGGCGAATGTGCGGCACCTGCGAGGCGCTGAGGCCATACGCTCGGACAAGCCTACGACCGCGGTGCAGGCCAGCATCCGCATCCGCTGGCGCTCGGACGTGGATGCGTCAATGCGTGTGCTGGTGGGAGACAAGGCCTACAACATCACCGCAGTGCTGCCCGACCAGGTAGGCCGAGAGTATGTTGACCTGGTGGCCGAGCTGGTGGAGTAGCGCTGCCTGGAAAAGCTAATGCTACATTTTTTCTAGCGCGCTTCCATTGAATATACTTGCATAGCAGGATTCGTTTGAATCCCGCCATATGGATCAGGGGAACAACTGGGGGAACAAAAAATCTATCCGAACACGATTTTTCCTTGAAAATCAAATGCCTGATAGGTTTATTCGAACTCCTCCGGGGCCATATGACCATTTCATCGCCCTCCAAAATCAAGAAGAATCACCTTATAAATCAATTGGTCGCAGCGGATATTTGGCATCATATCCAGTCATTGGGATACATCGCAATTCAGGTGACATAGGGGAGCAGTCCGCCTGACCGATGCAGGCGGTCTTTCTTCACCTGCCGGTCAAAGAGGTGGTTTCGGAAGAACCTCCTCAGCGGCAGGGAAATGCGGCTCGCGTTGGGATCTTCGCCACAGATATCGCTCAAGCAGGCTCCAACGGACATGGAGATGCCGACACACTGGTGAGCAAAGGCGATGCCCCAAGACCCAAGTGCCTGTGCGTGATCTTCTCCCGCCGCGCCGATCAGTCCTTCATATTGCGATTGGCAATCGCAACCCCCCCACCACCAAGGCGGTCACCATCAATATCCCGCTCTGGTCGTGCTGTATTGACCCAGTGAATTCCTGCTCAGGTGTTAACGTTGAAGGAAACGACGATGAGCACCCTGATGGAAGACGACATCAAGCGCTGGACGGCCAAGCGTAAAACGGCCCTGGTCCTGGACATCATCCAGGGCAAGACCACGGTCTCGGAGGCCAGCCGGGCCTTCGATCTGAACCCCTCCGAGGTGGAGCAGTGGGTCGATGAAGGCAAGCGTGGCATGGAGAACGCCCTGCGCACCAAGCCCCTGGAAGTCAAAGAACAGTACGAGAAGCAGCTGCGCGAGCTGCAGGAGGCCTACGGCGAAGCCATGCTGGAGCTGCGT
>JAEZLX010000136.1 GCA_023415035.1 Pseudomonadota bacterium | reverse complement strand
GACCGGCACCGCAACGCCCCGTGCCCCGACCCCGCCTGTCTCTATGGCCTAGTGGGCGAGATCGCACGCGCAGGCGCGGCCACGACCGAGGCGAACGCCTACGCCATCGCTGCCAACGTCCTGGGCTATCTGGGTGTCTGTGTCGGGCGCGGCCCATATTTGCCTGTCGGCAACACCTGGCACCACGCCCGGCTGTTCATGATGCACGTGGGCCGCTCAGGCAGAGGCCGCAAGGGTGATGCCGTGTCGCTGGTGACTCGCATCGACATGGCCCTGCGCGAGCTGGCGCCCGATGCCGCCCCGCAGGTCCACCGTGGCGGGCTGTCGAGCCGGGAAGGGTTGGCGTACTTGATCCACGACGGCTACCGTGAAGGGAAAACCGATATCGAGCCGGTCCACGACAAGCGCCTGCTGGTAGTCGAGTCCGAGTTTGCAAACATCCTGCACCAGAGCAAACGCGAGGGCAACACGCTGTCGCCCGCGCTGCGCGACTGCTGGGATGGCGTGAGCATCCGGCCGGCCACGAAGGGCAACCGCATGTGGGCCACAAACCCGCACATCGGCATGCTGGCAGCAGTCACCCCGGCAGAGCTGCGCGACCTGATGGCGCAGCGCGAGCTGACGAACGGGTTTGCCAACCGCTTCGGCATCTTCTGGGCCGAGCGCGAGCGCATCATCCCGTTCCCCCGCGCCACACCGCAGGAAACCGTCGATGGCCTGGCGCAGCGCGTGCTTGATGTGCTGCGGTTCTGCCAGGCTGAACGCTGGGCCGAGCGCGACCACCTGCGCATGGAGCTGTCGCCCGAGGCCCGCGCCCGGTATGAGGTGCTCTACTGCGGCGAGCTGAACGACGACAGTGCCGGCGAGCGCATCAACGCCCTGCTGGAGCGCCGCGCCCCGATGCTGCTGCGCATCGCCATGGTCTTGGCGCTGACCGACATGCAGGCCACTATCGGGGTGCATCACATCGATGCCGCCCTGGCCTGGGTGCGGTACTTCGCCGACAGCGTGAAATTCATCTTCGCCAGCGCTTCGGAGGAAGAGGAAGTCGCCAAGACCAACGACGCCGCCGAAGCCATCGTCAAGTTCCTGTCCGAGCGCGGTCGGGCCACCCGCATGGAGCTGTCCCGCGACTGCTTCAAGGGCCATGCCAGCAAGGGCGAGCTGGACGCCGCCATCGACATGTTGCTGACCGCGACGCCGCCGCGCATCGTTTTGGAAGTGGTTCCGCGACCGAAGGGCAAACCCGGCACGCCAACAAAAATCTATCAACTGGCCGCGAATTGTGCGAAACGTGCGAAGAGTGAGGAACGGCAAGGGTTTGCGCCAGATTCCGCAGACCGCGAACTGTGCGAAGCCAGCGAAGTGAGGGCGAAAGGCAATGACTACGGTCAGGGCACAGTTCGCAAACTTCGCGCACTTCGCAACCTTGAGAATCGCCCGGAAACCCGCGTAGATGCTCACTCTTCGCATACTTCGCACACTTCGCCGGGTAGTTCTGAACAAGCAATCGAGGTGGGCCTATGACCGCCGTTGCCGAACTGATCCGCAAGGCCCGCGCTGATGGCGTTGAACTCGTTGTTCGCGATGGCCAGCTCAAGGCACGCGGTGCACCTGAGGCCCTGGCCGTATGGGCGCCAGCCTTTCGGCCACACAAGGCCGCGCTGCTGGCGCTGATGACCGGCGAGCCTGACCCGGTGCCAGATGTGCAAGCGCTGGCCAGGGCTTACAACGGGCATCACTTCAACTGCCCGCAGTGCATCGCGGCCGGCAAGGGCTACGGCAGTCGCTGCGCGGTGGGCCTGATGTTGTGGAGCACGTATCAGGAGGCCGTCAAATGATGCCGATTGCTGATGCCGCCCTTCGCACGTATCGTCAACGCCACATGCGCCGCAGGCTGGCCGAAAAGGTCTTGCGAAAGCTTGGATGCAGCCGGAAGGCGGCGACCAAATATGCCCGATTTGTCCCCTGAGAAAGGAACCGCCATGCTTACCGAATCTGAAATCCGGGCCCTGATTCTCCATATCGAGCGACAGACCGAGATCATGGAAGCCGCCACCGCCCGCGAAAGGAAACTATTGCAGGAGGTGCGAGCCATGGGCGAACAAATGGACAGGATGGTTTCTTTGATACGCGAACTGGATAAACGTCCAGTGTCGTGCTAATATCCTTGTGCCGAGCAGCAATGAGGTCCTGATACAGGGGATCTGGAGCAGAACCTTATTGCTGCTGCACATGCTAAGCCTGAGGGATTCTGTGCGATGCCATGGCCACAAGGACGTAAGTCCCGGCGAAACACCCCACAACCTGAGAGGACTGAAACATGAACGAGTTTGAAGCTATTGAGCACGGCCTCAATAAACTGCACGAAAAACTGAGCGGCGAAATCAAAGAGCACGCCGCACGCCAGGACGAAAAGATTAATGCGGCACTGACCGAGCTGGGTCAGAAAAGCTCTGGTTATCTTCCTGGCCACTTCGGCACGAAATCGGGCGATGATCTGGGCGCACAAGTGGTTGCCCAATTCAACGAAAACCGGTCGATCTTTGAGAAATCGAAGATGGTGCGACTGGAAATCAAAGCCGCAGGCGACGCCATCACCACCAGCTCTGGCCGAACCATTGCGAGCGGTGGCGTAGGCGCCCCAATCGGTGGCCGCACCATCGGGCTGCAGAACGCCATCCCGGCCCGCCGCCTCCCTGCGACCTCTGCCGTTGAATACAGCAGGTTTACGGGCATTCAAGGCGGCGCAAGCGTCCAAGCTGGCGAGGGTGCATCCAAGTCTGCCATCCGTCCGGATCACAGCCTCATCACGCAATCGGCGCTGACCGTTGCGGGCTATGCCAACGTTTCCCGACAAGCGCTGAACGACTCCGCAGAACTGCGCCAGGCGATCAATGTGACCCTCATGCGCAGCATTGCCAGTGCGCTGGATGACGCCTTGTATGACGGCAACATCACCCCCGCGTGGGCAGGCTTTAGCACTCTGGCAACGGCATTTTCGACCAGCAGCTATCCCGCCCTGGTGGACTCGATTAGTGCAGCCGCATCGACCATGCAGACTGATGGGTTCAATCCTGACGTGGTGGCAATGCACCCCACCGACTGGCTGAAAATCATCACTGCAACCGGTACGGCCAGCGATCACTATATGGCCAGCTACCTGGGCGAAGTGGAGATGGTGCTTCGCGGCCTGCGCGTGGTGCTCTCGCCTTCGATGAGCGCAGGCACTGCCATGGTCCTGGACTCGCAACACAGCGAGCTGCTGGTTGTCGATGACTTCAGCATCGAGATCGGATACACAAGCGATCAATTCGTGAAGAATGTCTGCACGGTACTGGGCGAATTGCGAGTTATCCCTGTGTTCCGCACCGTTGGCAGTGCGTTGCTGGTGAACTAATCAAAATGCTGCCGGGGCTTCAGACACCCCGTCCTTCCCCTCCGTCGAAGGGTGCAGCGAATTCGACAGCCCGTGGTGTTTGGTTGAGCACGCGACGGGCACTTTTTTTGAAGGGCTGGCAAGGGTTAGGGGGGTCAAAACATGCCGAGAACGCGGTTTGCCGAAACCGCCCGGCTCCTCACGCGGAGAAAAAATCCCCCCACCACGAACAAAATGATGACGCGCAACCGCCTCAAGCCCCGCCAACGCGCCTTCGTAGATGGTGCTAACCGTGGTCTGTCCCTGGCGGCGGCAGCCCGTCAAGCAGGCTACGCGGCCGGCAGCGCCAGGCAGACCGGCAGCAGGCTCATGCAGCACCCCGCCATCATCGAGGCCCTGGAGCGGCGCAGGGCTGGCTACACCGGCGAGCCGCCCATTACCGACGACCCCCGCGAGTTCTTGATCTGGTGCATGAACGACCCCGAGCTTTTGGGCATGCGCGAGCGCATCGCGGTGGCCTCGTTCTTGATGGCCTTCCCCACGCGCTCTTGAGTGGACGATGCGCAGATGTGTGCATCGCGGGGGTGCCGATCAGGTCGGTTGCAGTTACTGTGCAGTTATGAAAAAGCCACCGCATCGGGTGGCTGTTTTCTTTGTCTTGTAGATCGTTGATTTACAAGAAAAATCTGGTCGGGGTGAGAGGATTCGAACCTACGGCCTCTACGTCCCGAACGTAGCGCTCTACCAGGCTAAGCTACACCCCGAATGGTTCTGACGAACCGTTGGTTGAAGACGGCGACAAGCGGAAAACTGCCGTCTCTGCTGCGTCAGGAACGTCGCTCCTGAAGTGCAGCTGCTAATTGTAGCAAACTTGAACGGTACTTATTGTCCGGCAGCGAACGAATTGCGTCGATGGCGCGGTTGGCTTCCTCCAGGGCGCTGGCGCGCGCGGCTTCCAGTGCGCCGGTGGAGCGGATGATGGCCAGGATTTCCTCGAGGTGATCAGCGCTGCCCTGCTCGATGGCCTGGGTGATCTTCTGGCGCTGCTCGTCGTTGGCGCGGCGCAGTGCGCAGATCACGGGAAGCGTGACCTTGCCTTCACGCAGGTCGTCGCCCAGGTTCTTGCCGAGTTCGGCGGCGTTGCCCTCGTAGTCGAGCACGTCGTCGATCACCTGGAAGGCTGTGCCCAGTGCCTGGCCATAGGTGGCGCAGGCTTCTTCGGTGGCTTCGTCGGCGCCGTGCAGGATGGCAGCCAGGCGCGCGCTGGCCTCGAACAGCTTGGCGGTCTTGGAGCGGATCACGCGCAGGTAGCCGGCTTCGTCCAGCGAAGCGTCGTGCATGTTCATCAGTTGCAGCACTTCGCCTTCGGCAATGATGTTGGTGGCATCCGAGAGCACCTGCATCACGCGGATGTTGTTCACGTCAACCATCATCTGGAAGGCGCGCGAATAGAGGAAATCACCCACCAGCACACTGGCCGCGTTGCCGAAGCGCTCGTTGGCGGTCTCGCGTCCGCGCCGCAGCGTCGACTCGTCCACCACGTCGTCATGCAGCAGGGTGGCGGTGTGGATGAACTCCACGACGGCGGCCAGCGTGTGGCGGTGCGGGTTCCGGTTGCCGAGCGCGCCGGCGACGAGCAGCAGCAGCGCGGGCCGCAGGCGCTTGCCGCCTGCCGTGATGATGTACTGGGCGACTTCCCTGACCAGTGGGACCCCGGTGGTCAGCCGCTCGTGGATGACACGGTCGACCTGCTGCATGTCCGGCTGGATGACGTCCAGGGGGGAGGCGACAGAAGGGGTGTTGGTGGTCAAGATGGGTGGGTTCGGTTGGGCTCGGACAAGGGCAAATTATAGGAAGGCGGCCGGTGCGCTCCGGGGCAGGCGGGGTGTTCGGCGTCAGCCGTGGCGGTGTCCTTGCCTGAAAAAGTGGCACATGCTACAATCCGCAGTTCGGTGAGGCAGCGCCTTGCCGATGCTCGCGGCGCGGTTGCCGCCGAGTTCTTTTCAAGAGGTTCATATGTACGCGGTCATAAAAACCGGTGGCAAGCAGTATCGCGTGGCTGCCGGCGAAAAAATCAAAGTAGAACAGATTGCTGCGGATGTGGGCCAGGAGATCGTGATCGACCAGGTTCTGGCTGTCGGCAACGGCGCTGAACTGAAGGTGGGCACGCCCCTGGTGTCCGGCGCAACTGTCAAGGCCACGGTGGTGGCGCACGGACGTGGCGACAAGGTCCGCATCTTCAAGATGCGCCGTCGCAAGCACTACCAGAAGCGCCAGGGTCATCGTCAGAATTTCACCGAGCTGCAGATCGCTTCGATCTCTGCCTGAGGAGTAGTTTGAAATGGCACAGAAAAAAGGCGGCGGCTCTACGCGAAACGGGCGCGATTCCAAGCCCAAGATGCTGGGTGTGAAGGCCTTCGGTGGCGAGCTGGTTTCTGCCGGTTCCATCATCGTTCGCCAGCGCGGCACCAAGTTCCACCCCGGCACCAACGTCGGTGTGGGCCGTGACCACACGCTGTTTGCCACGGTCGACGGTCATGTGAGCTTTGCCGTCAAGGGCGAGCTCAACCGCCACGTGGTCAGCGTCACCCCGGTCTGATGGTGGTTTGATCAACGGGCCCGGGGCGCGAGGGCGCACGGGCTCGAGCCACACAGGCGGGATCGCAGCATCCCATGAGAAGGCCCGCCGATGCGGGCCTTTTTCATTGACACGACAAGGAACAATCATGAAGTTTGTGGACGAAGCCACGATCGATGTTGCCGCAGGCGATGGCGGTAACGGCTGCGCGTCGTTCCGCCATGAGAAGTTCAAGGAGTTCGGCGGCCCGGACGGCGGCGACGGCGGCCGTGGCGGGCACGTGCTGGCGGTGGCGGATTCCAACCTGAACACCCTGGTGGATTTCCGCTATACCCGCCGCTTCGAGGCCAGGCGTGGCGAGCATGGCAAGGGCTCCGACATGTTCGGCGTCAAGGGCGACGACATCGTTCTGCGCATGCCGGTGGGCACGGTGATCTCCGACGCCGAGACGGGCGAGGTGCTGTTCGAGCTGCTGGTGCCCGGCGAGCAGGTGACGCTGGCCAAGGGTGGTGACGGCGGTTTCGGCAACCTGCATTTCAAGAGTTCCACCAACCGCGCGCCGCGCCAGAAGACGCTGGGGCGCCCGGGTGAGCGCCGCACGCTGCGCCTGGAACTGAAGGTGCTGGCCGACGTGGGCCTGCTGGGCATGCCCAACGCGGGCAAGTCGACCCTGATCACCGCCATCTCCAATGCCCGGCCCAAGATCGCCGACTATCCGTTCACGACCCTGTACCCGAATCTGGGTGTGGTGCGTGTCGGGCCGGAAAAGAGTTTTGTCGTCGCCGATGTGCCGGGGCTGATCGAAGGTGCCTCCGAAGGGGCGGGCCTGGGTCACCAGTTCCTACGGCACCTGCAGCGCACGCGTCTGTTGCTGCATCTGGTGGATGTGGCGCCGTTCGACGAGAGCGTGGACCCGGTGCAGCAGGCCAAGGCGATCGTCGCCGAGCTCAAGAAGTTCGATCCCGGCCTGCACGCCAAGCCGCGCTGGCTGGTGCTCAACAAGCTGGACATGGTGCCGGCCGAAGAGCGCGAGGCCCGCGTGAAGGACATCGTCCGGCGCCTGCGCTACAAGGGGCCGGTGTTCGAAATTTCCGCGCTCACGCGCGAAGGCTGTGAGCACCTGGTGCAGAAGGTCTACGAGCACATTGCCAAGGTGCACGAGGCGTCGCAACCGCCGGCAGAGGTCGATCCGCGTTTCGCCGGCGACGCGCCGCAGCCATGATGGCGTTCGAGGACCGGTCCATCTCCCATCACTGAGGGCGCCTGCCGGGCAGGTGCCGTCGGACAGACATACGCTAGCACCCATGGTTTCCAATGTATTGAAAGAAGCCCGCCGCATCGTGGTCAAGGTGGGCTCCAGCCTTGTCACCAACGAGGGGCGAGGGCTGGACGAGGCGGCGATCGGCGAATGGTGCCGCCAGCTCGCGGCACTGGTGCGCGGCGACGGCGGCGAGCGCCGCGAGGTGATCATGGTTTCCAGCGGGGCCATCGCCGAGGGCATGAAGCGTCTGGGCTGGAGCACCCGTCCGCAGGAAATCCATGAACTGCAGGCCGCGGCGGCGGTGGGCCAGATGGGGTTGGTGCAGATGTACGAAAGCAAGCTGCGCGCGCTGGGCATGCCCAGCGCCCAGGTGCTGCTCACGCATGCCGATCTGGCCGACCGCGAACGTTACCTCAATGCGCGCTCGACCCTGCTGACACTGCTGGGCCTGGGGGTGGTGCCGGTCATCAACGAGAACGAGACGGTGGTCACCGACGAGATCAAGTTCGGTGACAACGACACCCTGGGCGCCCTGGTGGCGAATCTGGTGGAGGCCGACCTGCTGGTGATCCTGACCGACCAGAAGGGCCTGTACACGGCCGATCCGCGCCGCGACCCCGATGCACAGTTCGTGCACGAGGCACGCGCCGGTGACCCGGCACTGGAGGCCATGGCCGGTGGTGCCGGGTCCAGCATTGGCAAGGGCGGCATGATCACCAAGATCCTGGCGGCCAAGCGCGCGGCGCGCTCCGGCGCTTCCACCGTGATTGCCTGGGGTCGTGAGTCCGACGTGCTGCTGCGCCTGTGCTCGGGCGAGCCGATCGGCACCTGCCTGGTGGCGCAGACGGCCAAGCTGCAGGCGCGCAAGCAGTGGATGATCGACCATCTGCAGCTGTCCGGTTCGGTCACCGTCGATGATGGCGCAGCCCGCAAGATCCTCCACGAGGGTAAGAGCCTGCTGCCGATCGGCATGACGGATGTCGATGGCGAGTTCGCGCGTGGCGACGTGATCGCGGTCAGGGATGCCAGTGGCGTGGAGATCGCACGCGGACTGGCCAATTACGCCAGCCCGGAAGCGCGGCTGCTGTGCCGCCAGCCTTCGTCGGAGTTCAGCCGACTGCTCGGTCACGCGACCGAGTCGTCAGAGATGATTCACCGCGACAACCTGGTGCTCACCCGCGGGTGAGTCGGGCAGCGGCCGATTCAGTGTTCCTGGGAGGACGTCTGCGGATCGGGATCGAAGCTGGCGCCGGGCGGCAGCTCCATGCACGAAGGCTGAGGAGGCAGGGCTGCCCTCTCGGTCAACGGGCGGTGCTGGCGGTTGCCGCCCCGCAGGTAGCGGTTGCGGCTGTCGGGGCGCGGCAAGTAACGGGCCAGCTCGGTCAGCGCCATTTCGTAGACGCCGCGCTTGAACTCGACCACCACGTCCAGCGGCACCCAGTAGTCGTTCCAGCGCCAGGCGTCGAATTCCGGGTGGTTGGTCGCGCGCAAATTGAGATGCCAGTCCTGTGCGACAAGACGCAGCAGGAACCAGATCTGCTTTTGGCCCTTGTAGTGACCGCGTGCCTCTCGGCGGATGAAGCGGTCCGGCACTTCGTAGCGCAACCAGTCGCGGGTCCGGGCGACGATGGCCACGTGTTCCGGCTTGAGCCCGATTTCTTCGTGCAGCTCCCGGTACATGGCCTGCTCGGGGGTTTCACCCCGGTCAATCCCGCCTTGGGGGAACTGCCAGGAATGGGAGCGGATGCGCTTGCCCCAGAACACCTGGTTTTTTTGGTTGAGCAGAATGATGCCGACATTCGGCCTGAAGCCTTCTCTGTCAAGCATAATCTTCCCCAAATTCTGAACTGTCTCGATTATGCCTCGCGCCAGCCATATTGCGAGAAAATCGGGCGCCTTTCGGCTTTTTTGCGGGTAAATACCCATATCGTCCCGAAGGGCTCGCGAGCCAATTCCCATCGCCAACCTGTTGCCGCCTGCGAGCGGTTTTTCCGTTCATGAAAGCCTCCCAGTTTCTGATCACCACCCTCAAGGAAGCACCTGCCGATGCCGAGGTCGTCAGCCACCAGCTGATGATGCGTGCCGGCATGATCCGCAAGTTGGGAGCGGGTATCTACAACTACATGCCCATGGGTCTGCGCGTCATCCAGAAGGTCGAACGCATTGTGCGCGAGGAGATGAACCGCGCGGGTGCCGTCGAGATGACCATGCCCGTCGTCCAGCCCGCCGAGCTGTGGCAGGAGACGGGCCGCTTTGAGAAGATGGGCCCCGAGTTGCTGCGCATCAAGGACCGGCACGAGCGCGATTTCGTGATCCAGCCGACTAGCGAGGAGGTGGTGACCGACGTCGCCCGGCAGGAGCTGCGCAGTTACAAGCAGCTGCCCAAGAACCTGTACCAGATCCAGACCAAGTTCCGCGACGAGCGCCGTCCGCGCTTCGGCCTGATGCGCGGGCGCGAGTTCATCATGAAGGACGCGTACAGCTTCGACCGCGACGAGGAAGGCGCCAAGGCCAGCTACCAGGTGATGGCGGCAGCCTACCGCCGCATCTTCGACCGCTTCGGTCTGCGCTACCGCGCGGTGGCGGCCGACAGCGGGGCCATTGGTGGCGACCTGTCGGAGGAATTCCAGGTGATCGCCGCCACGGGCGAGGATGCGATCGTGTACTGCCCCGACAGCGACTATGCGGCCAACATCGAAAAGGCTGAGGCCCTGGCGCCGTCAGGTCCGCGCCCGGCGCCGTCACAGCCGATGACCAGGACGCCGACGCCGGGCAAGAGCACTTGCGAGGAAGTCGCGGCGCTGCTGGGGGTGCCCCTGTCGACCACGGTCAAGTCGCTGGTGCTGGCCACCGACGAGCTCAACGAGGCGGGAGAGGTGGTGAAGAGCCAGGTCTGGCTGCTGCTGGTGCGCGGCGACCACGACATGAACGAGGTCAAGGTCGGCAAGGTGCCGGGGCTGGGCAACGGCTTCCGCTTTGCTACCGTGGCCGAGATCGAGGAGCATTTCGGCTGCAAGCCGGGCTACCTGGGTCCGATCGGGCTGAAGAAGCCGGTGAAGATCGTCGCCGACCGCGAGGTCGCGGTGATGGCCGACTGGATCTGCGGCGCCAACGAGGTGGATTACCACATCACGGGGGTCAACTGGGGGCGTGACCTGCCCGAACCCGAGGTGGTGGCCGACATCCGCAACGTGGTGGCTGGCGACCTGTCGCCGGACGGCAGGGGTGTGCTGGCGATCGAGCGCGGCATCGAGGTCGGCCACGTGTTCTACCTCGGCACCAAGTACAGCAAGGCGATGAACGCCACCTTCCTCGATGCCGATGGCAAGCCGCGCCACTTCGAGATGGGCTGCTACGGCATCGGGATCACCCGCCTGCCGGCTGCGGCCATCGAACAGAACCACGACGAGCGCGGCATCATCTGGCCCGATGCGATCGCGCCGTTCACGGTGGTGGTCTGCCCGGTGGGCGCGGATCGCAGCGAGGCGGTGCGCAACGCGGCCGAAACCATCTACCGGGAGCTGCTGGCCGCCGGCGTGGATGTGATCATCGACGACCGTGGCGAGCGCCCGGGGGCGATGTTCGCCGACTGGGAGCTGATCGGCGTGCCGCACCGCATCACCGTGGGCGACCGCGGACTGAAGGAGGGGGTCGTGGAGTACCAGCATCGCCGCGAGTCGGGTGCCGAGAAGGTGCCGGTGGATCAGGCCGTCGCCCATGTACGGGCGCGCCTGACCGTTTGACGTCCGGCCTTTGCGCGCCATGCATCGACGGCGTGTGATCCTCGGCGTGTCCGGCAGTCTGGCGGTGGCGGCTTGGCCGCTGCCGTTGCTGGCTGGCGGACAGCTCGAGGAGCCGCTGGCCGACTCGGTGCGCTCGGCACTGAGCGCGGCGATTGCCAACAGCGCGCCACCGGTGCCCGAATTCACCGACACTGAAAAACGCCTGGCCTACCTGCGCTGGCTGGGTGCGATGAGCGACCGGTTGCGCAAGCGCAAGCCTGACTTCCAGACCCGGGTGGATTTCCTGCAGACGGTGTGGTACGAATCGCGGCGAGCGGGGCTGGATACCGACATCGTGCTCGGGCTGATCCAGGTGGAAAGCGCGTTCCGCAAGTACGCGATCTCACGTGTGGGTGCGCGCGGCTACATGCAGATCATGCCGTTCTGGGCGCGCCTGATCGGCGATGGCGATCCCGGCAAGCTCTTCCACATGCAGACCAATATCCGTTTTGGCTGCGTGATCCTGCGGCACTACCTGGACCGGGAAAAGGGCAACCTGTTTATGGCGCTGGGCCGATACAACGGCAGCCGCGGGCGCAGCGAGTATCCCAATGCGGTGTTTGCCGCCTCGAACAACTGGATTGCCCCGGACGCCTGACGGCCCCCGGGGATGCGCGGTCAGGCCTCGCCGCTGATGACCTGCTGCAGCTCGCCCGACTGGTACATCTCCATCATGATGTCGGAGCCGCCGATGAACTCGCCGCGCACGTAGAGCTGCGGGATGGTCGGCCACTGGCTGTATTCCTTGATGCCCTGGCGGATGGCATCGTCTTCCAGCACGTTGACGGTGGTGATGGCCTTGGGATCGACGCCACAGGCCTTGAGGATCTGCACGGCGCGGCCGGAGAATCCGCACATGGGGAAGCTGGCGCTGCCCTTCATGAAAAGCACGATGTCGTGAGACTTGACCAACTGGTCGATCTGGCTTTGAACGTCGCTCATGGCAGGGATCCTGGGTGCTATTCGGGAATGATGGGGAAGCCGGCACAGCCGCTTCCGATGCTCGCATTATCGCCGTTCGGTCCATTGTGCGCCGGAGCAGCGCTCGATGCCCGCCAGATCGGTACGGCTGCCGACCTGCGTGAAACCGGCTTCGGCCAGCAGTTGTCTCACTTGGGGCGCCTGGTTGTATCCGTGCTCGAGCAGCAGCCAGCCACCTGGAGCCAGTGCGTGCGTGGACTGAGACACGATGGCACGGATGTCGTCCAGGCCGTCGGGGCCGCTGACCAGGGCCGAACCGGGTTCGTGCGACAGGGCGGGCAGGTGCGGATCACCGTCGGCGATGTAGGGCGGGTTGCTGAGAATGAGGTCGAAACGCTCGCCCGCAACGGCTGCCAGCCAGGGGCCGGCGGCGAAGCGGACCGGCAGCCCCAGGGCTTGGGCGTTGGCCTGGGCGACAGCGAGCGCGTCGGTGCTGGCGTCGGTGGCGGTGATGTCCAGGCCGGGTATGCGGCTGGCAATGGCCAGGGCGATGGCGCCGCTGCCGGTGCCCAGGTCGATGACACGGCGCGCCGCGGGAAACCGCGCGAGGACATCCAGCGCCCAGTTCACCAGGGTTTCGGTGTCGGGCCGCGGGACGAGCACCCGGGCGTCGACCTGCAGGTCCAGCCCGAAGAACTCCTTGCGGCCCAGCAGGTAGGCCGCGGGTTCACCGGCCAGGCGTCGCGCCAACAGCGCGGCCCAGACCGGCTGTACGGCCTCGGGCAGTGGATCGCTGTCGTGGGTGATGAGCCAGGCACGGTCGTGGGGGGGACGGCCGAGCGCGTGCAGCAGGAGGATCTGTGCATCCAGGCGGTCCAGCCCGGCCGAGCGGGCCTGGGCGAGGGCGTCGGCGAGCGTCGGCGTCATGCCCTGGCTTCCAGTTCGGCCAGCAGTTCGGCGCCGCGGGCGACCTGCAGGGCATGGATGATGTCACCGATGTCGCCGTCCATGGCTTGCGAGAGCTTGTACAGCGTCAGGTTGATGCGGTGGTCGGTGATGCGGCCCTGCGGGAAGTTGTAGGTGCGGATGCGGTCGCTGCGGTCGCCGCTGCCGATCAGGCCCTTGCGCGTGGCGGCTTCGGTCGCGGCACGTTCGCTGCGTTCCTTCTCCTGCAGGCGGGCCGCCAGCACCTGCAGCGCCTTGGCCTTGTTGCTGTGCTGGCTGCGTCCGTCCTGGCATTCGGCGGTGATGCCGGTGGGCAGGTGGGTGACGCGCACGGCCGAATCGGTCTTGTTGATATGCTGGCCACCGGCGCCGCTGGCGCGGAAGGTGTCGATGCGCAGGTCGGCCGGGTTGAGCTGGATGGCCTGGGCCTCGTCCGGTTCCGGCATGACGGCGACCGTGGCCGCGCTGGTGTGGATGCGGCCCTGTGCCTCGGTGGCGGGCACGCGCTGGACGCGGTGGCCACCGGACTCGAAGCGCAGCTGGCCGTAGACGCCCGGGCCGTGGCCGCGTGCGGCGATGCGCAGCACCACTTCCTTGTAGCCGCCCAGCTCGCTGGGCGATTCGCTCACGATCTCGGTGGTCCAGCCCTGGCGGTCGGCGTAGCGGGTGTACATGCGGGCCAGGTCGCCCGCGAACAACGCCGATTCGTCGCCGCCGGTTCCGGCACGGATTTCGACGAAGGCGGGGCGGTCGTCGTCCGGGTCGCGCGGCAGCAGCATTTGCTGCAGCTCGGCTTCCAGGCGCTTCAGGTCCTGGTGGGCGGCCTCGATTTCTTCCTTCGCGAGCTCGGCCATGTCCGGGTCGTCCAGCATCTGCTCGGCGGCCGCCAGATCGGCTTCGCGCTGCTCGAAGCGGTTGAACGCCTCGACCAGCACCGTTGCATCGGCGTGTTCGCGGCTGAGCGTGCGAAAGCGCTGCAGGTCGTCGATGACGTCGGGCGCGGACAGCAGGGCGTCGAGCTCGTGCAGACGGGCGCGCTGGCGCAGCAGGGTTTCGCGGACAAAGGGTTTCATGAAGGGGCGCGAAGGCGGACGTTGGGGATGCCGCCGCGATGGCGGACGGGAGCCTGCCGGCGGGCGGCTAGGACTTCTGACGCAGGAACAGGCGCGAAACCGTCTCGGCGGTGGCCGCGCGGGTCTCGTCGTCGCCGGAGCGCAGTTCGGCCAGCGCGCCGTGCAGGAGCTTCTGGGTCAGTCCGCGGGACAGGGCTTCCAGCACGGCATCGACCGGCTCGCCCTTGGCCAGCAGCCTGCGGGCGCGGGCGATCTCCATCTCGCGCCAGGCGTCGGTCTGGGCGTTGAGCTGTTGGATGAGCGGGACGACGCCCTTGGCCGGGTCGCGCTGGTCGAGCCAGTGCATGAAGCTGGATACGCCGGCATCGATGATGACCTCGGCCTGGGCCACGGCAGCCTGCCGGCTGTCCTTGCCGGTCTGCACCACGGCGGCGAGGTCGTCGACGGTGTAGAGGAACACGTCGTCGAGCTTCCTGACCTCGGGCTCGATGTCGCGTGGCACCGCCAGATCGACCATGAACATGGGCCGGTGCTTGCGCTTTTTGAGGGCGCGCTCGACGGCACCGAGGCCGATGATGGGCAACGTGCTGGCCGTGCAGCTGACGACGGCATCGAACTCGTGCAGGCGCTCGGGGATGTCGGCCAGGCGCATGGCCTCGGCGCCGAAGCGCGTGGCGAGCTTTTCGCCGCGCTCGATCGTGCGGTTGGCAATGGCCATGTGCCGGGGCGTGCGGGCGGCGAAGTGCGTGGTGGCCAGCTCGATCATCTCGCCGGCGCCGACAAAGAGCACGCGGATTTCGCGCAGGTCTTCGAACAGCTGCGAGGCCAGACGCACCGCAGCGGCCGTCATGCTGATCGAATGGGCACCGATCTCGGTCGAGCTGCGCACCTGCTTGGCGACGGCAAAGGAGCGCTGGAACAGCTGGTGCAGGGTGGTGCCCAGCGCGCCGGCCTCATCGGCCGCGCGCACGGCGTTCTTCATCTGGCCCAGGATCTGCGCCTCGCCGAGCACCATGCTGTCGAGACCGCTGGCCACACGGAAAGCGTGGCGTGCGGCCTGGTCCTCGCGCAGGATGTAGGCGTGGTCACGCAGCACATGAGAGCTGACGCCGCCGGCATTGGCCAGCCACTCGATGGTGGGGTCCACGGCGGCCGGGTCGCCGGCGCCATACAGCTCGGTGCGGTTGCAGGTGGACAGCAGCGTCGCCTCGGGCTGGCGGGGCAGACTCTGGCGGTAACGCTGCAGCGTGGGCTGGATCTGGTCGAGCGCGAACGCAAACCGGCCGCGCAGATCGAGCGGCGCGGTCTGGTGGTTGATGCCGAGTGTCCAGACAGCCATGTTGTAATTATAAAATTCCCCGCTCTTTCACGGGCTTGCCCTTAGTCAAACCGCCGCAAACGATGACGTTTCTGACATTGGCCGGTCATTTGGCCAACTTTCTGGTGCCGGCAGTCGTCATGGCGGTGATCCTGGCGATCATGCCGCGCCTCCGTCGCAAGGCCAAAGGCGGCCGCGGCGGTTTCTGGCGCGAGGTGGGGTGGTCGAGCCTGGCCGGCACGGTGGTGCTGGTGGCCGGACTGGCCTGGTTCGGGCGCGACGGCAAGATGGCCACCTATGCCGCGCTGGTGCTGGTGCAGGGCTCCTTGGCCTGGTTCTGGCACGGACGCGGTGCCCGCGCTGAAACCCGGGTCAGATTGCGGCGGGGGAGAAGCGGTTGACCGCGTCGGTGATGATCCCGTCGGTGCCGAGTGCGATCAGCCGTTGCGCGGCCCATTCGTCGTTGACCGTGTAGCTCAGGGTGCGCATGCCCATGTCGCGGGCCCGTGCCACCAGGTCCGCATCCCACAGGGCATGGTTGCACACCAGGGCCACGCAATCGAGCGCCTTGGCGTTGTCGAGACACCCCTCCCACAGGGAATCGAGCAGCAGCGCGCGTGGCAAGTCGGGGGCGGACTCCCGTGCGGCCTTCAGTGCCTCGGGCTGGAACGATGACAGCAGCGGCGGGACGGACTGCCCGCGCCACCAATGGGCCGCCTGCGCCGCCACGACCTGTCCCGTGATGTGCTCCTGACCGGGCGTGGGCTTGATCTCGATGTTCAGGCAGAAACCGTTGGCGATACAGAAGCGTGCCAGATTTTCGAGGGTGCACAGCGGTTCACCCACGTAGGCCAGCGAATGCCAGCCGCCGGCGTCCAGCCGGGAGAGCTCGGACCACGTGCGCTCGCTGCCGATGCCCTTGCCGCTGGTGGTGCGCTCCAGTGTGGCATCGTGCATCAGGAACGGGACACCGTCGGCGCTGAGCTTGGCGTCGCATTCGAACATGCGGTAGCCATGCCGTGCTCCCAGGCGGAAGGCGGCAAGCGTGTTCTCGGGTGCCAGTTTGCCGGCGCCGCGGTGTGCAATCCAGCGCGGATACGGCCAGGATGGCAGGGATGGATGGGTCATAGGCGTTTGCCCGTGGCTTCGTCGAACCAGTGCACATGGCCAGGGCGTGGCGTCACCCGCAGGGTCTGGCCGGGCTCCGGTGTCGGTCCGCCGGCCTCGACGCGCACGATGAGCGGTTCGCCGCCCAGGGTGGTGTAGATCAGGCGTTCGGCACCGAGCAGTTCGGTGGTGTCCACCTGCACATCCCACCCGTCGGTGCCCGCCGGCACCACATCCAGGTGTTCGGGCCGGATGCCCATCAGCGCGCCGGGCCGGCTGCCGGACGCGTGCTTGAGCAGGTTCATGGGCGGCGAGCCGATGAAGCTAGCCACGAAGGTCGAGGCGGGCTTCTGGTAGACCTCTTCCGGCGGGCCGAACTGCTCCATGTTGCCGGCGTTCATCACGATCATGCGCTCGGCCAGTGTCATGGCCTCGACCTGGTCGTGCGTGACGAAGAGGCTGGTAATGCCCAGCTCGCGGTGCAGCTTCTGGATCTCGATGCGGGTCTGCGCGCGCAGCTTGGCATCGAGATTGGACAGCGGTTCGTCGAACAGAAATACCTGCGGCTGGCGCACGATGGCGCGGCCCATGGCCACGCGCTGGCGCTGGCCGCCCGAGAGCTCGCGCGGCTTGCGCTCCAGCAGGTGGCCCAGTTCGAGGATCCCTGCGGCCTTGTCCACCCGCGCCTTGATCTCGTCCTTGGGCACCTTGGCGATCTTCAGGCCGTAGGCCATGTTGTCGAAAACGCTCATGTGGGGATACAGGGCGTAGTTCTGGAACACCATGGCGATGTCGCGCTGGGCAGGTTCCAGGTCGTTGACCACCCGGGGGCCGATGGCGATCTCGCCCTCGGTGATCTCCTCCAGCCCGGCAACCATGCGCAGCAGCGTGGACTTGCCGCAGCCCGACGGCCCGACGATGACGATGAACTCGCCGTCCTGGATTTCGGCGTTCACGCCATGGATGACCTGGTTGGTCTTGGGGCCGTGGCCATAGCGCTTGATGACGTTGCGCAGGGAAATGGATGCCATGTGGTTTGCGTTGTTGGTGTCGGTGGCGGTTGTCGTCCGGTGGATGTGACCGATACGGGAGAGGGGTTCACTTCTCGGTATCGACCAGTCCCTTGACGAACCATTTCTGCATGAGGATCACCACCAGGGCCGGAGGGAGCATGGCGAGGATGGCCGTGGCCATGACCACGTTCCACTCCACGTACACCTCGCCGAAGATGGCGCGCTTGATGCCCAGCACGATGGGGTACATGTCCTCGCTGGTGGTCACCATGAGCGGCCACAGGTACTGGTTCCAGCCATAGATGAACTGGATCACGAAAAGCGCGGCCATGGTGGTCTTGGACAGCGGCAGCAGCACGTCGAAGAAAAAGCGCATCGGTCCTGCGCCGTCGATGCGGGCTGCTTCCACCAGTTCGTCCGGCACGGTCAGGAAGAACTGGCGGAACAGGAACGTGGCCGTGGCCGAGGCGATCAGCGGAACCGTCAGGCCGGCGTAGCTGTTGAGCATGCCCAGGTTGGAGATGACTTCGTACGTCGGTCCGATGCGCACCTCCACCGGCAGCATCAGCGTGATGAAGATCATCCAGAACACGAGGTTCTTGAGCGGAAAGCGGAAGTAAACGATGGCGAAGGCCGACAGCAGCGAAATCGCGATCTTGCCGACGGCGATGACCACGGCCATCACCACGCTCACCCACATCATGGGCCAGCCGGCGGCGATGGTGGAGCCGGCGTGGGTCTTGCCGCCGAACAGGGCCAGCCGGTAGGTTTCGACGAAGTTGTCGCCCGGCAGCAGCGACAGCGGGTGGCTGGAGGCGATCTGCTCGGCCGTCTGCGTGGAGGCGATGAAGGCCAGAAAGACGGGAAAGGCAATGACCAGCACGCCCAGCACGAGCACGGCGTGGGCAACGAAGTCCAGGACGGGGCGGCGTTCGACCATCATGTCAGTACTGCACTTTCTTCTCGACGAAGCGGAACTGCACGACCGTCAGCGCGATGACCACCGCCATCAGCACCACCGACTGCGCAGCCGAACCGCCCATGTCCAGGGCCTTGAAGCCGTCGTAGTAGACCTTGTAGACGAGGATGGCGGTTTCCTTGCCCGGGCCGCCGTGCGTGGCGGCGTCCACCGTTCCGAAGGTGTCGAAGAAGGCGTAGATCACGTTCATCACCAGCAGGAAGAAGCTGGTGGGCGAGAGCAGGGGGAACACGATGGTCCAGAAACGCCGCCAGGGCGAGGCGCCGTCGATGGTGGCTGCCTCGATGAGCGAGTGGGGAATCGACTGCAGGCCCGCGAGGAAGAACAGGAAGTTGTACGAGACCTGCTTCCAGGCCGCTGCCATGACAATGAGGGCCATGGCGTGGTTGGCGTTGAGCAGGTGGTTCCACTCGAAACCCATGGACTGCAGCGCGAACGCGATCACGCCGTAGGGCGAAGCGAAAAGCATGAGCCACAGCACGCCGGCCACCACCGGCGCCACCGCGTAGGGCCAGATGAGCAGCGTCTTGTAAAAGCGCGCGCCACGCACCACGCGGTTGGCCATGACGGCCAGCAGCAGCGCCAGCGTCATCGACGAGAAGGCAACGAGGATCGAGAAAACGGCCGTTGTCTTGAACGACGCCAGGTAGCTCGGGTCATTCCAGAGCCGCTCGAAGTTCGCCATCCCGACGAATTCACGGCTGGTGCCGAAAGCGTCCTCCTGCAGCACGCTCTGGTACAGCGCCTGACCGGCGGGCCAGAAGAAGAAGACGAGGACGATCGCCATCTGCGGCAGCACCAGCAGCCAGGGCAGCCAGGCGGACTTGAACAGGACGCGTTTTTCCATGGGGCACGGTGTGTGGGAAGAGGGTGCCGTTCCTCAAACAGAAAATGCAGATGGCGGCATTAGCATTCCTGTCGGGGAGGCCGGGGCGGGCACGGCACCGCCTCCGTCCGGCATCAGCCCTTGTTGGCCTTCTGAAAGCGTTCCAGCTGCTCGTTGCCGCGCTTGATGGCGGCTTCGATCGCCTCCTTGGGCGTCTTGCTGCCGCTCCACACGCCTTCCATCTCCTCGTCGATGATGGTGCGGATTTGCACGAAGTTGCCCAGGCGCACGCCGCGCGACTTGTCGGTCGTCTTGCGGATCATCTGCTCGACCGACACGTCTGTGCCCGGGTTCTGCTTGTAGAAGCCGGATTTCTCGGTCAGCTCGTAGGATGCCTTGGTCACCGGCAGGTAGCCCGTGCGCTGGTGGCTCTTGGCCGCGACGTCGGGCTGCGACAGGAAGGCGAAGAACTGTGCCACGCCCTTGTACTCGTCCGCCTTCTTGCCGCTCATGACCCACAGGCTGGCACCGCCGATCACCGTGTTCTGCGGAGCGCCGGGCACGTCGGGGTAGTAGGGCAGTGTGCCAATGCCGTAGTCGAACTTGCCGTTGCGCTTGACGTTGCCGTACAGGGCCGAGGAGCCCGTGGCCATGGCGCACTCGCCGGACACGAACGTAGCGTCGGCCGCATTGCCTCGGCCCTTGTAGACGAACAGGCCCTGCTTGGCCATGTTGGCCAGATTCTCGATGTGGCGCAGGTGCAGCGGGGTGTTAAAGGCCAGGCGCGTGTCCAGGCCGCCGAAGCCGTTGTTCTTGGTGGCGAACAGCACGTTGTGCCAGGCGGAGAAGCTCTCCAGCTGCGTCCAGCTGATCCAGCTCGTGGTGAACGGGCACTTATGGCCGCTGGCCTTGAGCTTGGCGGCGGCGGAGGCCACCTCGGGCCAGGTGGTCGGCGGCTTCTCCGGGTCCAGACCGGCGGCCCGGAAGGCGTCCTTGTTGTAATGGAACACCGGGGTCGAGCTGTTGAACGGGAAGCTCAGCATCTGGCCGTTGGGTGCCGTGTAGTAACCGGCCACGGCCGGGACGTAGGCGTTGGGGTCGAACTTCACGCCGCCGTCCTGCATGATTTTCCCGACGGGCACGATGGCGCCCTTGCTGGCCATCATGGTGGCGGTGCCCACCTCGAACACCTGCAGGATGTGTGGCGCGTTGCCAGCGCGGAAGGCGGCGATCGCCGCGGTCATCGATTCGTCGTAGCTGCCCTTGAAGGTGGGCACGATCTTGTAGTCCTTCTGGCTGGCATTGAAATCCTGGGCCAGGTCGTTGACCCATTCGCCCAGGGCGCCGCCCATGGAGTGCCACCATTGGATCTCGGTCTGTGCCTGGGCCGGCAGCGCGGCGGACAGGCTGATGGCGGCGCAGATGGCCAGATGCTTGGCTTGCATGTAGTTACCTCCTGGGATGTGGAACGAAGTGTTGCGTATCGCCTCCAGACCCATGCTGGACGGCCTTTATGACGGACTCATGTCATGCTGGGTTGTCGCCGGGTTTGTTGGCCCGTGCAACCGGGGAAACCCCGGGGCGGAAACCGGTGGTTTGTGTCCTTTTGTGTTCCGGACGGAAAGATGAACCGGGTTCTGCAAGGTTTTTTGCAGTGCGTCATCCTTGTCTGGCCGCCGCTCGGCGTTTCGCCACTATTTCTCGACTGCCATGGCCAACATCAACTCGCTGGACAAGAACAAGATCAGGTTTCTCCTGCTTGAAGGCATCCATCCCGCCGCGGTCGAGGTGCTGCACGCGGCGGGTTACACCCAGGTCGAGACCGTGTCGGGCGCGCTGGCGGACGAGGAGCTCAGGCGCCGCATCGCCGACGTCCATTTCGTCGGCATCCGCTCGCGGACCCAGCTGACGGCCGAGGTGTTCGCGGCGGCGCACAAGCTGGTGGCGGTGGGGTGCTTCTGCATCGGCACCAACCAGGTGGACCTGGATGCCGCCCGCGAGCGTGGCATTGCCGTGTTCAACGCGCCGTACTCGAACACGCGGTCGGTGGCCGAGCTGGTGTTGGGCGAGGCCATTCTGCTGCTGCGCGGTGTCCCCGGCAAGAGCGCGGCCGCGCACCGTGGCCAGTGGCTCAAGACCGCCGAAAACGCCTTCGAGATCCGGGGCAAGACACTGGGGATCGTGGGTTACGGCTCGATCGGCACGCAGCTGTCAGTGCTGGCCGAGGCGCTTGGCATGCACGTCATCTTCCATGATGTGGTGAACAAGCTGCCGCTGGGCAACGCGCGCCAGGCGCCGTCGCTGCAGGCGCTCCTGGCGCAGGCGGACATCGTGAGTCTGCACGTGCCCGAGCTGCCGTCCACCCAGTGGATGATTGGCGCCGCCGAAATCGCCGCCATGAAACCAGGCGCCATCCTCATCAACGCCTCGCGCGGGACGGTGGTGGTGATCGAGCCGCTGGCCGAGGCGCTGCGTGCGAAAAAGCTGTTGGGGGCGGCCGTTGACGTGTTTCCGGTCGAGCCTCGCTCCAATGCCGAGGAATTCGTCTCGCCTCTGCGTGGTCTGGACAATGTCATCCTCACGCCGCACATCGGCGGCTCCACGATCGAGGCGCAGGCCAATATCGGGCTGGAAGTGGCCGAGAAGCTGGTCAAGTACAGCGACAACGGCAGCAGCATCACTTCGGTCAACTTTCCGGAGGTGGCGCTGCCCGAACATCCGGGCAAGCACCGCATCCTGCACGTGCACCGCAACGTGCCGGGTGTGCTGTCGGCCATCAACCAGGTGTTTGCCGACCACCAGATCAACGTCGCGGCCCAGTACCTGCGGACGAACGAGAAGGTGGGCTACGTGGTGATCGACCTGGATGCGCAGTCGTCCGAGCTCGCGCAGCAGAAGCTAGCTGGGATTCCCGGCACGCTGCGCTGCCGGGTGCTGTTCTGAAAACCGAACCAGGAGGGGTGTCGTAAAATCGACCCCCCGAGAGCCATGGGCGCCCGACGCCCGACCCACGCAGATTCCCCCATGAATTTCCCCATAGCGTTGGCCGTCATGCAGGCGCAGACTGCCGAGCCCGCCCGCCTGCGCGAGATCCCGTACAACTACACCTCTTTTTCGGACCGTGAGATTGTGCTGCGGCTTCTGGGCGAGCGCGCCTGGGAGCTGCTGCAGGAGCTGCGCGGTGAGCGCAAGACCGGGCGTTCCGCCCGGATGCTGTACGAAGTGCTGGGCGACATCTGGGTGGTGCGCCGCAATCCCTACCTGCAGGACGACCTGCTGGACAATCCGCGCCGCCGGCACCTGCTGGTCGAGGCGCTGAACCACCGCCTGCAGGAAATCGAGAAGCGCCGCACGCCGGGCGATGACGCCGCGCGCGACAGCATGGTGGGCGAGCTGCTGGTGGCCGCGCGCCGCGTGGTCGAGAAGTTCGACCGTTCCTTCGACAAGGTGGCCGAGCTGCGCCGCCGTACCGAAAAGGTGCTGGGGCGTTACACGCACAAGGACAACATCAAGTTCGACGGACTCTCGCGTGTCAGTCACGTGACCGATGCCACCGACTGGCGTGTCGAGTTTCCGCTGGTGGTGCTCACCCCCGATTCGGAGGCCGAGATCGCCGGCCTGGTCAAGGGCTGCATCGAGCTGGGGTTGACCATCATTCCGCGCGGGGGCGGCACCGGCTACACCGGCGGCGCCGTGCCGCTGGACTGGAAGACGGCGGTCATCAACACGGAAAAGCTCATCGCCATGGGCGACGTCGAGCGCATCCGCCTGCCGGGCCTGGATGCCGAGGTGCCCACGATCCGCACCGAGGCCGGCGTGGTCACGCAGCGCGTGGCCGATGCTGCCGAGGACGCCGGATTGGTGTTCGCGGTCGATCCCACCAGTGCCGAGGCCAGCTGCATTGGCGGCAATATTGCCATGAACGCCGGCGGCAAGAAGGCCGTGCTCTGGGGGACCGCGCTGGACAACCTGGTGAGCTGGCGCATGGTCACGCCCGATGCCGAGTGGCTCGAGGTCACCCGTGTCGGTCACAACCTGGGCAAGATTCACGACGCCGAGGTCGCCAGTTTCGAGCTGAAGTATTTCGACGCCAGTGGCGAGCAGCTGCTGCGCACCGAGCGCCTGGACATCCCGGGCGCCACCTTCCGCAAGGAAGGGCTGGGCAAGGACGTCACCGACAAGTTCCTCGCCGGCCTGCCGGGCGTGCAGAAGGAAGGGTGCGATGGCCTCATCACCAGCGCGCGCTGGGTGCTGCATCGCATGCCCGAGCATACCCGCACCGTGTGCTTGGAGTTCTTCGGTCACGCCAAGGACGCGGTCCCCAGCATCGTCGAGATCAAGGACTTCATGTTCGCCGAGGCACGGCGTTCGGGCACCCTGCTGGCCGGCCTGGAGCACCTGGACGACCGTTACCTGCGGGCCGTCGGCTACACCACCAAGTCCAAGCGGGGTGGTCTGCCCAAGATGGTGCTGATCGGCGATATCGCCGGTGACGACCCCGACGCCGTGGCGCGTGCAGCCAGCGAGGTGGTGCGCATCGCCAACTCGCGCTCGGGCGAGGGTTTCACCGCCGTCACCGCGGAAGCGCGCAAGAAATTCTGGGCCGATCGCAAGAAGACCGCGGCCATCAGCCGGCACACCAACGCCTTCAAGATCAACGAAGACGTGGTGATTCCGCTGCCCCGTATGGCCGAGTACACCGATGGCATCGAGCGCATCAACATCGAGCTGTCGCTGCGCAACAAGATCGAGCTGGCCGACGAGCTGGAAGCCTTCCTTTCCAGCGGCAGCCTGCCGCTGGGCAAGAACGGGCAGGCTGCGGGCGCGCCCACGCCCGAGCTGCTGGCCGAGAAGGTCGAGCTGGCGCTGGGTGTGATCCGCGAGACCCGCGCCCTCTGGCAGGGCTGGCTGCGCGATGTGGAAACGCTCTTTCCGCAGCTGCAGGACCACAGCCTGCGTGCGAGCTGGAAGACGCAGATCCGCCAGCCGCTGGCCGACATCTTCACGGGCAGCGATTTCGAGCCCCTGATGGACGCGCTGGGCGCGGTGCAGCAGCGCGTGCTCAAGGGCCGGGTCTGGATCGCACTGCACATGCACGCGGGCGACGGCAACGTCCACACCAACATTCCCGTGCACAGCGACAACTACGCCATGCTCCGGACCGCCCATGAGGCCGTGGACCGGGTGATGGAGCTGGCACGCAGCCTGGGCGGCGTGATCTCGGGCGAACACGGCATCGGCATCACTAAGATCCAGTATCTGAGCGACGACGAAATCGCCCCGTTTGCCGAATACAAGCGCCGGGTCGACCCAAACGGCCACTTCAACCGCGGCAAGCTGCTGCGCAACAGGGAAGTGCCGTCGCACCCCGGGCGTCGTCTGCGTTCCGACCTGAGCAACGCCTATACCCCGAGCTTCGGGCTGATGGGGCACGAATCCATCATCCTGCAGCAGAGCGACATCGGCGCCATCGCCGATTCGATCAAGGACTGCCTGCGCTGCGGCAAGTGCAAGCCCGAGTGCAGCACGCACGTGCCGCGCGCCAACCTGCTTTACAGCCCGCGCAACAAGATCCTGGCCACCTCGTTGCTGGTCGAGGCCTTCCTGTATGAGGAGCAGACGCGCCGCGGCGTCAGCCTCAAGCACTGGGAGGAGTTCGAGGACGTGGCTGACCACTGCACGGTCTGCCACAAGTGCCTGACACCGTGTCCGGTGAAGATCGACTTCGGCGACGTGACGATGAACATGCGCAACCTGTTGC
Organism: Pseudomonadota bacterium; assembly: GCA_023415035.1. Lineage (GTDB taxonomy): Bacteria > Pseudomonadota > Gammaproteobacteria > Burkholderiales > Burkholderiaceae_C > Hydrogenophaga. The sequence continues at coordinate 9,454 of JAEZLX010000136.1, read as the reverse complement.
GCAAGATGGGCAAGAAGTCCTTCCGGCCCGGCAATGCGGCGAGCATGTTCTTCCTCAACGCCACCGATCCGCGCGTGATCAACACCGCGCGCGCGGCCATGACCGGCATTGCCTTCAAGGCCCAGCGCGCGGCGGTGGACCTGTTCAGGGCGGCAGGCCGCCACCAGACGCAGCATCCGCCCGCCACGGTGGGCACGCCAACGGTGCGCGAGCAGGTGATCCATTTCGTCAACAAGAAGCTGCCGGGCGGACTGCCGACGAAAACCGCGCGCGCGCTGCTGGACATCGAGAACCGCGAGTACGTGCCGGTCATCCGCAACCCGAAGACCACCACGGTGGACAGCGAGGCGGTGTTCTACTTTCCCGGCTGCGGTTCCGAGCGCCTGTTCAGCCAGGTCGGCCTGGCCACGCAAGCCATGTTGTGGCATGCCGGTGTGCAGACCGTGCTGCCCCCGGGATACGTGTGCTGCGGCTACCCGCAGCGCGGCAGCGGCCAGTTCGACAAGGCCGACAAGATGATCACCGACAACCGGGTGCTGTTCCACCGCGTGGCCACCACGCTGAACTACCTGGACATCAAGACCGTGGTGGTCAGCTGCGGCACCTGCTACGACCAGATCTCCGGGTACGACTTCCAGAGCATCTTCCCGGGCAGCCGCATCATCGATATCCACGAGTTTCTGCTGGAAAAGGGCATCACGCTGCCCGAGAACCAGCAGGGGGCCTACCTGTACCACGAGCCCTGCCACAACCCCATGAAGCTGGGCGACTCGACCAAGACCGTGAAGGCGCTGGTGGGCGAGAGCGTGCTCAAGAACAACCGCTGCTGCGGAGAGAGCGGCACGCTGGGTGTGACGCGCCCGGATGTGTCCACCCAGGTGCGCTTCCGCAAGGAGGAGGAAATCCGCAAGGGCGAGGCCGCCCTGCGCGCCTCGGGTGCCGTGGGCGAGAAGGACAACGTGAAGATCCTCACCAGCTGCCCGAGCTGCCTGCAGGGCCTCAGCCGCTACCAGGATGACCTGAGCAACGGCCTGCTCGAGGCCGACTACATCGTCGTCGAGATGGCGCGGCGCATCCTGGGCGAGAACTGGCTGCCCGAGTACGTGCGCGAGGCCAACCAGGGCGGCATCGAGCGCGTGCTGGTCTGACGGCGGGAGCTGCACATGTCCGGACTGAACAAAGACACCCCCGTCCCGCATGACATCACCGTGCACGGCGCCTCGCGCGTGCTGGAGATCGCCTTCTCGGATGGCAGGACCTTTCGCATCCCGTTCGAGCTGATGCGTGTGTACTCGCCTTCGGCCGAGGTCCGGGGCCACGGACCGGGGCAGGAAACCCTGCAGACCGGCAAGCGCGAGGTGGACATCGAGGCGCTGGAGCCGGTCGGCAACTACGGCATCAAGCCGGTGTTCTCCGATGGTCACGATTCGGGCATCTACTCGTGGGCGTACCTCTACGACCTGGGGGCGCACCAGGCGGAACTTTGGGACGACTACCTGCGTCGATTGAAGGAAGCCGGCCTCGACAGGGACGCGCCCATGCCCGCCAGGGCCGGCCACGCCTGCGGCGGCCACTGACACTGCATCCGGCTGCAAACCGAGGGAAACACAAACCAATGGCCACCACCCATTTCGGCTACAAGACCGTCGACGAACAGGAAAAGGCGCAGCGCGTGCGCAGCGTGTTCGACTCGGTGGCGCCCAAGTACGACGTGATGAACGACCTCATGTCGGCCGGCCTGCACCGCCTGTGGAAGCGCTACACCATCGATGTGGCCAATCCGCGCCCGGGCGACCGGGTGCTGGACATCGCAGGCGGTACGGGCGATCTGTCGATGGCGTTCGCCCGTCGCGTCGGCCCCAGTGGCACGGTCGTGCACACCGACATCAACGAAGCCATGCTGCGCGAAGGCCGCAACCGCCTGCTCGACCACGGCCTGGTGCTGCCCACGATGGTGTGCGACGCCGAGAAACTGCCTTTCCCCGACGACCATTTCGATATCGTGTCGGTGGCGTTCGGTTTGCGCAACATGACCCACAAGGATTTGGCACTCGCGGAAATGCGGCGCGTGCTCAAACCCGAGGGCAAGCTGCTGGTGCTGGAGTTTTCCCGGGTCGCCAAGCCGCTGGAGAAGGCGTATGACTGGTATTCGTTTAAGGTGCTGCCCTTGCTGGGCCGGGTGGTGGCCAAGGACGAGGACAGCTACCGCTATCTCGCCGAATCGATCCGCATGCATCCGGGGCAGGAAGAACTTCGGCAGATGATGAAGGCCGCTGGCTTCGGCCACGTGGACGTGCACAATCTCAGTGCCGGCGTGGTGGCGCTGCATCTGGGAATCAAGTGTTGACGATGCCCGGGGCGTAGCGGTCACGCACCTGGCAATCAGGGGAGACAGAACATGTGGGGCGGTTGGTGGTGGTTGTTGGCGGTGGTTGTGGCCAGTCTGGCGCTGTGGGCCTTTGCGCGCTCGCGCAAGACGTCCGGAACGGTCGGGCAGGGCATCTACGAAGGCGCGCGGGTTGACCCGCTGCGGGTGGATTCGCGCATGCCGCGCGAGTACAGCCCCAAGAACGTGGGCAATGACGCCTCGGCGCGCCCATGGGAAGTGGCGCCTGGCGACGTGGAGTTGCCCTCTCACGATGCACCGTGGCCGACCGGTTTTGACGCGGAGGCCTTCCTGCAGGCGTCCAAGGCCAACTTCCTGGGGCTGCAGCAGGCCTGGGACCGGGCCGATGTGGCCAGCCTGCGCGCGATGATGACCGAAGGCATGCTGGAGCAGATCCAGTCGCAGCTGGAGGAGCGCGACAACCCGGGCGCCACGACACAGACCGATGTGCTGATGCTCGATGCCCAGTTGCTCGGTGTCGAGGACCAGGGCGACACCTATGTGGCGAGCGTGGAGTTCTCGGGCATGTCGCGCGAGCATGCCGCGGGCGGCCCGAGCCCCTTCCGCGAGGTCTGGAGCATCATCCGTTCCAAGTCGGATGACGGTGTCTGGCGGGTGGCCGGGGTGCAGCCGCTGCAGCAGATGGGCTCCTGAGCCGGCTGCCGGCTGGGCAGTCCCTCCGTTTATCCGTCAGAATCGGGGGATCATGCAAGCCAAGCGTTCCTTTTTTCCTTTCGGTTCCCCCGCGTCGTCGACCGGCGGCGGTCTGCCAGGCATGCTGTCTGCCCTGCAACCTCCCGGGTGGGTCGTGGACGAGGTGCAGAACCGGGTGGTGCTGTTTCTCAACCATGTGCTGATGCAGGAACCCCAGGCGCGCGAGCGGCTCAAGCGCCAGCAGGGCAAGGCGGTGCGGCTGCGCTGGACGGCCTTTCATCTGACCTTGGCCGCGACGCCCGCCGGCCTGGTGGAGCGCACCGACCAGCAGGTGGACACCGCGCTGGTGGTCACCCTCTCGCAGAACTCGCCGCTGGAGGTGGCGCGCGCGCTGCTGTCCGGCGAGAAGCCCGCCGTGGATATCCAGGGCGATGTGCAACTGGCCACCGAACTGGCCTGGCTGGCCGACAACGTCCGCTGGGACATGGAGGAAGACCTCTCGCGCTTTGTCGGCGATGCGGCCGCGCACACCATCGTCCGGGCAGCCACCGCCGTGGCGCAGGGGCTTCGTGCCTTCGTGGGGCGGCTGCCAGGTGCCGGTGCCCGACGTGGCGACACGCCGCCGGCTGACATTAGCGACAGCGCCGGACGTCCGACATGAGGCGTCTGCTGCGGGGCGTCTTCATCGTCTGGGTCGCGCTGCGCTACGGTCTGGACGAGCTGGTCCTCTCCAGCTTCCAGCACCCGGGGATCCGGCTGCTCTCGCGCATCGTTTCCCTGGGCCGCCGGCTCGACGCGCCGCGCGGCCAGCGCCTGCGCGAGGCGCTGGAGCGGCTCGGTCCCATCTTCGTCAAGTTCGGCCAGGTGCTCTCCACCCGGCGCGACCTGATGCCCACGGACATCGCCGACGAGCTGGCGCGGCTGCAGGACCGCGTGCCGGCGTTCCCGAGCGAGGTGGCCGTGGCCACGATCGAACGCGCCTACGGCCGGCCGCTGGACGAGGTGTTCGAGCATTTCGAGCACGTGCCGGTGGCCAGCGCCTCGATCGCGCAGGTGCATTTCGCCCGCCTGAGGGACCCGCGCCATGCCGGACGCGAAGTCGCCGTGAAGGTGCTGCGCCCGAACATGCTGCCTGTCATCGAGAAGGACCTGAGCCTGATGCGGATGATGGCCGGCTGGGTGGAAAAGCTCTCGGCCGACGGCAAACGCCTGAAGCCGCGCGAGGTGGTCGCGGAGTTTGACAAGTACCTGCACGACGAGCTGGACCTGCTGCGGGAGGCATCCAACGCGGCCCAGCTGCGCCGCAACATGGCCGGGCTCGACCTCGTGCTGATCCCCGAGATCATCTGGGACTGGTGCCGCACCGACGTCATGGTGATGGAGCGCATGTACGGCGTGCCCATCAGCCGGGTCAACGAGCTGCGCCGCCTTGGCGTGGACATCCCGAAGCTGGCGCGGGACGGGGTGACGATCTTCTTCACCCAGGTGTTCCGTGACGGTTTTTTCCATGCCGACATGCACCCCGGCAACATCCAGGTGAGCACCGATCCGGCCACTTTCGGGCGCTACATCTCCCTCGATTTCGGGATCGTTGGCACGCTCACCGAGTACGACAAGGAATACCTGGCGCAGAACTTCACGGCCTTCTTCCGGCGCGACTACAAGCGCGTGGCCGAGCTGCACATCGAAAGCGGCTGGGTGCCCTCGGACACCCGGGTGGACGAACTTGAGGCAGCGATCCGCGCCGTCTGCGAGCCGTACTTCGACCGCCCGCTCAAGGAAATCTCGCTGGGCATGGTGCTGATGCGCCTGTTCCAGACCTCCCGTCGCTTCAACGTCGAGATTCAGCCGCAGCTCGTGCTGCTGCAGAAGACATTGCTGAACATCGAGGGCCTGGGCCGTGAGCTCGATCCGGAGCTGGACCTGTGGAGCACGGCCAAGCCCTTCCTCGAAAAGTGGATGGCCGAACAGATGGGGCCGCAGCGCCTGTGGCAGCAGCTCAAGGCCGAGGCCCCGCACTATGCGAAACTGCTGCCGGCGCTGCCCCGATTGCTGGCGCAGGCCTTGCAGCAACCGCAGCGCAACCAGCGTGCGGACCGGGACATCGAGCGCCTGCTGGCCGAGCAGCGGCGCACCAACCGGCTGCTGCAGGGCATCATCTACGGGGGGATCGGCTTCCTGCTGGGGCTGATCGTGACCCAGCTGATGCTCAAGGTGCGCCTGTGGTGACAGAAGGGGCTTGAATGCCTCCGGAGGGGCCATATCTATAATGGCAGGTTTTCTCCAACTTTTTCGCGGGCGTACCGGTGCAGGGGCACCAGGGTCGCGCCGCGCCTCTGCATTTTCAGTCTAGTCATGCCGATCTATGCCTACAAGTGCGAGTCCTGCGGCCATGCCAAGGACGTCCTGCAGAAAATCTCCGACGCTCCGCTGACCCAGTGCCCGGCTTGCGGCGCCGAGACGTTTCGCAAGCAGCTGACGGCAGCCGGTTTCCAGCTCAAGGGTTCCGGCTGGTATGTCACCGATTTCCGCGGCAGCGGCAGCGGTTCCGCGGGTTCCGCTGCCAGTTCCAGCTCCGGCTCGTCCGATGCGGGCGGCGGCGCTTCCTCATCCTCTTCGGCCAGTTCCTCCGGCGACAGCGGCAGTGCCGCTGCACCGGCGGCCGGTCCCTGCGGCGGCGCCTGCGCCTGCCACTGACGGGAGATTGCGCCCGTGATGAACGCCTTGCGCAAGTGGCTGCTGTCGGGCCTGCTCGTGCTGATGCCCCTGATCATCACCCTGTGGGTGCTGGAATGGGTCATCTCCACGCTGGACCAGACACTGCAGATCCTGCCCGAGGCGTGGCAGCCCGAGCGCTGGGCGGGCATGCGCATCCCCGGCCTGGGCGTGCTGTTCGCCCTGGTCGTGCTGCTGCTGATCGGGGCGATGGCCTCGAACATCATCGGCAACAAGCTGGTCAACTGGTGGCATGCGCTGCTTCACCGCATCCCTGTGGTGCGGCCCATCTACTCCGGCGTCAAGCAGGTGTCGGACACGCTCTTCTCGCAAAAGGGCAACGCGTTCCGCAAGGTCGTCCTGCTGCAGTGGCCTCGGGAAGGTGTCTGGACCATCGGCTTCGTCACCGGCGCGCCCGGTGGTGATGTCTCGCAGTACCTCAATCCCCAGGATTTCATCAGCGTCTACGTGCCCACGACGCCCAACCCCACGGGTGGCTATTTCGTGATGGCCCGGCGCAGCGAATGCGTCGAGCTGGCCATGAGCGTCGATGAGGCCCTGACCTATGTGATCTCCATGGGCGTCATTGTGCCGGCCGGTCATAAGGGCGCTGCTTCTTCTTCCCTCCCCAACGCCTCGGAGCCGAACCAGGCCTGAGGTGAAACACCGAGTACGTTCTATGTCCTCCATGCGCTCCGAATATTGCGGTCTGGTGACCGAAGCCCTGATGGGTCAAACCGTCACGCTGTGCGGCTGGGTCAATCGCCGCCGCGACCATGGTGGCGTGATCTTCATCGACCTGCGCGACCGCGAGGGGTACGTCCAGGTGGTGTGCGATCCCGACCGCCCCGAGATGTTCAAGGTGGCCGAGGAGATCCGCAACGAGTTCTGCATCCAGGTCAAGGGCCTGGTGCGTGCGCGCCCCGAGGGCACGACCAACGACAAGCTCAAGAGCGGCCAGATCGAGGTGCTGTGCCACGAGCTGGTGGCGCTCAACCCGTCGGTGACGCCGCCGTTCCAGCTCGACGACGACAACCTGTCGGAAACCACGCGCCTGACGCACCGCGTGATGGATCTGCGTCGTCCCTACATGCAGCGCAACCTGATCCTGCGCTACAAGACGGCCATCCAGGTGCGCAACTTCCTCGACAAGGAAGGCTTCATCGACATCGAGACGCCCATGCTGGGCAAGAGCACGCCCGAGGGCGCGCGCGACTACCTGGTGCCCAGCCGCGTGCACGACGGCCAGTTCTTCGCGCTGCCCCAGTCGCCCCAGCTGTACAAGCAGATGCTGATGGTGGCCGGTTTCGACCGCTACTACCAGATCACCAAGTGCTTCCGTGACGAGGATCTGCGCGCCGACCGCCAGCCCGAGTTCACGCAAATCGACTGCGAAACCTCGTTCCTGAACGAGGACGAGATCCGCGCCATCTTCGAGCGCATGATCCGTGAGGTGTTCCAGACCCAGCTGAACGTGGACCTGGGAGACTTCCCGGTCATGACCTACGGCGAGGCCGCACGCCGCTTCGGCTCCGACAAGCCCGACCTGCGCGTCAAGCTCGAATTCACAGAGCTGACCGACGTGATGAAGGACGTCGAGTTCAAGGTGTTCTCGGCGCACGCCAACGCGGCCGGCGGCCGTGTCGTGGCACTTCGGGTGCCGGGCGGTGCCGCCATCAGCCGCGGCGAGATCGACCAGTACACCGAGTTCGTCAAGATCTACGGCGCCAAGGGCCTGGCCTGGATCAAGGTCAACGAAGTGGCCAAGGGCCGTGACGGCCTGCAGTCGCCCATCGTGAAGAACCTGCACGATGCGGCGATCGCCGAAATCCTCAAGCGCACGGGCGCGCAGGACGGCGACCTGATCTTCTTCGGCGCCGACAGGACCAAGGTGGTCAACGACTCGATCGGCGCGTTGCGCCTGAAGATCGGCCATAGCGAGTTCGGCAAGAAGAGCGGCCTGTTCGAGGACCGCTGGGCGCCGCTGTGGGTCGTGGACTTCCCGATGTTCGAGTACGACGAGGAGGACGACCGCTGGGTGGCGGTGCACCACCCGTTCACGAGCCCGAAGGATGGCCACGAGGAACTGATGGCCACCGACCCGGGCAAGTGCCTGGCCAAGGCCTATGACATGGTGCTCAACGGTTGGGAGCTGGGCGGCGGTTCCGTGCGTATCCACCGCGCCGACGTGCAGAGCAAGGTCTTCTCAGCCCTCAAGATCACCGAGGAAGAGGCCCGCGCCAAGTTCGGCTACCTGCTCGACGCGCTGCAGTATGGCGCGCCCCCGCACGGTGGTCTGGCCTTCGGCCTGGACCGCCTGATCACGCTGATGACCGGCGCCGACTCGATCCGCGACGTGATCGCCTTCCCCAAGACCCAGCGCGCACAGGATCTGCTCACGCAGGCGCCGAGCCCGGTGGACGAGAAGCAGCTGCGCGAGCTGCACATCCGCCTGCGCAACCCGGTGGCGTGACGGCCGCCCTGTGCGGCGTCGATGACAGGTCATGACGGCACAGGGTGAGCGCTACAAGATTCCGGCCTCCGTGCTGGTGGTGATCCACACCCCGGCACTGGAGGTGCTGCTGATCGAACGGGCCGACGCGCCCGGTTTCTGGCAGTCCGTCACGGGATCGAAGGACACGCCGGACGAGCCTTTCGAGGTCACCGCCGCACGCGAGGTGGAGGAGGAAACCGGCATCGACGCCGGTGCACCGGGGAACGTCCTGACGGACTGGTGCCTGGAGAACGTGTACGACATCTACCCCCAATGGCGTCACCGCTATGCGCCGGGCGTCACGCGCAACACCGAGCACCTGTTCGGGCTGTGCGTGCCGCAGGCCCGGCCGGTGACGCTCAGTCCCCGCGAGCACCGGGCACAGGTATGGCTCCCATGGCGGAAGGCGGCAGAGCGCTGCTTTTCTCCCTCGAATGCCGAGGCCATTCTGATGTTGCCCCGTTTCGTGGCGGGCGCGTCTCATGCGATGATAAAAACATGAGCACGCTGCGAGTGGCCACCTACAACATTCACAAGGGGGTGCAGGGCATTGGTCCCGTCCGCCGGCTGGAGATCCACAACCTGGTGCATGCGGTGGAGCAGTTCGATGCCGACATCATCTGCCTGCAGGAGGTACGGCGGCACCACCGCAAGCTCGAGCGCCACTTCACCCAGTGGCCCGAGCTGGCGCAGGCCGATTTCCTGTCGCCCGAAGGCTACGAGGCGGTGTACATCACCAATGCCTACACTAGGCATGGCGAGCATGGCAATGCCCTGCTGTCGCGCTGGCCGGTGCTGGGCACGGGCCATGCGGACGTGTCGGACCACCGTTTCGAGCAGCGCGGGTTGCTGCATGCGCAACTGCTGGTGGAAGGGCAGGTGGTACATGTGGTGGTGGTGCACCTGGGCCTGATCCACGCCAGCCGCGAGCGCCAGATCCGGCGGCTGGGCGCCTTCATCGAGAGCGAGGTGCCGTCCGCCGACCCGCTGATCGTTGCGGGCGATTTCAACGACTGGAAGTCGCAGCTGCTGACACCCATGCGCGATCTGGGCCTGCAGACCTTCGATTCGCTGCGCCTGCCCACCTTCCCGGCGCGTCTGCCGCTGCTGCACCTGGACCGCATCTTCGTGCGCGGCCTGACACCGCTCGGGGCGCATGTGCCGCACGGACGTGTCTGGACACGCATGTCGGACCACCTTCCGCT
>JAEZLX010000192.1 GCA_023415035.1 Pseudomonadota bacterium | reverse complement strand
ACGCCCACGGTGTCACCCGCGATGGCCAGGGGGGTGTGCCGGTCGGGTTCCAGACCGGTTTGCGCGGCCAGTGCCCGCAGCTGCTGCAGGGCGCGCTCGCGTGCCTCGCTGCGGTATTGCTCCACGGTCTGGGGCGAAATGCCCGCATTGCGCAGCACGCCCTCGAAGGGTGTGGAGAACACGTGCAGCAACACGAGATCGGCCTGGGGTGCCAGTTCACGCGCCAGCCGGATGGCCAGTGCCGAGCCGGGCGAGAAATCCACCGGGACGAGCACGCGGCGGTAGGGCCTCTGGTCGGGGTTCTTCACCAGCAGCACCGGGCAGCGACTCTGTCGCAGCAGGCGCGAGGCCGTCGAGCCCACCACCAGGCGCCGCAGGGCGCCTTCGCCGCGTGCGCCCACCACCGCCAGGTCGGCGCCCGACCCGACCGCACGCGCAGGCACCACCGAGGCGGGCCGGCCTGGCTCCACCAGCAGCGCCACCTCCACATTCCGGTATTGCGGCCGCCCGCTTACCGCAGCCTCCAAAGCCTCGCTCCGCTGCGTCAGCACCTGCCGGGTGATCTCGTCGGTCTGCCCTCCGAGCAGGCTGCGCAGCGTGGACAGTGCATCAACGCCGGCCGCGTGCATGAGCGTCAGCCGCGCACCGGTGGCCGCAGCGAGCTCGAAACCCCGGTCCACGGCGGGCAGCGCGTTGTCCGACAGGTCGGTGGTGGCGAAGATGTGGCGGATCAGTGACATGGGGGCATCCTCCGGGGTGTTGTCGCATGCCTCTCGGCTCATAGCCGGGAATGGGAGGACACCGGCGCCGCTACGCGCGAGAGGACGTGTGCCGCCATGCCGCGTGCTAGCTCCTGCTCGCCCAGGAAAACCGCACCCAGGCTTTCGCGGCGCAGCAGCTCGGCCTCCTCCTCGCTGTGGGTGCGCAGCACCACCTCGATGTCCGGGTTGAGCGTGCGCGCGATCTCGACCATGCGGCGCACGTTCACCGCGTCCGGGATCGCAACCACCAGCATGGCGGCGCGTGCGATGTGCGCCTGGATCAGGACCTCGGGCGTGCTGGCGTCGCCGCTGACGGCGGCCACCTTGTCGCGCCGCAGCGCATCGACCAGCTCCCGGTTCTGTTCGGCCACCACGAAAGGCAGGCCGTGGTCCTGCAGCGCCGCCGCGATGCGCCGGCCCACACGGCCATAGCCGACCAGCACCACCTGGCCGCTGAGCAAGCGGTGGTCGGTGGACATGGGGAGTTCGGCCAGCGGGTCGTCCCGCATCTCCAGCCGCCGGGCCAGCGCCGAACGCGCCAGCACCCACTCGCGCAAGGGTGCCGACAGCGTGAAGGCGGCCGGGTTGAGCGCGATCGAGATCAGCGCGCCGGCCAGCACCAGACTCTGGCCTTCGGGCGGCATCAGGCCCAGGCCCACGCCCAGCCCGGCAAGGATGAATGAGAACTCGCCGATCTGCGCCAGGCTCGCGCCCACCGTGAGCGCGGTGTTGAGCGGGTAATTGAAGGCCAGCACCAGCGCCACCGCCGCCGCCGTCTTGCCCACGAAGATGATGGCGATCACCGCCAGCAGCTTGAATGGCTGGTCCCAGATCACGGCCGGGTCGAACAGCATGCCCACCGAAACGAAGAACAGCACTGCGAAGGCGTCGCGCAGCGGCAGCGACTCGTCGGCCGCGCGGTGGCTGAACTCGGATTCGCGCATCATCATGCCGGCGAAAAAGGCCCCGAGCGCGAACGACACATCGAACAGCATCGCAGCACCGAAGGCCACGCCCACGGCCGTGGCCACCACGGCGAGCGTGAACAGCTCCTGTGAACCGGTGCGCGCGACCCACCACAGCAGCTTGGGCAGTACCCGCCGGCCGACCACCAGCATCAGCACGATGAAGGCGGTGACCTTGGCCAGCGTGATGCCCACGGTGGCCCAGATGTCGCTCATGCTGGCCGGGCTCAGGTCCTGGCCGTCGGCAGCCGTGAACAGGCCGGCCAGCGCCGGCAGCAGCACCAGCACCAGCACCATGGCCAGGTCTTCCACCACCAGCCAGCCGACGGCGATCTGCCCGTTGATCGAGTGCAGCAGGCCGCGCGATTCGAGCGCGCGCAGCAGCACCACCGTGCTGGCCACCGACAGGCACAGGCCGAAGACGATGGCCCCGCCCAGCGGCCAGCCCCAGGTCAGCGAGATGCCCGTGCCCAGCAGCGTGGCCACCGCGATCTGCACGATCGCGCCGGGCACCGCGATGCGCTTGACCGCCAGCAGGTCCTTCAGGGAAAAGTGCAGCCCGACGCCGAACATCAGCAGCATCACGCCGATCTCGGCCAGCTGCCCGGCCAGTCCGATGTCGGCGACGAAGCCCGGGGTGGAGGGGCTGACGACGATGCCCGCCAGCAGGTAGCCCACCAGCGACGGCATGTTGAGCCGGCTGGCGATCAGGCCGAACACCATCGCCAGGCCGAAGCCAGCAGCGATGGTGGCGATGAGGCTGACGTCGTGCGGCATGGCCGGGCGCCTTTCGTGGCGGGCGGGTGGACAGTGTGGGTCAACATTAACATAGGGTGTCGTTTGCGCGCATGACTTTGTGTAGCGCGCACCCCCAATCCCGCCGGGCTGTCGCTTGACGACAATGGCATCATGTCCGAGATCCTGTTTCCTTTCGCGGGTGGCCTGGGGCTGTTCCTCATCGGCATGATGCTGCTGTCGCAGGGCCTGGTCGGCTTTGCCGGCGGCGCCCTGCAGCGCGCGCTCACGCGCTTCACCGGCAGCCCGTTCCGCGCCTTCGCGTCCGGCACCCTGGTGACCATGCTGGTGCAGTCGTCCACCGCCACCACGGTAACGCTGATCGGTTTTGTCAGCGCGGGCCTGATCGGTGCCTCGCAGGCCGTCGGCGTGCTGCTCGGCGCGAGCCTGGGCAACACCGCCACCGGCTGGATCGTGGCCGGGCTGGGTCTCAAGATCAGCCTGGGCTACTACACCATGCCGCTGATCGGCATCGGCGCGTTCCTGAAGCTGCTGGGCCGAGGTCGTGTGACCGATCTGGGCCTGGCACTGGCGGGCTTCGGGCTGATGTTCACCGGGCTGGACACCCTGTCCAAGGGCATGCAGGCGCTGGCGGGCGTCTTCAATCTGGCCTCGCTGCCGGCCGGTGGCTATGGCGCCCGCATGGCGGTGATGCTGGTGGGGCTGACCATGACCGCCATCATGCAGTCGTCCACGGCGGCCATCGCCACCACGCTCACGGCCCTGCACGGCGAGGTCATCAACTTCGACCAGGCGGCGGCCCTGGTTGTGGGCGCGGCCATCGGGACCACGCTCACGGGCGTGATCTCGGCCATCGGCGGCACCGTGCATGCCAAGCGGACGGCGCTGGCCTATGTGCTGTTCAACGCCGGGGCGGGCATCATCGCCATCGTCCTGCTGCCCCTGTTCCATCGTGTCATCGACTGGCTCAACGCCCACGCCGGCCTGGATGCCGGCGCGAGCAGCCTGGCGGCTTTCCACACATTGTTCATCGCCGTCGGGGTGCTGCTGTTCCTGCCCGTTGCGGGGCCCTTCTCGCGCTGGATCGCGCGCCTAGTGCCGGATGTGAAGGGCGAGGCCACGGCCCACCTTGACGCCAGCCTGCTGGCGTTGCCCGATGTGGCGCTGGAGGCTTCCGAGCGCGCGCTGGAACGGCTGGCGGCCGATGCGCTGGACCTCTTCGAGGCGCGGCTGAAAGGCGAAGGCGGCGACACGCTCAACGCGCGGCTGCGCATGCTCGACGACGAGATCGACCGCGTGTACGACTTCGTCGGCCGGATCCAGTTGCCGGCAGAGGACGAGGCGCGGGTGGCCGCGCGCATCGCACAGCTGCATGCCATTGACCACCTGCTGCGCCTGCACGCGCATCTGCACGATCTGGCGCAGGTATCGGTGCCCCTGGAAGGGCATGACTACCAGTGGGCGCGCGAGCATGGCCTGCGCGTGGCCGGTGTCGCGCGGCAGGGACTGGCCGACCGAAACCTGGCCCGCTGCATGGATCAGCTGGAGCTGGCGGCGGTTGCCATGGCCGCCGAGGCGGCCGCGCGCCGCCAGGACGTGTTGCGCCGGATGCCGATGGGACCGGGCGGCGCTTCCGACGCCCTGCACCGCACCGACATTTACCGCTGGATCGGGCGCAGCGCCCACCACATCTGGCGCATGTGCCGCTACCTGGCGCAGGGGCGGCTGCACGAAGAAGGCCAGGCTGGCACGGCCGGGACACAGGGCCACCCGCCACTGGACGCGGAAGCGCCGGCAGCGATGCGCGCCACCGGCCATGACGCCCGGCCCGTGGCCGACGCGCCGGACACGCCCTGAGGGCGCCGTCGCGTCACAACCGGACACATCCCGACATCCGGCGTGCGGCCTTGTCCTACACGGCGTGGCTACCGGCGCCGACAGCCCGCGCGTGCCTCCTTTCCTACAGTGAATGAACAGCGTTGCCCGATCGGGCGGGCGCGTTGCCGATCCAGGGACCGGCCCCGTCCGGTCACCGGCATTCATCACACATTCAAGGAGAGACACATGAACTGGGAACGGATCGAAGGCAACTGGAAGCAGATCAAGGGCAAGGTGGTCGAGCAGTGGGGCAAGCTCACCGACGACGACTTCGATGTCGTGGCCGGCCGCCGCGAGCAGCTAGCGGGCAAGCTCCAGGAGCGCTACGGCATCGCCAAGGACGAGGCCGAGAAACAGGTGGCCGAATTCGAGCGCAAGGCCAACGACCACTGGTTCAAACCCTGATGCGCCTCGATGCGCACCGATGTTTCAGGAGACCATCATGAACACGACCCCCATCCGCCATCGCCTGGCCCTCGTGCTGGGCGCCACGGCCGCCGCCTTCACCCTCATGGCCTGTGACCAGTCCAGGGAAGATCAGACCGTGGGCCAGCAGATCGACAACGCCATCGCCAACACCGAGTCGGCAGCCTCCCAGGCGGGGCAGGACGTCGGCAATGCGATGGACCGCGCCGGCGAAGCCGTGAGCAACGCGGCAGACGATGCCGCCATCGCCGCGGCCGACGCGATGATCACCACCAAGATCAACGCTGCGCTGGCCGCCGACGAGCAGCTCAAGGCGCTGCAGATTGACGTTGACACGGAGGCAGGCCGCGTGACGCTCACCGGCCCGGCACCCGACGAGACCTCGCGCGAGCGGGCAACCAGCCTTGCCCAGGGCGTCGAAGGCGTGGTGTCGGTGGACAACCGCCTGGTGGTCCAAAGCGGTGGCTGATGGCCGACGCGGGCCGACCCGAAGCCTCCGCCGGGTCAGCTTGACGCGGCCGTCTGCCGCATCAGCTCGATGAAGCGCTTGGCACCCAGGCCCAGCGGCCGGTCGTTTGGCCAGACCACGTCCACCCACAGCCGGAGCTGTCCGGTCACGTTGCCGAAGCGGATTTCCACCAGCTGCCCCGCAGCCACCAGCGGCTCCACGAGGCGCTTGGGCAGAAAGGCCCAGCCCAGGCCGGCCTGCACCAGGCTCAGCGTGCCCAGGTGGCTGTCGGTGCGCCATATCTGGCGTGCCAGCAGCAGGCGCGGGTCTGCGCCGCGACGATCGCGGCCGGCCACCGCCACCTGCCGGATGTCCACCAGGTCCTCCAGTCGCAGCTGTCCCTGCCGGGATCTGGCGTCGGGGTGATCGGGCGACATCACGGCCACGAGGATTTCCTGCCCCACTTCCTGGAACGACTCGCGCTCGTCGGCGGCCGGGCGCTCGAACACCAGCGCCAGGTGCGCCTCGCCCGCGAACAGCATGCGCAGGGCGTCGGCCTGAGGCGCTGACAGCACTTCCACGTCCAGCGAGGGAAACTCGCGCGCGAGCACGGCCAGCGGCTGGCTCCAGGGGGCGGACAGCAGCTCCGGCGCGATGGCCAGCGTCAGGCGCCGCTCTAGCCCCTGGTGCAGTTGCTCCGCATGGGTTTGCAGTTGCCTGAGCTGCCGCGCAAGCTGGCGTGCCTGTGGCTCCAGCGCCCGCGCCACCGCCGTGGGCCGCGTCTCGCGCGTGCTGCGGTCGAACAGCACCAGATCCAGCTCGGCTTCGAGTTGAGCGATGGTCATGCTCACGGCCGAGGGCACGCGCCCCAGGTGACGGGCCGCGGCCGAGAACGAGCCGTGGTCGAGCACGACCAGGAACACCTGCACGTTGTCGCTGCTGAACGCCGCCATGCGGTCAATCTATCAGAAAAATTGATAGATATTGACTTTTTTTGTCAGAAAAGCAGGTTTAACATCGCGGCCATCATGCAAGGTATCAAACGCCGAGTCGTCTACGTCTCTCTCTACGAACTGATCGCCATCCTGGTGTCCAGCCTCCTGCTGGCGCTGGCCTCGGGCCAGGGCGGCGGTCGCGCCAGCGTGGCCGCCGTGGCCGCCTCGGCCATCGCCATCATCTGGAACATCGTCTTCAAAGCCCTGTTCGAGCGTTGGGAAGCGCGCCAGACCAAGCGCGGCCGCAGCGTGATGCGCCGCGTGGCGCACGCCATCGGGTTCGAGGGCGGCCTTGTGGTCACCCTGGTGCCGATGTTCGCTTGGTGGTTCGGCATCAGCCTGTGGGATGCCTTCTGGCTGGAAGCGGGGCTGATCGTCTTCTTTCTCGTCTACACCTTCGTTTTCAACCTGGCCTTCGACAAGGTGTTCGGCCTGCCCGCCTCGGCACAGTGACAGCCTTGCGGACATGAAAAAACCCGCCCTGTTGGGGCGGGTTTTTTGTGGGTGCGTCCGCGGCCGGCCCGTCAGGGCCAGCCGGAGGAGCGTACCGGCGCCGGCTCAGTAGGCCGAACGGCGTTCGCTGCGGTAACCACCGCCATAGCCGCCGCCCGTGCTTTCCTTCGGGCGCGAGATGTTCACGACGATCGAGCGGCCGCCGACGGACATGCCGTTGAGGCCACGGATGGCGGCCTCGGCCTGCTCGGCCGTGCCCATTTCGACAAAGCCGAAGCCTTTGGAGCGGCCGCTGTCGCGGTCGGTCATGACCTTGGCGGACGTGACGTCACCAAATTCGGAAAAGTTGTGCTGCAGGGCGCCGTCGTCGATGGAGTAAGGCAGGTTGCCCACGTACAGTTTGGTGTTGCTCATTTGGAGAGCCTTTCAGAACGAGAGAGAGAGTTGCGCGCCGGCGGCCCGGGTGGGCGATGCGTGGCAGCGCAGGAGAGGTCGCGGCAGAGCCTGCGGCCGGGTGGCCATGGGCAGTGCCAGGAAAGCTGGTTGGTTGGGGAGAGAACGAGGGGTCCTTAGCTCGGCGGGACCACGCGCGCGGCAATCGCCGCAGCGGACCGGGGCCTGGGTCGCCACCGGTTTGGCAAGGTGCGGGATGGGGCCATCCGCCTCGCCATGAGACGCATCATATTCCAGTTTTCAATAAAAGTACAGAAGAATATTTTTTCTGGTTTTTTGGTGTGCGATGTCCGGCCGGATGCGCTCAGGCCACACCCCAGGTACGCGCCAGGGCCTGGGCGGCAGCCTGCAGGCGTGGCAGGCGGTCGATGGCCTGGGCCAGGCTCATGCGCGCCGCCGGTGCCTGCAGCGCCACCGCGCAACGCGGCAGTCCACCGCTTTGTCGCGCCGGCACGGGCACGGCCACGCACACCAGGCCCTCCACGAACTCCTCGGCGTCCACGGCATAGCCGTCCTTGCGGATGCGGCGGAATTCGGCCTCCAGCGCCTCGCGGCTGCACAGCGTGGTGGCGGTGTAGCGTGTCAGCGGCATGCCGTCGAGCAAGGCGTTGCGCTGGGCGGCCGGCAGGTGGGCCAGCAGCAGCTTCCCGCTGGCCGAGCAGTGGATCGGCACGCGGGTGCCCGGCCGCAGGTTGAACTGCAGAGGAAAGGCCGATTCGATGCGGTCCAGGTACACGACCTCGGCGCTCGAGAGGGCCGTGAGATTGCAGCTTTCCCCCACTTCGGCCACGAGCTGGCGCAGCACCGCATGGCGCACACCCTGCTGCGTGCTGCCGGCCAGGGCCGACTCGGCCAGCTGCAGCAGGCGCGGTGCCACCGCGTAGCGGCGCCCGTCGGGTTCGCGCGCCAGCAGCTCGCCCGCTTCCAGCTGGCCCAGCAGGCGGTGCACGGTCGGTTTGGGCCAGCCGCTGGCGGCCACCGCCTCGGCCAGCGTCAGCGGGCGGCCCTCGCGCACCAGCACCTCGAGCAGGTCGAACAGGCGCAGGCCGGGCGAGGCGGGTGGCGAGGTTGTTGTCATGAATCTCGGAATCCGGGACGATTTCGCAAATTTTTCCGGAATATTCTGCCTTCCTTCTACAGTGCGGCACAAGCGATATCCGCCAGCCTGCCCATGCGAGCCTCTTCCCTGCCCTTTCGCCATGCCGTCATCACCGGTGCCTGTGGAGGCCTAGGTCAGGCGCTGGCGCGCGAGCTGCTGGGCACCGGCGCGAGCCTGACCCTGGTGGGGCTGAACCGCGAGGTGCTGCAGCGCCTGGCCGATCAGGCGCCCGACCGGGTCGGCATCCACATTGCCGACGTGTCCGACAGCGCCGCCATGCAGCCGATCGCCACCGAATGCATCGGGCGCGCCGGTTTGCCCGATCTGGTGGTGGCCAATGCCGGTGTGGCCGGCGGCATGGACACCGCCGAGGCCGCGGACCTGGCTGTCATGCGCCGCATGCTGGAAATCAACCTGCTGGGGCCGGCCACCACCTTCCAGCCGTTCCTGAAGGCGGCGCGCCAGACCCCCGGCGCGCGCTGTGCCCTGGTCGGCGTGGCCAGCATTGCGGGCTGGCGTGGCATGCCGGGCAACGGCGCCTACTGTGCCAGCAAGGGCGGGCTGATCCGTTATCTGGAGAGCTTGCGTGCCGAGTGCCGTGGCAGCGCGGTCACCGTGCACACCGTCAGCCCGGGCTACCTGCGCACGCCGCTGACGGCGGGCAACCGCTTTGCCATGCCCGGCCTCATGGATGCCGATGTCGCCGCCCGCCTGCTGCTGCAGGGCGTGGCGCGGGGGCGCGAGCACATCGTGCTGCCCCGGCGCATCGGCTGGCTCTCGCGCCTGCTGGCCTGTCTGCCTGCCCGCGCGCACGACCGCGTCCTGCTGAACCAGCCGCGCAAGCCCCGGCCCGGCGAGCCGGGCAGCACGCCCATCCCGGGCCTGGGTGGCGCGGCACCGCCACCGGCGGCCGACTGACGACACACCGATTTCCGACCCCTGGCACAAGAAGAATGATGAGAGACAACCAACCCCAGGCGGCACAGGCCGCCCCCACCGCCGCCGGTGCCCCCACCGACCAGATGATCGCGCTGATCGGGGCCGGCCCCTCGGGCCTGGCCGGCGCGCGCAACCTGCAGAAACTGGGCATCCCCTTCCAGGGATTCGAGGCCTGGAGCGATGTCGGCGGGCTGTGGAACATCCGCAACCCGCGCTCCACGGTGTATGAGTCGGCGCACCTGATCTCGAGCAAGCGCACCACCGAGTTCAGCGAATTTCCCATGCCCGACGACGTGGCCGACTATCCAAGCCACCGCGAACTCAGTCGCTACTTCAGCGACTTTGCCGACCACTTCGACCTGCGGCGTCATTTCCGCTTCAACACCCCGGTGCTAAGGGTGGAGCCTGTCAACGACACGCCGGAATCGCCCTGGCGCGTGACGGTGCGCCGTCCTGACGGCACGCCCGAAACCGCCATCTACAAGGGCGTGGTCATCGCCAACGGCACGCTGGCCGAACCCAACATGCCGCGCTTCGAGGGACAGTTCGCGGGCGAGCTGCTGCACACCGCGTCCTACAAGCACGCCGAGCAGTTCAAGGGCAAGCGCGTGCTCATCGTGGGCGCCGGCAACTCGGGCTGCGACATCGCGGTGGACGCCGTGCACTACGCCGCCAGTGTGGACATCTCGGTGCGCCGCGGCTACTACTTCGTGCCCAAGTACATCTTCGGCAAACCGGCCGACACGCTTGGCGGCAAGAAGCCCTTGCCGCCCTGGCTCAAGCAGCGCATCGACAGCGTCGTGCTCAAGTGGTTCACGGGCGACCCGACGCGCTTCGGCTTTCCCAAGCCCGAGTACAAGATGTACGAGTCGCACCCGGTGGTCAACTCGCTCATCCTGCACCACCTGGGCCATGGCGACATCCGTGTGCGGCCCGACATCGCGCGTTTTGACGGACACACCGTGCACTTCAGGGATGGCACCCAGGCCGACTACGACTTGGTGATGGCGGCCACCGGCTACACGCTGCACTACCCCTTCATCGACCGCGCGCATCTGAACTGGCAGGGCATGGCACCGCAGCTGTACCTGAACATCTTCTCGCCGCGCTGGCAGCGCCTGGCCGTGCTGGGCATGATCGAGGCCAGCGGCATCGGCTGGCAGGGCCGCTATGAGCAGGCCGAGCTGGTGGCGCGTTTTCTCAAGGGGCTGGACGTGGGCTTGCCTGCCGCGAAGCAGTTCGGGCAGGCCATCCGGGGCCCGTCACCGGACATGTCGGGCGGCTTCAAATACCTCAAGCTCGAGCGCATGGCCTATTACGTCCACAAGGACACCTACCGCGCCGCCGTGCGCAAGGCCGCGGCCGCGCTGGCCTGAGGCGACACCGGGAGACTGCCATGCTGCCTGTGGACGAAATCCGCCTGAACTTCAACCCCGCCTCGCTGGCGGTGCTCAACGCGGTGCTGGGCTTCCTGATGTTCGGCATCGCGCTGGACACCCGCATCGACGACTTCCGCCGCGTGCTGCGCATGCCCTGGGCCATCAGCGTGGGCGTGGCGGCGCAGTTCATCGTGTTGCCCGCCGTCACCTACATGCTCACGCGCCTGCTCGGGGTCGGCCCCAGCATCGCACTGGGCATGATCCTGGTGGCCTGCTGCCCGCCGGGCAACGTGTCCAACATCCTCACCTTCCGGGCCAGGGGCAATGTGGCGCTGTCGGTGTCGATGACGGCCATCTCCAACGCCATCGCCATCGTGGTCATGCCGCTGAACTTCGCCTTCTGGGGCAGCCTGCACCCCGAGGCTTCGGTGCTGCTGCGCTCGATCGCGCTGGACCCGCTGGAGATGATCGGCCACATCGTGGCCATCATCGGCCTGCCCTTCGCGCTGGGCCTGTGGTGCGCGTACCGCTTTCCTGCCCTCACGGCACGCGTCAAGCGCGGCGTGAGCATCGTCAGCTTCCTGGCGCTGATCGCCTTCATCATCGGCGCCATTGCCGGCAACTGGCGCTATTTCCTCGACTACGTCGGTCTCGTGCTCATGGCCGTGGCGCTGCACGACGCGCTGGCCTTCGGCACGGGCTACCTGTGCGCGCGCTTCACCGGTCTGCAGGACTATGACCGGCGCGCGGTGAGCATCGAGGTCGGCATCCGCAACGCGGGCCTGGGCCTGGTGCTCATCTTCAGCTTCTTCGGCGGTCTGGGCGGCATGGCCGTGGTGGCCGGTGTCTGGGGCTTCTGGGACATCATCGCCGGTCTGGTGCTGGCCGAGTGGTGGGGGCGTCGCCAGCCGGCGGGTGCCCCGGTCAAGGAGGCGGTGCAGGCATGATGGACGCAAGACACCTGCACGCGCCGCGCGCGCGCCGCATCCTCATCACCGGTGGTGACGGCTTCCTTGGCCGTGGCCTGGTGGCGGCATTGGCCCGTCGCCCCGACACCGATGCCATTGCCGTTGTGGACGTCCGCGAGGTGCCGCCCGAGCGCCGGCTGCCCGGCGTCTTCTATCGCGTGCAGGACGTGCGCGACCCCACGCTCGCGGACACGCTGCACGAGCTTGCGATCGACACCGTGGTGCACCTGGCCTCCATCGTCACGCCGGGGCGTGACTCCAGCCGCGCCATCGAGTACGACGTCGATGTCAACGGCACGCGCAACGTGCTGGCCGCCTGCGTGGGCCAGCGCGTGCGACACCTCATCGTGTCCTCCAGCGGTGCGGCCTATGGCTACCACGCCGACAACCCCGCGTGGCTCACCGAATCGCACCCGCTGCGCGGCAACGAGAGCTTTGCCTATTCGCACCACAAACGCCTGGTCGAGGACATGCTGGCCCAGTGGCGCATGGAGCATCCGGAGCTGGTGCAGACCGTGCTGCGCATCGGCACCATTCTAGGCGAGCGGGTTGACAACCAGATCACCGCCCTGTTCGAAAAGCCCCGCCTGCTGGCCGTGAAAGGCAGCGAGAGCCCCTTCGTCTTTGTCTGGGACGAGGACGTGGCCGGCGCCATCTGCCACGCGCTCGAAGGCGCGCCTGCGGGCTGCTACAACCTGGCCGGCGACGGCGCGCTGACCATCCACCAGATCGCCGCGCGCCTGGGAAAGCGCACGCGTGATCTGCCGGCGGGGCTGCTCACGGCAGCGCTGGCCGTGGGTTCGAGTCTGGGCCTCACGCGCTACGGGCCCGAGCAGCTGGACTTCCTGCGCTACCGGCCCGTGCTGCTGAACATCGCCCTCAAGAACCTGTTCGGCTACACACCGCGCAAGACCAGCGCGCAGGCGCTGGACGCCTTCATCCTGGCGCGGGCCAGTCAGGGCAGGCCGGTGCATGTGGGCGCGCTGCCGCCCGACATGCCGCTCGAAGGCCGGGCCGGCGCATGACGGCCCCGACCCACCTCTCGCGCGGCGACCTGCTGCGGGCTCTCGGCGTCATTGTCATCTGGGGGCTGAACTTCGTGGTCATGAAGATCGGCCTGCAGTCGCTCAGCCCGATGATGCTGGGCGCGCTGCGCTTTGCTGCGGCCTCGCTGCCTTTCATCGTGTTCGTTCGCTGCCCCGCCATGCCCTGGCGCTACATCATGGCCTACGGGCTGGCGCAGGGCGTGGGCCAATTCGGCCTGTTGTTCCTGGGCCTGCGCCTGGGCATGACCGCGGGCATGGCCTCGGTCGTGATGCAGACACAGGCCTTCTTCACGCTCGTCATGGCCGCGACCTTGCTGGGCGAGCGCGCGCGCGCCTGGCAATGGCTGGGTCTGCTCATCGCCTTTGTGGGCCTGCTCATGATCGCGGGTGCCCACGGCGAGGGCGCGCGGCAGATGACCCTGATCGGCTTCGTGCTCACGCTGGGGGCGGCCTTCATGTGGGCGGTGTCGAACCTGGTCGCGCGCCGCGCCGCGCAGGCCGGCGCGTACGAGCCCTTCCCCTTCATCGTCTGGAGCAGCCTCGTGCCCATTGTTCCCTTCCTGCTGCTCTCGGCCTGGGTGGACGGCACCGCCAGCATGGCGAAGCAGATCGCCGGCTTCGACGGCCGCGCCCTTTTCGCCGTGACCTACTTAGCCCTGCTTGCCACGCTGTTGGCCTACAGCCTGTGGACCAGGCTGCTGCAGCGCCATCCTGCCGGCCGCGTGACACCGTTCTCGCTGCTGGTGCCGGTGGTGGGCCTGGTGGCCGCGATGACGCTGCTGGGCGAAGTGCCCACCCCGCTGCAATGGGCCGGCACCGTCACCGTGCTGGCCGGGATGGTGGTGAACCAGAGTGGCGGGCGTTTGTGGGCTTGGCGGGAGCGTACCGCGACCTGATCCGGGAGCCTTGTCGGGATCGCACGCGGCACAATCACCGGTGCCAAGAAGCACCTGATGGATTCCCGATCCTTACCCATGAGCCGCGAACAGGAAACTGGATCTGCAGCAGCAAGGCCTTGAGCAGCATCTCCGGCGGCACCGAGGGGCGGCCACGGCGGGCATGCACCGCTTCGAACTCGCGGTGCATGGTTGCCAGCAGCGCATCGACCACGGCGCGCAACTTGCGCAGCGGGTGTGCCGCTGGCACGCGCTCTTCAAGGCTGATGTAGCTGAACATCGCCCCCTGGAAGTCTTGGTTGCCTCTCATCTTTCTCGTCGCAGTTGTTCCGGGATGGCTTCAGATCGTAGCGGCAGACGCGGGCGGCGGAGAAGGATTTTTCAACGGCCTGTTAGCCACTCTCGCTGGCGGGCGTCCAGCTGCGAAGACTGCTGCAGGTCTTCCAGCAGTCGTACACGCTTTGATTTGTCGTCTGCCGATTTCAGCAGCATTTCTTGGTCCTCCTCTTCCCCTTGTTATCAGATTGATTGAATACCCAGGCCTTGCAGATAGTCGAAGATGGGATCGTAGAACGCTGGATCACGTGTTGGATCTTCTGCATCCCCTTGGGGAACGACGATGACCATGCCTTGGCGAGCGCGGGTCAACAACACGCGATAGGCGTTCTTCAAGTAGGTTTGCCTTTCGGCCTTGTGGATGTTCTGCCACCGGTTGCCTACGAACTGGTGATAGCGCCAGCCATTGGGCCCGATACGCAGATCAGCGTCCCACACCACACAGGCCCAGTCAAGTTCAAGGCCCTGCACATGAAATTCAGTGGCGACACTCTCCAGGTAGTAGGAGGAGCGCACATCGTCCTTTCCATCAAGGAACCAGTGAACGGGGTCCATTGGAGACCTCACATCGATGGCGTGGGGCTTCAGCCGTTCGGCCTGTGAAGACCCCACGATGCCGTAGCGCTCTGAGCCGCGGGCTTGTGATTTGACCCATTGCTTGGCCTTGTTCAGATCGCGAGCAAGCGCGATGGGGTATCTCCGCTCAATGGCTTGCCATGCACGGCGGGCCAAGATCACGTCTTGATCCAGCAAGTGCTTCACAAATGCGGAGACGTGTTCCGCGCGAAATGACCGCATGGACACGGATAGGTGCAAGTCTTCGTTGAACACGACATCTGCGGTTTGCCGAAGCGACGCGATGGCTTCGGTTGCTGCGTATTCGCTGTCGGTTAAGTGCGGCGAGATATGGACTTCCCATGTGGGGAAGTGATGTTCAATGGCACGCAGCCACTCGCTGATTCCAGCCTCGCCGGTGTTGATCTCCTGCCCTCCGCCGACCAGGCAGATCACCACGGCCCAATCTTGGTGTCGGTCCATGCATGAGATCAGGAATTCGGGTTCCGAGCGGTTGAAGTTGGGGCGCCCTTTTTTCTGAGCCATGAACTTTGCCGTCTGCTCCAGTGTCCAGGCACGCTGGGCCTCATCAAATATCACCACGTGATCGATGGGGGGCTTCTCGTCAACCAGATAGGCATCTCTGAAGTGGTGAACGTTCTGGATGAACGCTTCTACCGCCTTGCGAGTTTCTCCCGCGCGCAGCCGCGTGCTCTTGGCTCGCGCACGGGCGACTGCGTCGCGCGTCAGCGCTTCGCAAAGGATCTTGACCAGAGGTCCATTGCCCGAGAGGTAAACACTGTGTAGTTCGCTTGAGGCATCCATGTGCCTTGTCGCGACATCGAGGCCAACCAGTGTCTTGCCAGCGCCGGGCACACCCGTGACAAAGCAGATCGCTTTTCGGTGCAGCGATCGCGCGCGATGAATGAGGTTGTCGATGGCTGTGGAAGTGACGGCCAGGTTCTTGGCCCCTGCGTCGCTGCGTGAGAGGTCTGCCACGGAGTGCCGGCCATACAAGGCGGAAGCTGCTTCCACAATGGTTGGGGTCGGCTTATATCGTCCCTGCATCCAGGCCAGTGGATCGATCGCAGGGCCTTCGCTCAGCCATAGTACGGATGCAATGCAAGCGCGCAAAGAACTTGGGGCCGTCTTGATGGGTAGCAAGACACCATCATTGTGGTGACTGGCGGCGACCGCGCTATGCACAGTGTCTGACTCGGTCGCCACGAGGATGGGTGCGATGGTGATCTCATGGCTGGGCTCGTGAAAGTTCTTCAGATCCAGTGCGTAGTCCCAGACTTGATCCACGGCGGCGCGAGTGAACACCGATTCGCCGACCTTGAACTCGATCACCAGTACCGCATTCTGAATCACCACCAGTACATCAATGCGGCGGCCCATCCGGGGGACCACAAATTCCAGAAAGATGTGCCCTGTCGTTGACCACGGTGTCAGCTGCTCCTGAAGAATCGCGATCTGCCGCATCCAGGCATCACGCTGATTCAACTCAATGGCAAAGCCACTGTGGTGCGTCAACTCACCGAGAATGTTGTCGGAGGTCCGTTGAAGAAATGACGCCAGCGTTGACGAGTAGTAAGCGCGGCGAATGTTCATGAGGGCAACCGTCGTGCGTTCTTCTTGAATACATGGGCCCAGTTCCAACGCAGGAAAGCGGGGCCCGGTGAAGCCTCGGAGACGAGGGGGCGCAACAGATCCTGTCCATGGTGACGCAGCTCGCCGGTCATTCCCCGGCTGCCGGACATGGCGTGTTCGCTGAATACGATCTTCATCGATGCAGGGTCCAGGGAGAACGCTCCGAGATCAAACAGTTTGTGATGCAAAGCGCAAAGTGAGAGGCCGTTGGCCTCAATGTCGGGGCCTCCCGCGGTATGCCACTGGATGTGTGCTGCTTCGAGACCAGCCGGCAGATGGCCGATGCGCAGATCGAAGCCGCAGATGCAGCATCGGTATTCATATGCACGCAGCACGCGTTCGCGGAACTCACGGCTGCGGCGAGGTCGCCGTGAATAGTTTGCTGCGTTGCTGTCATCCTCACGGGCAGTCTGCACAGGTGTTGTCAGATCAAGACCGACCGCTTGTGCAATGTCGTCGTGTAGCGTTTCGGGAAAGGTTTCTTGGAGCAATTCGCGTGCAATCTCGATCAGAAGTGCGGGATGCTCGCGCAGGTACTGCTCCACCTCCGCGCTAAACCCACCCAGAACCTCCTCATGTCGCATCGACGTCAGACTGGGTGCCACACTTCTCGGGTGCTGTTGGAGGTCGGGCGGCAGTTGCAGGTCCCAGAGCTGCCCTTGGTGGTCAGAGTGCAAATGCCAGAACGGCAGATGCCGGGTGTTGGGTGCGCTCGAGGGCCCAAACTCGGTCAGCAACTGCTTGAGATCGGGTTCGATCGACTCATAGCTGAATTGCCGGGGTAAGCCTTGTTGCACGCGTGCCAGTGCCAGCAAGAGCAGCAGAGGCTTGTGTGGTGCATAGCGCACTTCTTTGCCGGGCGCCCGGCGGATGCTGCGAAACAGTTGACGAATCTGGTCAGCGGTCATCAAAGCCATTGGCTCACCAATATGCTGCCTTGTCGGCAATGACCCATCGAAGGCCTCCCCGTGGGTCAGCCACATCGCCGACGTAACGCGGAATCAAATGGACGTGCAGGTGCGGCACGGTCTGCCCGGCAGCTGGGCCGTCGTTGATGCCGATGTTGAAGCCATCGGGAGTTGGGCTGCTCTTTTGCAGCTGGGCACGGGCCTGATTCAGCAGCTGCAGCAGGCTTTCCCGCTCTGGTGGTGTCAGTTCGAAGAACGATCCAATGTGCCGGTGCGGGATGATGAGGGTATGTCCAGGGGAGACCGGAAAGGCGTCGCGTATGACCACGCCATGTGCGTTGCTGACCAACACCCGCTGGGGTGGCAACTCGCAGAAAGGGCAGGAAGGCTTCTGATGCATGGAATCGCCCCATTTTCAAACAGAAATAGGGCGACCCCTTTGAATCAAGGTGACTTCAAGGCTCTGTGAATTGAGGTGTTGTTGGATTGATCCAACGAGTGATCGGAATGCGATCGAAACAGAAATTCCAATAAAGAAGAACCCCATCACCCTTTCAACTGATGGGGTTCAATTCTGGGCTCAGGAGTGATGAATCACACGTCGATATTCCCCGCCCGCAAGGCGTTCATTTCGATGAACTCGCGGCGCGGCTCGACTTCGTCGCCCATGAGCATCGTGAACACGCGGTCGGCCTCGATGGCGTCGTCGATCTGCACGCGCAGCAGGCGGCGCACGGCCGGGTCCATGGTGGTTTCCCACAGCTGCTCGGGGTTCATCTCGCCCAGGCCCTTGTAGCGCTGGCGGCTGGTGGTGCGCTCGGCTTCGCTGATCAGCCACTGCATGGCCTGGCGGAAGTCGCTCACGCGCTCTTCCTTCTGCTTGTCGCCCTCGCCGCGCATGACCTTGGCGCCTTCGCCGAGCAGGCCGCGGAAGGTGTTGGCCGCTTTGGCCAGGGCGCCGTAGTCGGCACCGTGCACGAAGTCCTGCGTGAGGATGGAGCTCTTGATGTTGCCGTGGTGGTGGCGGCTGATGCGCAGGATGGGCTTGTCGGTGCGCACGTCGAATTCGCCCGCCACCTCGGGTGGCACGCCCGCGCTGTTCAGGTCGGCCAGCTTGGCCTGCATGGCTGCTGCGCTGGCCTGGGCCTGCTCCAGCGTGTCGAGTTTGACCTCCACGCCATCGGCAATGGCACGCAGTGCCTCGGCATCCATGAAGGCCGAGAGGCGGTCGATGACGCGCTCGGCCACCTGGTGCTTGCGCGCCAGCTCGGCCAGCGTGTCGCCCTCCAGCACCGTGGGGTTGGCGCCGCCGGTGCTCACCTTGGCATCACGCAGCGCGATGCGCAGCAGATACTGGTCCAGCGCCGGGCCGTCCTTCAGGTACAGCTCTTCCTTGCCGTTCTTGACCTTGTACAGCGGCGGTTGAGCGATGTAGATGTGGCCGCGCTCGACCAGCTCGGGCATTTGCCGGTAGAAGAACGTCAGCAGCAGCGTGCGGATGTGCGCGCCGTCCACGTCTGCGTCGGTCATGATGATGATGCGATGGTAGCGCAGCTTGGCGATGTCGAAATCGTCCGCCCCGCTCTTGCCGCCGCCGTGCTCGTCGGTGCTGGCCTTGCCGATGCCCGTGCCCAGCGCCGTGATGAGGGTCAGGATTTCCTGGCTCGACAGCAGCTTTTCATAGCGGGCCTTCTCCACGTTCAGGATCTTGCCGCGCAGCGGCAGGATGGCCTGGAATTTCCGGTCGCGGCCCTGCTTGGCCGAGCCGCCGGCGGAGTCGCCCTCCACGATGTAGATTTCGCTCAGGGCGGGGTCTTTTTCCTGGCAGTCGGCCAGCTTGCCCGGCAGGCCCATGCCGTCGAGCACGCCCTTGCGGCGCGTCATTTCGCGCGCCTTGCGCGCGGCCTCGCGGGCACGCGCGGCTTCCACGATCTTGCCGCAGATGATCTTGGCGTCGTTGGGCTTTTCTTCCAGGTACTCGGTTAGCAGGCGCGCCACCACGTCTTCCACCGGTCCGCGCACCTCGCTGGACACCAGCTTGTCCTTGGTCTGGCTCGAGAACTTGGGCTCGGGCACCTTCACGCTCAGCACGCAGCACAGGCCTTCGCGCATGTCGTCGCCGCTGACTTCCACCTTGGCTTTCTTGGCCAGGTCGTTGTCGGCGATGTACTTGCCGATCACGCGCGTCATGGCGGCGCGCAGGCCGGTCAGGTGGGTGCCGCCATCACGCTGGGGGATGTTGTTGGTGAAACACAGGACCTGCTCGTTGTAGCCGCTGTTCCACTGCATCGCCACCTCGACGCCGATGGTCGTGCCCTGGTCGCTCACGCGCTCGCCGAGGGCGTGGAAGATGTTGGGGTGCAGCGTCTGCTTGCCCTTGTTGATGAACTCGACGAAGCCACGGACGCCGCCGGCGCCCGAGAAGTCGTCTTCCTTGCCCGTGCGCTCGTCGATCAGGCGGATGCGCACGCCATTGTTCAGGTACGACAGCTCGCGCAGGCGCTTGGACAGGATCTCGTAGTGGAAATCGTTGTTTTCCTTGAAGATCTCGGTGTCGGGTAGGAAGTGCACTTCGGTGCCGCGCTTGTCGGTCGGGCCCACCACCTTCATCGGCGAGACCTCGCTGCCGTCGGCGCCCGTTTCGGTGATGCGGTTCTGCACCACGCCACGCGAGAACTCGATCTGGTGCACCTGGCCATCGCGGCGCACCGTCAGGCGCAGCCAGCGGCTGAGCGCGTTCACGCACGAGACGCCCACGCCGTGCAGGCCGCCCGAGACCTTGTAGCTGTTCTGGTTGAACTTGCCGCCGGCGTGCAGCTCGGTCAGCGCGATTTCGGCCGCCGAGCGCTTGGGTTCGTGCTTGTCGTCGTACTTGATGCCGGTGGGAATGCCGCGGCCGTTGTCCACCACGCTGATGGAGTTGTCCAGGTGGATGGTCACGACGATGTCGTCGCAGTGACCGGCCAGCGCCTCGTCGATGGAGTTGTCCACCACCTCGAACACCAGGTGGTGCAGGCCGGTGCCGTCGGAGGTGTCACCGATGTACATGCCCGGGCGCTTGCGCACGGCCTCCAGGCCTTCCAGGATCTGGATCGCACCTTCGCCGTAAGCCGCGCTGGCGCCGGGCTGGTGGGCGTCGATCTTGGGCAGATTGGCGCCGTTCTCGTTCAGTTCGGCAGGCTGGTTGGCTTCGGACATATCAAATCTCACAGACTTCTACAAACGCCAAACCCGCTGGCGAGCGGGTTGGCATGCAAGGGTGGCGCGGCAGGTGTCAAATCCTCATCGGCATGACAACATACTTGAAAGCGCTGTCATCCGGGTTGGTCATCAGTGCCGAACTGTTACCGTCCTGCAGTTCGATGCGCACCATTTCCTGGCCCATGTTCTGCAGGGCATCGATCAGGTAGGTCACGTTGAAGCCGATCTCGATCGGGTCACCGCCGTAGTCGATGTCCAGCTCGTCCACGGCCTCTTCCTGCTCGGCGTTGCTCGAGGCAACACGCAGGATGCCGGCGTCCAGGTTCAGGCGCACGCCCTTGAACTTCTCGCTGGTCATGATGGCCGTGCGCTGCAGGCTGGCCAGCAGCGGGGCACGGCCCACCACCACGATATTCTTGTGGTTGCGCGGGATGACGCGGTTGTAGTCGGGGAACTTGCCCTCAACCAGCTTGGTGACGAACTCCATGCCGTCGAAGCTGAACTTGGCCTGGTTGGCCGCGAACTGCATCTCGATCGCGCCTTCCTTGTCCGACAGCAGGCGCTGCAGTTCCAGCACCGTCTTGCGCGGCAGGATCACCTCCTGCTTGGGCACTTCCACGTCCAGCTGCGCGCTGGCGAAGGCCAGGCGGTGGCCGTCGGTGGCCACGAGGCTCAGCGTGGTGCCTTCGGCCACGAACAGGATGCCATTGAGGTAGTAGCGGATGTCGTGCACCGCCATCGCGAACGAGACCTGGCCCAGCAGGCCCTTGAGCGTCTTTTGCGGCACGCTGAAGGCAGGGCCGAAGCTGGCCGACTCCTGCACCAGCGGGAAGTCCTCAGGCGGCAGGCTCTGCAGCGTGAAGCGGCTCTTGCCGCCCTTGAGCACCAGCTTGCCGGCGCTGCTTTCCAGGCTCACGGTCTGGTCGGCCGGCATGGTGCGCAGGATGTCGATGAGCTTGCGTGCGCCCAGTGTGGTGGCGAAATTGCCGTCATCGCCGCCCAGTTCGACCGTGGTGCGGATCTGGATTTCCAGGTCGCTGGTGGTCAATTGCACCGACGGGCCGGTCTTGTGCAGCAGCACGTTGGCCAGAATCGGCAGCGTGTGGCGCCGCTCGACGATACCGGCCACCGATTGCAGGGCTGCCAAAACCTTGTCCTGGGTCGACTTGAAAACGATCATGTTGCTCTTTCGCTCGGAGGAATCAGGGCCGATAACCAAATGACGCTATTTTCACCTAGTTGCAAACGGTTTCTTGGTCGCGCTGCTCAACCCTTGAGCGTCTGCTCCAGCACATGCAGCTGCTGGTTCAGTTCGCTCACGGTCTGCCTCTCGGCGGCGATCTTGCGTACCGCGTGCAATACGGTGGTGTGGTCGCGCCCGCCGAACAGCTCGCCGATCTCCGGCAGGCTCTTCTGGGTCAGTTCCTTGGCCAGGAACATGGCAATCTGGCGCGGCCGGGCGATCGAGGCCGGGCGCTTCTTGCTGTACATGTCGGCGACCTTGATCTTGTAATAGTCGGCCACCGTCTTCTGGATGTTTTCCACCGAGATCTGGCGGTTCTGGATCGACAGCAGGTCCTTGAGCGCCTCGCGCGCCAGCTGGATCGAAATTTCCTTCTGGTTGAAGCGGCTGTAGGCCAGGATCTTGCGCAGCGCGCCCTCGAGCTCGCGCACGTTCGAGCGCACGTTCTTGGCCACGAAGAAGGCCACTTCCTCCGGCATGACGGCGTTTTCGGCGGCGGCCTTGTTGATCAGGATCGCCACACGCATCTCCAGCTCGGGCGGCTCGATGGCCACCGTCAGGCCGGAGTCGAAACGCGAAACCAGGCGCTCGTGGATGTCGGCCAGCCCCTTGGGGTAGGTGTCGCTGGTCAGCACGATGTGGCTCTTGCGCGCCAGCAGCGCCTCGAAGGCGTTGAAGAACTCCTCCTGCGTGCGCTCCTTGTTGGCAAAGAACTGCACGTCGTCGATCAGCAGCAGGTCCAGCGAGTGGTAACGCTGCTTGAACTCGTCGAAAGTCTTGCGCTGGTAGGACTTGACCACATCCGAGACGAACTGCTCGGCGTGGATGTAAAGAACCTTGGCGTTGGGCCGGTCGGCCAGCAGCTGGTTGCCGATGGCGTGGACCAGGTGGGTCTTGCCCAGACCGACGCCGCCGTAGATGAACAGCGGGTTGTACAGCTGCCCCAGGCTGCCGGCCACGTGCATGGCCGCGGCGCGCGCCATGCGGTTGGCCGAACCCTCCACCAGGGTGGCGAAGGTCAGCGCGGGGTTGAGGCGGCTGCGCGGCGCGCTGGCGGCCGCGGGCTCGCTGGGCGCGGCCACATCGGGCAGCTCGGACAGAACCTGGTCCTGCACGGACCGGATCGGAGCTTGAGTTCTGGCGGGCACTTCACGCGGAGCAAGTGCTAACTCCAGGGCGACCGGGCGCCCCATCAGGGACTCGAGCGTGGCCGTGATGCGGGCGGCGTACTGGGCCCGAATCCAGTCCATCTTGAACCGGTTGGCCATCAGCAGCGTGACCTTGGTGCCGTCCTCGGTGACGTTGGCGGCAAGCGGCCGGATCCAGGTGTTGAATTGCTGCTCGGGGATTTCCTGGGCGAGGCGGTCGACACAGGCCGACCACAGCAGGGCGCTGTCGTCGTCAGCAGAAATGGCAGGGGAAGCGCCCTCGGACATGTTGGCAGTCAATGGATCGTTCTTGTGGACAAATGGCTCGGGGCAGAGGCGGCATTGTAGTCCTGCAGGCAAGTTATCCACACGGATCATCCCCCTTTACAAACCGGTGCAGGCATGCTCCACCGCGTCGTTGCTGGCCCTGTCCGCCCGGCGATTGCTTTTTGTTACACACGGCTACCCAAAAGTGGGGAGTTCTCATGGATGCCTGTCCATGCATACGAAGGTATTTGTCTATGCCTTTTTTATCGAGCGGGCCTCCAGCGCCGGCAGCCCGTTCAGGGAGGAAGCAAGATGACACAGAAGCGATGGATCGTTACCCGCTGGCTGGCCATGTGGGGCCTGCTGCTGGCCCTGGCGGCGTGCGCCAGCACGCCGAGGCTGGTGTGGCATGCGTTCAACTTCGAGGGTTGGAATGACGGCTGGGCCAAGGAGGCTGTTCTGCTGGAGTACGCCTATGGCGATGGGTACGACATGGTTCGGGGCAGATCGGTGGATGGCCGTGGCTTGGGGTATTCGTGGGGGGTAAATGGGCCTATGCCGGTGGGCGAATTCCTGTACGTGAAGTGGCGCCTGAAGGCCACCGGCGAGGTGCTGGAGGACAGGGTGGACCTGCGTCACCGACTGCCACGCGACATGACCGACCATGAGCTGACGTTCGTGATCGACGGCCGGCAACTCTATGTGTACGTGGTGACGCCGCAGCTCGTTACTTCGCAGAACAAGGCGCCGCTGCTGAGGACCTGGCTGTCCCGCTACAACGTGGCCTACGAGATCTATCCCACCCTGTCACCGCGCTGAGGTGAGCCATGGGAACGTCTTTGGTCAGGGCACTGACGGAGGAGGAACGCGCCCGCATGCCGCAGGCCCGGCTGGAAATGGAGACAGCAGGTGCCCAGGGCTGTGCCACACGCTTTACCTTTTTTGCCGCCTTCGACGGCACGAACAACGACGAAAACAACCTGAAACTGGCCGGGACACCGCTGTCCACCAATGTCAGTCAATTGGGCCTGCAAGCCAAGACGGCCTCTCAAGCCGATACCGGGCTTCAGTCCCGTTACTATCCCGGCGTTGGCACTGGCGGCGAACAGGGTGGTCTCCTTCACGCGGCTATCTTGCCCGCCCCTGCCATCCATGCCGCCGCCGAAAAGGCGTTCGTCGACTTTCGTCGGGCAGCGCTGGGATACATGAGCGAGAACCCCGAAGCCACCCCGGCGGACATTGGCGCGGCCGTCGTTGGTTTCAGCCGCGGCGGTTCCGCCGCGATCAGCTGGTCCACGAGCGCGGCCTGACCGACAACGACGGGCGCGTCATCGCTCCACCCGGCAGCGTGCCCATTACCGCCATGGCGCTGATCGATCCGGTGGCCCGGTTCGTGGACGCGCCGATGCACATCCCGCCCAACATGCGCGGGCCGGTGCTCTCGGTCATCGCCGAGCACGAAAACCGCACCGATTTCCGGCCGCTGTACCACGCGGACGATCCGCGCGTGCGCCATGTGGAGCACCCGGGTAATCACGTGGGTACTGGCGGCGGCTATGACGCCCATGGCACGGCAGCCAGCGTGCTCGAAGGCGTGACCGGCTACTTCCAGCAACGCGGCATCGGCATCGCCGATGTGCCGCCCGAGCGCCGCCATGACCCGCAGGCGCCGCAACTGCTCTACACGGAAGTCTGGCAGACGGCGAGGAATGGTGACGTGCTGGAGAACGAGGACGGCAGTTACAAGGCGGTCTGGCGCCACGACCCGCCGTCCAGGGGGCGGATTCCTGACATCCCGAGGGTGTCGCCGGAACACCAGGCCTGGCTGGACAAGGCGCGGCAGGAGCTGGGGCCGCGCCTGGAGGCGGCCGGTTTCAGCACCGAGATGTGCGAGCGGATCATGGCCGGGTGCGTGTGCCAGGTGGCGGGCCAGGCGGCGGCGGGTGCCCCGGCACCGCGCTTCCTGCTGTCCCGGGACCAGCAGCACCTGGGCGTGCTGCACCCGCACGGGGTGTTGCAGGAAATGCGGCTCGATGAGGTGCTCCGGGACCCCGGGTCCCTGGCCGTCGGAATGTCGACGCTGGCCAGCACCATGGCGCGGG
>JAEZLX010000089.1 GCA_023415035.1 Pseudomonadota bacterium | reverse complement strand
TTCGCTGGAACAGTGCGATCTGGGCCTGGGCCCGGGCGTGCTCCAAGGCGCCTTTGTGCAGATGCCGCGCTATTTCAAGGACACGGGTCGGGTGCAGGATCTGGAGTCGCGCCTGCTGACCTGCATGGAAACGCTGCAGGGCATTGACGCGGCCGAAATCGCCAAGACGCCCTTCGGCAAGGGCGAGATGGCCAACCTGACCGCGCTGGCCACCTACGTGGCCACGCAGTCCAAGGGCATGACCTTCAACCTCCCGAACAGCACGCCCGAAGAAAAGACCATGTATGAAGTCGGCAAGCGACTGTTCTTCATGCGTGGCGGCACCCACGACTTTTCGTGCGCCACCTGCCATGGCCAGGCCGGCAAGCGCATCCGCCTGCAGGACCTGCCCGACCTGACGAAGAACCCGGGTGACGGCATCGGTTTCGCCGCCTGGCCGGCCTACCGCGTCTCCAACTCGCAGATGTGGGGCATGCAGCACCGCCTGAACGACTGCTATCGCCAGCAGCGCTTTCCCGAGCCCAAGTTCGGCAGCGACGCGACCATTGCGCTGGGTGTCTACATGGGCGTGAACGCCAAGGGCGCCAAGTCCATCGTGCCTGCCATCAAGCGTTGAGACGACAGGAGACGAACAACATGCGTACAACCATTTTCGCCACGCTGGTGGCAGCTCCCGCACTGGTGCTGGGCATCGGCGCCTGCACTTCTTCGCCAAGCTCCGCCGATCTTGACCGCATCACCGCCGAGGTGGTGAAGGCCTCGTTCCAGGATCGTGGCATCGCCAAGGTCTCCCGCCTGGAGCAGGACGATGCCAACCGCCTGTGCGCGGCGGCCGAGGTGTCTGGCCAGCCGCTGGACGAGAAGACCGTCAAGGCCATCGAGGAAGCCCAGATGAAGACCATCAAGTGGCCTTCGGACGGCAAGTTCCTCGGCGACTGGAAGGAGGGCGAGAAGATTGCCCAGAGCGGCCGTGGCATGACATGGACCGACAACGAAAAGACGGTCAATGGCGGCAACTGCTACAACTGCCACCAGATCAGCAAGGAGGAGATCTCCTTCGGCACGCTGGGCACGAGCCTGTACAACTACGGCAAGCTGCGCGGCGTGACCGACCCGAACAGCCCGGAGGCCAAGGCCATTGTCGAGTACACCTGGGGCAAGGTGTGGAACTCGCGTGCCTACAACGCCTGTTCGCAGATGCCGCGCGTGGGTCACAACGGCATCCTCAACGAGCAGCAACTCAAGCACGTCATGGCCCTGCTGCTCGATCCGCAGTCGCCCGTCAACAAGTGATGGTCAGCGGCGGGGCCAGGTGGCTCCGCCATCAAGACCCATCGTCCGGGAGGATGATGGGTCTTGCGCTTTGAGTCCGAATATCAGTAATCAATTGTCAAGGAATATTCATGAGCTTCAGCCGCCGCGAATTCATGCAGGTGCTGGCCGTTGCCGGGGCCTCCGGGCTGGCTTTGTCGCACAAGGACGTGCTGGCGGCCAAGCCCGGCGCCGGTGAGCGTTTCTACGATGTCCCGAAGTTCGGGAACGTGAGCTTCCTGCACTTCACCGACTGCCACGCCCAGCTCACCCCGATCTACTTCCGCGAGCCCAACGTCAACCTTGGCGTGGCCGGCGCGCTGGGCAGGCCGCCGCACATCGTCGGCGAAACACTGCTCAAGCATTTCGGCTTCCGCCCTGGCACGCGCGAGGCCCACGCCTTCAGCTACCTCGACTTCACGCAGGCAGCACGCACCTACGGCAAGGTCGGCGGCTTTTCGCACATGGCCACGCTGATCAAGCAGCTGCGCGCCAGCCGGCCGCATGCGCTGCTGCTTGACGGTGGCGACACCTGGCAGGGCTCGGCCACCTCGCTGTGGACCAACGGCCAGGACATGATCGATGCCTGCAAGCTGCTGGGTGTGGACATGATGACCCCGCACTGGGAATTCACTTTCGGCGCCAAGCGCGTGCAGGAAGTGGTCGAGAAGGATTTCAAGGGTCACATCGAATTCCTGGCGCAAAACATCAAGACCACCGACTTCGAGGACCTGGTCTTCAAGCCCTACGAGTTGCGCGAAATGAATGGTGTGCAGGTCGCGGTCATCGGCCAGGCCTTCCCGTACACGCCGATCGCCAACCCGCGCTACATGGTGCCCGACTGGACCTTCGGCATCCAGGAAGAGCACATGCAGAAGGTCGTGGACGAGGTGCGTGCCAAAGGCGCCAAGGTCGTCGTGGTGCTCTCGCACAACGGCATGGACGTGGACATCAAGATGGCCTCGCGCGTGCGCGGCATCGACGCCATCCTGGGCGGCCACACGCACGATGGCATGCCGGCGCCCACCATCGTCAGCAACTCCGGTGGCCAGACGCTGGTGACCAACGCCGGCTCCAACGGCAAGTTCCTTGGCGTGCTGGACTTCGATGTGCGCGACGGCAAGGTGCAGGACTTCCGCTACAAGCTGCTGCCTATCTTCTCCAACCTGCTGCCGGCCGATGCCGAAATGCAGGCCCACATCGACAAGGTGCGCGCGCCGTTCAAGGACCGGCTGGAGGAAAAACTCGCCGTTACCGAAGAGCTGCTGTACCGCCGGGGCAATTTCAACGGCTCGTGGGACCAGCTCATCTGCGACGCGCTGATGGAAGTCAGGGGCGCCGACATCGCGTTCTCGCCCGGCGTGCGCTGGGGCACCTCGCTGCTGCCCGGCGATGTCATCACCTACGAGCGCATGATGGACCAGATGGCCATGACCTATCCGGCCACCACGCTCAACGAGTTCACGGGCGAGCAGATCAAGGGCATCCTCGAAGACGTGGCCGACAACATCTTCAACCCAGACCCGTACTACCAGCAGGGTGGCGACATGGTGCGCGTGGGCGGTATGCAGTACAGCATCACACCCAACGCCCCGATGGGGCAGCGCATCAACAACATGATGCTGCGCGGCAAGCCCGTCGAGGCCGACAAGACCTACAAGGTGGCTGGCTGGGCCTCGGTGCAGGAAGGCGTGCAGGGCACCCCGATCTGGGACGTGGTCTCGGGCTATCTGCGCAACAAGAAGGTGATCCGGAACGTGAACATCAACACGCCGAAGATCATCGGCATGGAAGGCAACCCCGGCCTCGCAGCCTGACGGGTTGGGGGAACCATCGGCCTTTGTTATCCTCGGAACGGTTGTTCCCCCATTTTCAGGATCCGCGTCATGACCTCTTTCAAGTTTGCTATCGGAGCAGCGGCCGCTGCTGTGGTGCTGGCCGGCTGTGCCAGCGGCCCCAAACCCTTCTGGCACAAGCCCGGCGCCACGGCCGATGACGCCTACACGCAGCTGTCCGAATGCAAGTTCCAGGTCGGACTGAGCAAGGTCAAGAAGGACGAGCGCGACGATCTCGTCGCCCACTGCATGCGCGGCAAGGGCTACCGCCTGCTGGCCAATCCCGACTGAGCCTGTCGCATCCACGCCGCAGCGCGGCGTATCTGCACGTGAAAAAACGCCCCGGTTCGTAAGAGCCGGGGCGTTTTGTATTGCCCTCTGGAATCCAGATGGCCAGCGTGAGCAGATTGGGCACTGCAGGGATGGGCAGACTCCGGGGAGCAGAAAAGAAAGCGCCGCCACTTGATAGCGCCTACTACCGCCGTCTTTATGCGGCCCTTGACAATGCCGAGTTTGTCAATGCGGTGGGAGCGTACCTGGCGGGGCGGAGTATTGCGGGCTTCAATCCCGGAGAGCGCCCGCCGATGACCGATGCCAAGCAAGCCGCCATCAACGCATCCAAGTCGCCTCTGGTCATGAGAGCCGAAGACTTGATTAACTCACACCCTGCTGAATGCATCACCAACTCCGAGGCAGTGCGGGCATTGGCACCCGACATCGCGGCGCGTGGCGGCAGCATCACGACCGCGATGCGCCGAGCACTTGAGGACGCAGGGGCTGAGCAGCGGGACAAGCCCATCAAGATCGACGGCACTTCGGAGCGGGGTTGGTATCTGCGGAATATCGTCAAGTGGCGGCAGGCCCCCCGTGCCGACGTCGCCGCGCACATCAAGGCGGCGGGGGTGGCTGAGGATTTGTTCTGAGTCGGGTGGTCTGACCGCGGGCGGCGGTTACAGGTTACAGCGGTTACAGCCCTACTAAAAGGACCCAAAACGAGTAGGTTGGATTATTTAGATGGGAGGTTAATGGAGAGCGTGTAACCGCCGTAACCTGTAACCCAACCCGCCCTCAATCCGGCCACTACTGAGGTACTAGCGTGCTCCCGCAGTGCTTGCATTTCCGCGCTTCACGACGCACCAACTCCGCGCAATCCGGGCACCTAACGTGTGTGTCGGGGGATGGTTCCCTAGCACTGGCCGGAATCAGTGCAGCATGTCCGCAGGTCGGGCATGCATTGGGTTGTCCCGACCTGCGCCATACGGAATAGATCACGCCCGGCAGTATGTAGAAAAGATAAAGCAGCGCTTCAATCCAGCCGTTGCCTTTCATCTTGGCTGTATTGCTGTAGGTATGGCACTGCGTGCAAAAGTACCGCGGCATATCCGATTCAGGCTGCATCCCATGAGACGCCACCCCTG
Organism: Pseudomonadota bacterium; assembly: GCA_023415035.1. Taxonomy (GTDB): domain Bacteria; phylum Pseudomonadota; class Gammaproteobacteria; order Burkholderiales; family Burkholderiaceae_C; genus Hydrogenophaga. The sequence goes on along the minus strand of JAEZLX010000089.1, from coordinate 37,966 downwards.
AAACGCCAATACCTTGGGATGCCTTCGCCGCAGCTTCGGGCGCTGGTTCAACTGGCTCGCCCTCGATTGCAATAGCGCAGGATAGGCAGTATCGCTGCCCATTGATTTTCCGCACGGGCTTAAACACACCCAGTGGTGATCGCCTGCAACGCGCACACACCTCCAAAGCCATACCACCCTCCAGCTAAGTCGTCTTATTGCGCTGATCTCAGTCTATCTCACTGCCTTAGATCGCTAAACGATCTACTCCGGCCCGATGTAAAGACACAACGGATCGCGAGATAGCGGGCCCCTGGCGTTACGGCTCCGTCGGGCGGCGCCTCTGAGGCCCGCTGCACACCTAGCCTGAGGTTTCACAATGCAATATGCAAGCAGGGCAGGCTTGCCCTAGCAGGATACGCCCCGTGGCCTTTCAGGACACCTTGGGAACGATTGGGCGAAATTGTGCCGCAGAGTGTTTGTTCATGCTCCGTCGGATCATTCGCGCATGACTGACGAAGACCTGTTTGAACCCATCCCACCGGCCCCACGCCTCCTGACCCTGCGCCAGTTTGCCGAGGCGCAGGGCGTGGGATACCGCACGGTTGTGCGAGCCGTCCGACAACGGCACATCCCGAGCATCCGCATTGCCGGCCGACGTCGAATCAACTTCGACGCATGGCTGGCAAAAGTCAACCAAACCACGGAGTCCAAGTGAAAAGACCCCTTACCTTGCGCGTGTCTGGCCTGAATCAGATCAATGCTTTGTTGGGCGCGCACCCGTACAGCGAGCGCCACCACGACGCGGAGCTTGCCGCCGCCGACCTGGAAGCCGCCCAAGCCGACCTGAAGGCACGGACAGACGAAGCAGAGGCCGCCCGTTCGTTAGCGGACCAAGCCCGCGCCCATGCGAACGAACTGCGGGCTGAACTGGCAGAGGCGAAATGTCGGGATGCCACTGCCCGCGATGACGTTGCGGCCGGCCGTGTGACCGTGGAAGAAGCAGCCGCCGCGCGTGAGAGGTTGTTGGTCGTCGAGCAGACCTTGCCGCTGTACGAGGCCGACGCAACGCGCCTGCGCAACGCCGCACAGGACGCCGCTTACGCACAGCGCGAGGCCGACGAGCGGGTGCGCCTGATCGAAGCCGCTCGGGCATTTCAGAATCTGCGCGAGAAAGCCGAAGCCCTGGCACCCGAGCTGGCCCGCTACTGTGCGTTGGCATGGTGCGACGGTCTGCTGCTGCGCCCCGCTCCCGAGGAAGTCGAAGGGGGCGACGAATGATGCCGCACACGCTGTCATTGCCGCCGTTGCCACTGTGGCACACGTCCGCGCCTTACGCGCGCGCGCTGCTGATCTTGATGGCCGCTGAAGCCGGAAAGCCAGACCTCGCATTCGGTGGCCTGATCGAGCAATTGGGCGGGCGTTCGGTTGCCTTGCGGCACCTGGCATGGGCACGAGCCCATACGTGCATGGATATTTCCGAGTCCGACTATGTGACCCTGCGCGGCCACGCGATCCAAGCGGGTGAATCTGAGGCAGCGACGGTCGCCACTGTGTGGGTACAGGACGCCGTGGCCCGGCTAGTCGGCGCTGTGAAGCAGCAGAGGCAAACACCCGCCTGAGCCAGCAACCATGTGCCCACTGAGCCCCCGCTGTGGGGCTTTTCTGTTTCAGGTGCTGGGCTGCATTCCCGAAATCGTCTTACATCCGCCCTTACATACCCAGCAAAAAGAAAAACCCCGCTACCTTTTCAGTAGCAGGGTTTTCTTTGCTTATATGGTGCCGGAAAGAGGAGTCGAACCCCCGACCTTCTCATTACGAATGAGCTGCTCTACCGACTGAGCTATTCCGGCCTAGCCCTCTATTCTAGCAAACTTTCAGGCCGTTTATTGCGCCTGGTCCGCTTCGAGGTGGTAGCGGGTCACACGCTCGACTTCGTTCTTCGAGCCCAGGACCACGCTGACGCGCTCGTGCAGTTTGGTCGGTACCACGTCCAGGATGCGCTGGCGGCCGTTGGTGGCGGCGCCGCCGGCCTGCTCGACCAGCCAGGCCATGGGGTTGGCTTCGTACATCAGGCGCAGCTTGCCCGGCTTTTGCGGCTCGCGCTTGTCCCAGGGGTACATGAAGATGCCGCCACGGGTCAGGATGCGGTGCACGTCGGCCACCATGGAGGCGATCCAGCGCATGTTGAAGTCCTTGCCGCGCGGGCCGTCCTTGCCTTGCAGGCATTCGTCGATGTAGCGCTTGACCGGGGTGTCCCAGTGGCGCATGTTGCTCATGTTGATGGCGAATTCCTTCGTGTCCTCGGGAATCGTCACCTGGTCCTGCGTGAGCACCCACGATCCCTGCTCGCGGTCCAGCGTGAACATGGCCACGCCGTCACCCACGGTCAGCACCAGGGTCGTCTGCGGGCCGTAGACGCAGTAGCCGGCGGCCACCTGCTGGTTGCCGGGCTGCAGGAAGTCGGCCTCGGTGACGGGCTCGTCGGTGGTGGGGTCATCGTGGTGCTTGTGCAGCACCGAGAAGATGGTGCCGATGGACACGTTCACGTCGATGTTGGACGAGCCGTCGAGGGGGTCGAACATCAGCAGGTATTCGCCCTTGGGGAAGCGGTTGGGCACCACGTAGATGCTGTCCATTTCCTCCGAGGCCATGGCGGCCAGGTGCCCGCCCCATTCGTTGGCCTCGATCAGCACCTCATTGGCGATGATGTCCAGCTTCTTCTGCACCTCGCCCTGGACGTTCTCGGTCTCGGCGCTGCCCAGCACGCCACCGAGCGCACCCTTGTTGACGCTGATGGAAATGCGCTTGCAGGCGCGGGCCACCACCTCGATGAGCAGGCGCAGCTCTGGCGGGATGCGGCCGTGCGTGCGTTGCTGTTCGATCAGGTAGCGGGTGAGGGAAATCTTGCTGCTCATGGAAGGGGTCTCCGGGAATCAGTCGGCCAGGGCGCGCGTGACGACCTCTCGCACGTCGTTGCTCAGGTCGGGTTTGGCGGCGACGCGGGCGATGGCTTCGCGGGCGGCACTGCGATAGGGTTCGGCGAGTTTTTTCCAGCGGTCCAGCGCACGGGCCAGACGGGCCGCGACCTGCGGGTTGAAGCTGTCGATCTCGACGACCTTCTCGCTCCAGAACACGTAGCCGGCGGCGTCGGCACGGTGGAAGGCGCCCGGGTTGGCGTTGCAGTAGCTGAACAGCACGCTGCGCGCGCGGTTGGGGTTGCGCAGCTGGAAGTCCGGGTGGGACAGCAGCTGGCGCACGCGCGGCAGGATGTCGCCGCCGCGGTCGGGTGCGCCGGCCTGCAGGGCGAACCACTTGTCCAGCACCAGGGCCTCGTCCCTGAACATCGCGTGGAAGCGCTCCAGGGCCTGCGCGGCCAGCGGCTGGCCGCTGGAGACCAGGGCCGAGAGCGCATTGAAGCGGTCGGTCATGTTGCCCGCGTCCTTGAAGCGCTGGTAGGTCTTGCCCGGCCAGACGGTGTCGCCGGATTCGCGCGCGGCCAGGCACAACATGGCCAGCGCCATGCCGGTGAGGGCGCGGCGGCCGGCGCTCAGCGCGTCGGGGCGGTAGCCGCCGTTGTCGTGGTGCTCCTCAAAGGCCCAGGCCCAGTCGGCCTGCAGCGCCAGCGCCAGCTGGCGGCGCATGGCCTCGCGCACCGCGTGCACGCGCTGCGGGTCGACCACGTCCAGCTGCTCGGCAATGTAGGACTCGGCGGGCAGCGTCAGGGCCAGTTCCTTGAAGGCGGCGTCCAGGGCGGGGTGGCGCAGCAGGGCGCGCATGCCCTCGATGAAGCCTTCATCCAGCGGCTCGGCAGCAGGAGTGCCGTCGGCCTGGATGGCCGCCAGGGCGCGGCGCAGGGCCAGGCGCTGGCCGGCTTCCCAGCGGTTGAACGGATCGCTGTCGTGGGCCAGCAGGTGCAGCAGCTGCGCATCCGACAGGTCCATCTCCAGGATGACCGGTGCCGAGAAACCGCGCAGCAGCGAGGGCACCGGCTCGGCGTCGATGCCGGAGAACACGAACTGCTGGCTGGCCTGCGACAGCACCAGGATGTTGCCGTGGGTGAGGGCAGAGCCGTCCTGCAGCTGTAGTGTCAGGTCCCGACCCTGGGCGTCGAGCAGGCCGACGGCGACCGGGATCAGGAAGGGTTGCTTGTCCGTCTGGCCGGGCGTGGGCGGGCAGCTTTGCGTCAGGGTGAGCGTGTAGGTGCGCGCAGCGGCATCGAACTCGCCACGGGCCTGCACGCGCGGCGTGCCGGCCTGGCTGTACCAGCGCTTGAACACCGGCAGCTGGCGGGCCAGCTCGCTGTCGGGGTTGGCGTCGGCTACGGCTTGGGCGAAGTCGTCGCAGGTCACTGCCTGGCCGTCATGGCGCTCGAAGTACAGGTCCATGCCCTTGCGGAAGCCCTCGCGCCCCACCAGGGTCTGCATCATGCGCACGACCTCGGCGCCTTTTTCGTACACCGTCACGGTGTAGAAATTGTTGATCTCGACATAGCTGTCGGGGCGTACCGGGTGGGCCATCGGGCCGGCGTCCTCGGGGAACTGCGCGGTGCGCAGCACGCGCACGTCCTCGATGCGCTTGACCGCGCGGGCCGAGGGCGTGGCGCACAGGTCCATGCTGAATTCCTGGTCGCGGAAGACCGTCAGGCCTTCCTTGAGCGAGAGCTGGAACCAGTCGCGGCAGGTGATGCGGTTGCCCGTCCAGTTGTGGAAGTACTCGTGGCCCACGACCGACTCGATGTTGGCGTAGTCGGTGTCGGTGGCGGTGGCCTGGCTGGCCAGCACGTACTTCGTGTTGAAGATGTTCAGGCCCTTGTTCTCCATCGCGCCCATGTTGAAGTCGCTGGTGGCGACGATCATGAAGCGGTCGAGATCCAGGGGCAGGCCGAAGCGCGTCTCGTCCCAGATCACGCTCTTGACGAGCGAGTTCAGGGCGTGCTCGGTCTTGTCGAGATCGCCCTGGCGCACATAGACTTGCAGCAGGTGCTCCTTGCCCGAGCGGCTGACCACCCGCTGCTCGCGTGCGACCAGGTTGCCGGCCACGAGGGCGAACAGGTAGCAGGGCTTGCGGTGCGGGTCCACCCACTTGGCATAGTGGCGCCCCTCGTTGCCCTGGCCTTCGAGGTCACCCGATTCGACGAGGTTGCCGTTGGACAGCAGCACCGGGTACTGGCGCTTGTCGGCACGCAGCGTGACGGTGTAGCTGGCCATTACGTCGGGCCGGTCCAGGAAGTAGGTGATGCGGCGGAAGCCTTCGGCCTCGCACTGTGTGAAGAAGGTGCCCTGGCTCACATAAAGGCCCATGAGCTGGGTGTTCTTCTCGGGCGCGCAGGTCGTGAAGATTTCCAGATCGAACGGATCGTTGCCCGCAGGCAGGTTCTCCAGCACCAGGGTCTGGCCGTCCATGCGGAACGAGGTGCCGGCGCCATTGACCAGCACGCGGGCCAGGTTCAGGTCCTCGCCATCCAGACGCAGCGCCTGCGGCGGCACGTCGAGGTTGCGGCGCAGGCGCATCCGGTTCAGAACGCGGGTCTTGGCCGGGTCGAGGTCGAAGACGAGATCGACGGTGTCGATCCAGAACGGCGGGGGCGCATAGTCTTCTCGGCGCACGATGGTCGCTGGGCCTTCACGGAAAGTCATGGTCAAACCCCTTGCTTGAGGGAGGCTTCAATAAACACGTCCAGGTCGCCGTCGAGGACCTTCTGCGTGGCGGAGACTTCGACGTTGGTGCGCAGGTCCTTGATGCGGCTGTTGTCCAGCACATAGCTGCGGATCTGGTGGCCCCAGCCCACGTCGGTCTTGGTGTCTTCGAGCTTTTGCTGCTCTTCCATGCGCTTGCGCATCTCGTGGTCGTACAGACGGCTGCGCAGACGTTGCCAGGCCACCTCGCGGTTGGAGTGCTGGCTGCGGCCGTCCTGGCATTGCACCACGATACCGGTCGGGATGTGCGTCAGGCGCACGGCCGAATCGGTCTTGTTGATGTGCTGGCCGCCGGCGCCGGATGCGCGGTAGGTGTCCACGCGCACGTCGGCCGGGTTGATCTCGATCTCGATCGAGTCGTCGATCTCGGGATAGACGAAGACCGAGGCGAACGAGGTGTGGCGGCCGCCCGAACTGTCGAAGGGAGACTTGCGCACGAGCCGGTGCACGCCGGTCTCGGTGCGCAGCAGGCCGTAGGCGTATTCGCCCTCGATCTTGATCGTGGCGCTTTTGATGCCGGCGGTGTCGCCCGGCGTCTCGTCTTCCACGGTGGTCTTGAAACCCTTGCGCTCGGCATAGCGCAGGTACTGGCGCAGCAGCATGCTGGCCCAGTCGCAGGCCTCGGTGCCTCCGGCACCTGCCTGGATGTCCAGGAAGCAGTTCAGCGGATCCGCCGGGTTGTTGAACATGCGGCGGAACTCGAGCTGCTCGACCTCGGGCGCGAGCTTGGCCACTTCGGCTTCGATGGTCAGCAGGCCCGCTTCGTCATGCTCCGCGGCCGACATTTCGAACAGCTCGGTGTTGTCGGTCAGCTCGCCGGAGAGGCGGTCGATGACCAGCACCACGCCTTCAAGCGAGCGCTTTTCCTTACCCAGTTCCTGGGCGCGTTTGGGGTTGTCCCAGACGGTCGGGTCTTCGAGCGCGGCGTTGACTTCGCTGAGTTTCAGGGCCTTGGCATCGTAGTCAAAGATACCTCCGAAGCTCGGCCACCCGCTCGGTCAGGTCGGCCAGTTGGTTTTGCAGGGCGTTGAGGCGTTCGGCTTCCATGGCAATCTTTCTCTTTCGGTTCGGTGCGCGGGTCGCGGCCCGCCAAACCCGTGATTTTCTCATGGTGGGGCCGGGTTGGGCTGCACGGCGCCTGCCGTCCGGCGAAAAGTGGGCGGATCGCGCTCCGCACGCCCTTCAGGCGCTCAGGAAGTCCTCCACCAGTTTCGCCAGCACATGCGGCTGGTCGTGGTGCAGCATGTGGCCGGCGTCCTCCACCCGTGCCTCGCGCAGGTCGCGGACCACCTGCAGGCGCTGGCGGTAGTCGGCCAGGGTGTAGCGGCCCTTCCACCACAGGTCCAGGCTGTCGTCGCTGGCGACGACCGACAGCACCGGCGCCGTGATGGCGGCAAACACCGCCTGAGCTTCGTCGGCACGGTAGAGCATGGCGCTGGTGACCTTGTGCGCCGCATCGCCCAGGATGTGCCAGCGCCCGTCGGCGTCCTTGCGCGCCCACTGGAGGGCCAGCCAGCGCGCCTTGTCCTCGCCGAGCCGGGGGTTGGTCTTCATCAGCCGCCGGGCCACCCCGTCTTCGCTGTCGTAGGCCTTGAGATCCATGTCGCCACGGCGCAGTGCCTTGAGCTCGTCGAGCCACTGGGCGTAGCGCCCCGGCGCCTGCGAGGGCTCGGTGGCGGGCATGCCAAAGCCTTCGAAGTTGACCAGCCGCCGGATGCGGGCAGGGCGCACGCCCGCGTAGAGCATGGCCACATTGCCGCCCATGCTGTGCCCCACCAGATCCACGGGTTGCTCGCCCGCGAAGTGGTCGAGCAGTGCGTCCAGATCGGCCAGGTAGTCCGGGAACCAGTAGCTTTCGGCCGGGGCACCGCGGCTGCCGCCGAAGCCCCGCCAGTCGGGGGCGATGATCTGTCGCGGCTCGCGCAGGGCGTCCACCATGAACTGCCAGGAGGCCGAGACATCCATCCAGCCATGCACCAGCACCAGCGGCGCACGGCCGGGCACCGGGTCGCCCCACAGGCGGACCTGGTAGTCGATGTGGCGGATGGGGAGCGTGACGGTGCGGGAGACGTGACGGGCTTGGTACATTCGGGGGCTGATCTGAAAAAAGCCGACAGCATACGCAGCCATGCGGTCACGAGGCGTCCGCGCAGTGACACGATAGTTTGGGCTGCCGGCCTAATATTGCCAGTGATGGCACCGAACCCAGGAACAAGAACCACGCCATGAAACCTGAAGTCTCCCTTGGACAGTCCTCCCTCGAAGTGACGCCCATCTGCCTGGGCACGATGACCTTCGGGGAGCAGGTGGACGAGGCCACCGCGCATGCCATCCTCGACCGATCATTGGAGCGCGGCGTCAACTTCATCGACACGGCCGAGATGTATTCGGTGCCGGCGCGCGAGCAGACCTGCGGTGCCACCGAGTCCATCATCGGCAACTGGTTCGCCAGCCGCCCCGGTGCGCGGCAGAAGGTCGTGCTGGCCAGCAAGGTGGCTGGTCCGGCCCGCGGCATGCCGTGGCTGCGGCCCGAGGTCAGCAAGGCCGGCATCATCGAAGCCTGCGAGGCGAGCCTGCGCCGCCTGCAGACCGACGTGATCGATCTGTACCAGATCCACTGGCCGGCGCGCAACGTGCCAGCCTTCGGTGCTCTGTATTTCGATCCGGCGCGGGACAAGCCGGCGCCTTCGGTGCAGGAGCAGCTGGAGGCGATGGAAGTGCTGATCAAGGCCGGCAAGGTGCGCGCCATCGGCCTGTCCAACGAAACGCCGTACGGCGTGCACGAGTTCGTGCGCGTGGCCGAGCAGGCGGGCCTGCCGCGCGTGGCCACGGTGCAGAACCCCTACTGCCTGGTCAACCGCAGCTACGAGAACGGTCTGGACGAAACCTGTCACCGTCTGGGCGTGTCGCTGCTGGCCTATTCGCCACTGGGCTTCGGCCTGCTGACGGGCAAGTACGACGACACCGGCCTGCAGGGCGATCATGGCCGGCTGGCGTTGTTCGAGTCGATGCGCAAGCAGCGCTGGGGCCGGCCCGAGGCGCTGGCATCGGCGCGCCGCTACAACGCGTTGGCCCGCGAGCACGGCCTGACGCCGCAGCAGTTGGCGCTGGCCTTCTGCTACCGCAACTGGCGCGTGGCCAGCACCATCATCGGCGTGACGACACTGGCCCAGCTCGACGAATGCCTTGATGCCTGGGATGTGCAGCTTTCGCCCGAAATCCTCAAGGCGGTCGACGCGATCCGATGGGAGATGCGCGACCTGGCACAGTGATGGCAAAAAAGACGCATGTCAGCGAGACGCCCGCCACCGCCTGGCTCAAGGCGCATGGCGTGGCCTACACCGAACATCCCTACGAATACGTGGAGCACGGTGGCGCCCAGCACAGCGCCGCGGTGCTCGGCTTCGATCCCTTCGCGGTCGTCAAGACATTGATCATGCAGGACGAATCGGCGCGGCCGCTGGCCGTGCTGATGCACGGCAACCGCACGGTGTCGACCAAGAACCTGGCGCGTCAGATCGGCGCCAAGTCGGTTGAGCCCTGCAAGCCCGAGGTGGCCAACCGGCACAGCGGCTACCTGGTGGGGGGCACGTCGCCGTTCGGGCTGCGGCGCGACATGCCCGTGTTCGTCGAGGAAACCGTGCTGGGCCTGCCGAAGATCTGGATCAACGGCGGCCGCCGCGGCTTCCTGGTCGGCATCGATCCGGCGGTGCTGCGCGACACGCTCGGCGCCCGTCCGGTGCAGTGCGCGCTGGCAGAATAGGCGCTGCGTTTTCCTGAGGTTGCCTTGGACTCCATTCATCCCATCATCGCCGTGGTGCTGGCCTACCTGGCCGGCTCGTTGTCCTTTGCCGTCGTCGTCAGCCGGGCCATGGGCCTGGCAGATCCGCGCACGTACGGCAGCAAGAACCCGGGCGCGACCAATGTCCTGCGATCGGGCAGCAAGGCTGCGGCCATCGTGACACTGCTGCTCGATGCCTTCAAGGGCTGGCTGCCGGTGTTCATCATCACGACATGGGGCGGCCGCTGGGGGCTGGGTGACGGCACGGCCGCGCTGTCGGGGCTGGCCGCTTTCGTCGGCCACCTCTGGCCGGTGTTTTTCCGTTTCCAGGGCGGCAAGGGTGTGGCCACCGCGGCCGGTGTGATCCTGGCCTTCGATCCGTGGCTGGGTCTGGCTGCGCTGCTGACCTGGCTCATCGTGGCAGTGTTCTTCCGCTACTCGTCGCTGGCGTCGATCGTGACGGCGGTGTTTGCGCCCGTCTACTACCTGTTCGGCCACGGTGTGGCCTGGCATGCCTCGCGCCCGATGGCCCTGAGCCTGGGCGTGATGGCCCTGCTGCTGGTCTGGCGCCATGCCGAGAACATCAACCGACTGATCGCCGGCAAGGAAAGCAAAATCGGCGCGAAGAAGAAGGCCCCATGAGCACCACCAACCAGGACATCACCCGTGTCGGCATGGCCGCGCGCTACAGCGAGGCCGCCGTTTTCAATGGCATCGTGTTTCTCGCCGGCATGGTGCCCGAGCGCGGCGACGTGGACATCCGCGGGCAGACAGAGGACGTGCTGCAGCAGGTCGAGCAGCGCCTGCTGGAGTGTGGCAGCGACAAGTCGCGCATCCTGCGCACCGAGATCTTCCTGGCCGACATCCGCGACATTGCTGTGATGAACGAGGTCTGGGATGCCTGGGTGGTGCCGGGCACCGCGCCGCCGCGTGCCACCGTGCAGGCCGCGCTGGCCAATCCGGCCTGGCGCATCGAGATCATTGTCACCGCGGCGCAGCGGGCACAGGGCTAATAGCGCCTTTCCAGCGTGAGCTGGTCGTTCTGGCGCTGCATCTGGAAGCGCGTCAGAAAGCTGTTGCCCAGCAGGACGTAGGGCATGGCCTGCGGCAGCACGATCGCCGCCACGTCATGGACCTGGACATCGCCCAGCTTCACCGATTGCAGGCGCAGCGAGTGACCGGTGACAGCACCATTGGCGGTGCGCACGCCGACTTTGCTGCCCTGCTCGACAGGCAGGTTGATGCGCCGTGCGTCTTCCTCGCCGAGGATGATGGTGGTGGCACCGGTATCGACCAGGAACTGCACCGGCCGCCCGTTAATCAGTCCGCCGGAGATGAAATGTCCCCGGCCGTCGGCGGTGAGCACCACGCGCTGGCCGCCGGCATCACCGGGTGCGCCGCGGCCAACGCTCACGGGCGCTTCGCCCACGCGCAGGGTGTGCCGCGCACCGTCCAGCTCGACCGTGGCGGTGTCGCCCTTGACGCCCAGCAACTTCACGCCCTGATGTGTCTGTCCTTCGGACAGGAACTTCGGCGCGGAGCCGTCCACCACCACCAGCGCACGCGAACCGGACACCCCGGTGAGCGCCACGGACTGGGCAAGGGCGCCGGAAACCGTGGCGATCAGGGAGGCGAACAGGACGGATGTCCGCCACCGCGCAGGCCAGGCATCGGGCCCCTGCTGCCCCGGTCCGTTCACCCTCCCGGCGTGGCTGGCATGCCAGAGACGGGAAGCGCGGGGGAGCTGCGCAAGAGCCGGTTTCATTCAGTCCCGGAAATTGTCGAAGGACAGCGGCAGGTCCTTCATTTCCGTACGGATCAGGGCGATGGCCGCCTGCAGGTCATCGCGCTTGGCACCGGTCACGCGCACGGAGTCGCCCTGGATGGCGGCCTGGACCTTGAGCTTGCTTCCCTTGATGAGCTGCTGGATCTTCTTGCCGTCCTCGGTGCTGATGCCGTTGCGCACCTTGACGAGCTGCTTGACCTTGTCGCCGCCGATCTTTTCGGCCTTGCCGATGTCAAGGAAGCGCACGTCGACATTGCGCTTGGCCAGCTTGTTGCGCAGGATGTCCTCGACCTGCTGGAGCTGGAACTCGGCATCGCTGTACAGGATGATGTCCTTGTCCTTGAGTTCGATGGCGGCCGAGGTTCCCTTGAAGTCGAAGCGGGTGCCGATTTCCTTGGCGGTGTTCTCGACCGCGTTTTTCACTTCCACGAAATTGGCTTCAAGCTTGGTATCAAAAGAGGGCATGACAGAGTCCGGATGACCGGTGCTAGACGGGTGAGACAATGCCGTCATGTTAGTCGAGAAACAGGTCTCCCTCCAGCCCTACAATAGCTTCGGCATCGCCGCGCGGGCCGAGCATCTCGCCCGCATCGGACACCCCTCGGACCTGCTGGGCCTGATGGCGCAGCCCGGCTGGGAAACGACCCCGCGCTATGTGCTGGGCGGGGGCAGCAACCTGGTGCTCACCGGCGACGTGCCCGGGATCGTGCTCAAGGTCGAGGTGCCGGGGCGCTGCCTGGTGGAGGAAACGCCCAAAGGCTGGCTGGTCGAGGCCGGCGCTGGGGAAGTCTGGCACGACTTCGTGGCCTGGACCCAGGATCAGGGTTGGGGCGGGCTGGAGAACCTGGCGCTGATCCCGGGCACCGTCGGCGCCGCGCCGGTGCAGAACATCGGCGCGTACGGGGTGGAGCTGCAGGACCGCTTCCATTCGCTCGATGCCATCGACCTAGAAAGCGGCAAGTCGATCACGCTCGATGCGGCGCAATGCGGTTTCGGCTACCGCGATTCCGTGTTCAAGCACCTGCCCTCTGACGATCGAAGCATGGGCCTGGCCGGCCGCGCGCTCATCACGAGGGTGCGCTTCTGGCTGCCCAAGCCCTGGAAGCCCGAACTCGGTTACATGGATCTGCAACGCAAGGTCGCGGAAACCGGCATCACGGCACCGGATGCGCGACAGGTCTTTGACTGGGTGGTGGCGATCCGCCGGGCCAAACTGCCCGACCCGGCTGTCATCGGCAATGCCGGCAGCTTCTTCAAGAACCCGACCGTCACGCCCGAGCAGTGTGCGGACATCATCGCGCGCGAGCCGAAGGTGGTGCATTACCCCATGCCCGACGGCACCGTGAAGCTGGCCGCCGGCTGGCTCATCGACGCCTGCGGCTGGAAGGGCAAGACCCTGGGCCACGCGGGGGTGTACGAGAAGCAGGCGCTGGTGCTGGTCAACCGCGGCACGCCGGAGCACCCTTGCACCGGCGGCGAGGTAATGACCCTGGCGCGCGCCATCCAGACCAGCGTTTACGAGCGCTTCGGCATCCGGCTGGAGCCCGAGCCGGTGGTCTGGTAAGGCCGGCGCTACAATCGAAGGTTTCGCTTCGGCAGTTCTGCCGACCCATGGGTTCCCTCGCCCCCATTCATCAAAAAGGATTCCTATGCCTGCCATGATGGCGCCGCCCTCGCGCGTGCCTTTCTACCTCTCCCTGCTGGTGGCGTTCCATATCGCCATCGTCATCGCCAGCAATTACCTTGTGCAACTGCCGATCGACCTGTTCGGCTTCCACAGCACCTGGGGCGCCTTCAGTTTTCCGTTCATCTTCCTGGCCACCGACCTGACCGTCCGGCTGATCGGCAAGGCCTCGGCGCGGCGCGTCATCACGCGTGCGATGCTGCCGGCGCTGCTGGCGTCCTACGTGGTGGGCGTGCTGTTCCAGGAAGGCGGCTTCAATGGCTGGTCGGCGCTGGGCGAGTTCAACACCTTCGTCTTCCGCATCGCCGTGGCCAGCTTTGCCGCCTATGCGCTGGGCCAGCTGCTCGACATCCAGGTGTTCGACCGCATCCGCCAGCGCAGCGCGCGCTGGTGGCTCGCTCCCTCGGTCTCGATGGTGTTTGGCCAGGCGCTCGACACGGTGGTTTTCTTCTCCGTGGCCTTCTGGCGCAGCTCCGACCCCTTCATGGCCGCCAACTGGGTCGAGATCGCCACGGTCGACTACGTCATCAAGCTCATCGTGAGCCTGCTGCTGTTCGTGCCCGCCTATGGTGTGGCGCTGGCGGCCATCGTGCGCTACATGCGCGTCGGTCCGGCCCCGGCGGCGGCCTGAGCGCGCCGGCCTGTCGCCGGTTTCGCCGCGTTCACGGACGTCGCGCCCGTCCGTCATCGACGCCGATGAGGGCATGAAAAAACCGCCCGACGCCAAGGAGGCGAGGGCGGTTTTTGGCGTCAGCGGGCGGCGCGAGCGCGCCGCGGGGGCTTACTTCTTCGAGCCTTCCAGCTGTGCCAGCGCCGCGTTGCCGCCCAGCGAGAGCAGGCCGGCGTGGGCGTAGACGCCCAGCTTGGCGCGGGTGTCGACGATGTCCAGGTTGCGCATGGTCAGCTGGCCGATGCGGTCGGCCGGCGAGAAGGGCGCGTCTTCCACCTTTTCCATCGACAGGCGCTCGGGCGCATAGGTCAGGTTGGGCGACTCGGTGTTGAGAATCGAGTAGTCGTTGCCGCGGCGCAGCTCCAGTGTCACTTCGCCGGTGACGGCGCGCGCCACCCAGCGCTGGGCCGTTTCGCGCAGCATGATGGCCTGCGGATCGAACCAGCGGCCCTGGTAGAGCAGGCGGCCCAGACGCAGGCCGTTGATGCGGTACTGCTCGATGGTGTCCTCGTTGTGGATGCCGGTGACCAGACGCTCGTAGGCGATGTGCAGCAGCGCCATGCCCGGGGCCTCGTAGATGCCGCGGCTCTTGGCCTCGATGATGCGGTTCTCGATCTGGTCGCTCATGCCCAGACCGTGGCGGCCGCCGATCTCGTTGGCCTTGAGGAACATCTCCACCGGGCTGGCGAAGGTCTGGCCGTTGATGGCCACGGGCTGGCCCTCCTCGAAGCGCACGGTCACTTCCTCGGCCTTGACCTCGACCTCGGGCTTCCAGAACGCCACGCCCATGATGGGATTGACGATGCGGATGCCGGAGTCCAGGTGCTCCAGGTCCTTGGCCTCGTGCGTGGCGCCGAGCATGTTGGAGTCGGTCGAGTAGGCCTTCTCCACGCTCATCTTGTAGTCGAAGCCGTTGGCGATGAGGAATTCGCTCATCTCCTTGCGGCCGCCCAGCTCGTCGATGAAGGTCTGGTCCAGCCAGGGTTTGTAGATCTTGAGCGAGGGGTTGGTCAGCAGGCCGTAGCGGTAGAAGCGCTCGATGTCGTTGCCCTTGAAGGTCGAGCCGTCGCCCCAGATGTGGACGTCGTCTTCCTTCATGGCGGCCACCAGCATGGTGCCGGTGACGGCGCGGCCCAGTGGCGTGGTGTTGAAGTAGGTGATGCCGCCGGTGCTGATGTGGAAGGCACCGGCCTGGATGGCCGCGATGCCCTCGTGCGCCAGCTGCAGGCGGCAGTCGATCAGGCGCGCGTTCTCGGCGCCGTAACTCATCGCCTTGCGCGGGATCTCGTCGTAGTCGGACTCGTCCGGCTGGCCGAGGTTGGCGGTGTAGGCGTAGGGCAGGGCGCCCTTTTTCTTCATCCACAGCAGTGCGGCGGACGTGTCCAGACCGCCCGAGAAGGCGATGCCGACCTTTTGCCCCTTGGGCAGGCTTTGCAGGATGTTGCTCATGGCGTCAGTTCAGTGCGATGTGTGAGGGGGATCAGCCGTAGTGGCAGATGTAGTGGAAGGCCTCGTCCACGCGGATGTCGAAGCTGCTGTTGCCCGGCACGCTGAACTTGTCGCCGGGGCCGGCCTTGAGCCAGGTGTCCGTGCCCGCCAGACGGTATTCGCAGCCGCCGGCCACGCATTCCATGATTTCCGGCGCGCCGGTGTTGAAGGTCAGCGCGGCGGGCAGCACCACGCCCACCGACAGGCGGGTTCCGTCAGGTTGCGTCAGGTTGTGGCTGACGCATTTGCCGTCGAAATAGACATTGGCCTGGGTGGTGACGGATACGCCGTCGATGCGGGAAGTGGTCATGATGGTCCGGGTGGAAAGGGCGATCTGCTCCGCAGGTGCGGGACAAGAGGACAAAACCGGCATTTTAGGCCGCGGGATGATGCCGTGGCCTTGTTCAGCGGCGCCTTTCCCAGGCGGCGGCGTCGAACCCGGCGGTGATGCCGCCGCCATGCGCCGCGTCCCAGTCCACGATCGGCCGCTTGATGACGGACGGGTGGGCCAGGGCGACATCGCGGGCCGTGTCCGGGCCGGTGACAGCCGTCCTGGTGGCCTCGTCGAGGCCGCGCCAGGTCGTGCCACGGCGGTTGATGACGGCTTCCCAGCCCAGGGCGTCGAGCCAGCGGGTCAGTTCATTGGCGGGCACGCCGTCCTTCTTGAAATCATGAAAGCGGTATTCGATGCCGTGGCTGTTCAGCCAGGTGCGGGCCTTCTTGACGGTGTCGCAGTTGGGGATGCCGTAGAGCGTGATCATGGGGCAATTGTCCCGCATGGCTGCGAGGCCTGCCGGTGCGGTGGGACAATCCGGGGATGCAACCGAATCTCCCGTCCGCCCAGCCCGGCACGCTTGCCGAGTGGCTGGATCATTGCGAGCGCCTGCACCCGGTCACCATCGACATGGGGCTGGATCGCGTGCAGCGTGTGGCCCGGCGCATGGGCCTGCGCTTTGACTGTCCGGTGATCACCGTGGCCGGCACCAACGGCAAGGGCTCGACCTGCGCCATGCTGGAGGCCATCTACGACGAGGCGGGTTACCGCACGGGACTTTATACTTCGCCGCACCTGGTTCATTTCGAGGAGCGCTGTCGCATCCACCGCGCGCCGGTCGAGGCGGCCGAGCTGCTGCCGGCCTTTGCCGAGGTCGAGGCCGCGCGCCTGGGCCAGAGCGGCGACGCTGGCGCCGGCGAGATCAGCCTGAGCTATTTCGAGTTCACGACCCTGGCGATCCTGCGCACGCTCTCACGCGCCGGCCTGGATGTGGTGATCCTCGAGGTGGGTCTGGGCGGGCGGCTTGATGCCGTCAACATCATCGATACCGACTGCGCGCTGATCACCAGCATCGCGCTCGATCACGTGGCGATTCTGGGCAATGATCGCGAAAGCATCGGCTTCGAGAAGGCCGGGATCATGCGGCCGGGGCGGCCGGCCATCGTCAGCGATCCCGCAGTGCCGAAAAGCGTGCTGGACCATGCGGCCGGGATCGGGGCGAAGCTGTGGCGCATCGGCGCCGACTTCCACTTCGCGGGCGACAAGCAGCAGTGGGGCTGGGCCATGCACCCGTCGCACGGCGGGCGCCGTTACAGCGGACTGTCGTATCCCGGGCTGCGTGGCGCCAACCAGCTGGTCAACGCCTCCGGCGTGCTGGCGGCGGTCGAGGCGTTGCGGGACCGGTTGCCGGTGACCGCGCAAGCCATCCGCAACGGGCTGGCGCTGGTGGAACTGCCGGGGCGTTTCCAGATCGTGCCCGGGCAGCCGACGCTGGTGCTGGACGTTGCGCACAACCCGCACTCGGTCGCAGCGCTGGCCGAGAACCTGGACGCCATGGGCTTTTATCCGACGACGCACGCCGTTTTCGGTGCCATGGCCGACAAGGACCTGCCGGCGATGCTGCAGCGCGTCGCGCCGCTCGTCGACGTCTGGCACCTGACCGATCTGCCCACGCCCCGTGCGTCCTCGGCTGCGGACCTGCGGGTCATGCTTGAGGGTGGCGTGCTGGGCCGCGGGCGGATCGCCGGTTGCCATGCCGACCCCATGGCTGCTCTGGAGGCGGCGGTGGCTGAAGCCGACCCCGCTGATAGAATCGTGGTCTTTGGATCCTTCTTCACCGTGGGCGGCGTGTTGCACAGCGGCATCCCCCGGCTGGCGGCGAAACACCTGGGTGCCTGATCCCGGCCGATGCCGCGTGGGCTGAGCCAGGTGACCGGCGCGGCCCGCGGTGGACCGGCACACCCGCATGTTCAAGTCCCGTTCTGCATCCAAGGGGTCGGCATCGGCCTCTGCGGCTCCCAGCATTGAGACGCTGCGGCGGCGCGCCCGGCATCGCCTGATCGGTGCCAGCGTGCTGGTGCTGATCGGTGTGGTGGGCTTTCCCCTTCTGTTCGATACCGCGCCCAGGCCGCTGACGGCCGACGTGTCGATCGACATTCCGGCGCGCAACGGGCCGGCACTGCCTGCTCCCAGGTCGCCGGTGGCCGTCGATTCGGACCCGGTGCCGGTGAGCGAGGCGCTGGATGAGAAGGAAACCCTGGTTGCATCCGGTGCGGAAGAGGTGCCCAAGCCGGCGCCGGTGATTGCGGCACCTCCCGCGCCAGCGCCGACGCCTGCACCTGTGCCCAAGCCCCAGACGGCCGCCAAGGCGCCCGACGCGCCGGCACCGGCGACGTCCGGTTCGTCGGAAGCCGCCAAGAAGGCGGAAGAGGGCCAGGCGCGGCTGATCGTGCAGGTGGGTGCCTTCGCGGAGGCCCAGCGGGCCCGCGAGGTGCGGCTCAAGCTGGAGCGTGCGGGGCTCAAGACCTATACCCATGAAGCCAAAACGGCCGAGGGCACACGGATCCGGGTGCGCCTGGGGCCATTCACTTCGCGCGCCGATGCCGAAAAGGCAGCCGCGCGGGCCAAGGAACTGGGGCTGCCCGCGGCCATCCTGACGCTGTGACGCATATTGCCGGTATCTGCAAGAGGCCTGGGTGATGTCGTGGCTCGACTGGCTGTTGCTGGGCCTGCTGCTGCTGTCGATCGTGGTCGGCATGTGGCGGGGCCTCGTCTACGAGGTGCTGTCGGTGGGGGCATGGGTGGCCGCCTTCCTGGTGGCGCAGATGCTGGGCTGGCCGGTGGCGCAGAAGCTGCCACTGGACAGCCTCTCCGACCCGCTGCGCCTGGCAGTGGGTTTCGTGCTGGTGTTCATCGGCGTCGCCTTTTTGGGCGGGCTGCTGGCCTGGCTGGTCAAGAAACTGGTGACATCGGTGGGACTGAGGCCCATCGACCGGGTGCTCGGGGGCGTGTTCGGCCTGTTGCGTGGCGTGCTGATCCTGCTGGCGCTGAGTGTCGTCGTCGGCCTCACGCCCATGCGCTCGGATGCGCTCTGGCGCGGGTCGGTGGTGGCGCAGGTGCTCGAAGGCACGGTGCACGAACTGCGCCCGCTGCTGCCGGAGGAACTGGCGCGCTACCTGCCCTGATGTTGCCGTTTTGTCGGAATCGTTGTCGGTTTTTCTAACAGAGGTCTGAACATGTGTGGAATCGTGGGCGTGGTCAGCCACGCGCCCGTCAACCAATTGATCTATGACGCGCTGCTGCTGTTGCAGCACCGCGGGCAGGATGCGGCGGGCATCGTGACCCAGCAGGGTCGCAAGTTTTTCATGCACAAGGCCAAGGGCATGGTGCGCGACGTGTTCCGCACGCGCAACATGCGCGCACTGCCGGGCAATGTGGGCCTGGGGCAGGTGCGGTATCCCACGGCGGGCAATGCCTTCAGCGAGGAAGAGGCACAGCCCTTTTACGTGAACGCGCCGTTCGGCATCGTGATGGTGCACAACGGCAACCTCACCAACGCCAAGGCGCTCAGGCAGGAGCTTTTCCAGACGGATCATCGCCACATCAACACCGAGAGCGACTCCGAGGTGCTGCTCAACGTGCTGGCGCACGAGCTGGAGAAGGTCACGCGGGGCCTCACGCTCAAGCCGGCCGACGTGTTCGCGGCCGTGCGCGGCGTGCACCGGCGCGTGCGGGGCTCCTATGCCGTGGTGGCGCTGATCGCCGGTCACGGCATGCTGGCCTTCCGCGACCCGTACGGCATCCGTCCGCTGTGCTTTGGCCGTGGTGATGGTGGCGTGATGGTGGCCAGCGAATCGGTGACCCTGGAGGGTACCGGCTTCGAGGCCACCCGCGATGTGCAGCCCGGCGAGGCACTGTTCATCGATCTGGAGGGCAACATCCAGACCGAGCAGTGCGCCGAAAACCCGCGCCACAACCCCTGCATCTTCGAGTACGTGTACCTGGCCCGTCCGGATTCCGTGATCGACGGCATCTCGGTCTATCAGGCGCGCCTGAACCTGGGTGCCACGCTGGCCAAGCGCGTGGTCTCCACCGTGCCCCCGGGCGAGATCGACGTGGTGATCCCGATTCCCGAATCCTCGCGCCCCAGCGCCATGGAGCTGGCTCACCTGATCGGCCGCCCGTACCGCGAAGGCTTCGTCAAGAACCGCTACGTGGGCCGCACCTTCATCATGCCTGGCCAGGCCGTGCGCAAGAAGTCGGTCCGCCAGAAGCTCAACGTGATCGGCAGCGAGTTCAAGGGCCGCAATGTGCTGCTCGTGGATGACTCCATCGTGCGCGGTACCACCTCGCGCGAGATCGTCCAGATGGCGCGCGACGCCGGCGCCCGCAAGGTCTACATGGCCAGCGCCGCGCCGCCGGTGCGCTATCCCAACGTCTACGGCATCGACATGCCCACGCCGCAGGAGCTGGTGGCCCATGGACGTTCGGTGGAGGAGGTGCGCCAGCTCATCGGCTGCGACGCGCTCATCTACCAGGATGTGGACGCGATGAAGCAGACGATCGGCTCGCTCAACCCTGCGCTGGCCGGTTTCGACGCTTCCTGCTTCGACGGCATCTACGTGACGGGCGACATCACGCCCGAGGACATTGCCAGCCTCAACCAGGGGCGAGACCAAAGCAACGAAGACGCGGAAGACACTTCGCGCCTGGCGTTGCCCAACGCGAGCTGAGGCACAACCGCAGCCGCCAAGGAAACATCATGACCGCCAACCAATCTCTCCCATCCGGCCTGCATCCCGAGACGCTGGCCGTCCGCACCGCCATCGAGCGCAGCCAGTACGGCGAGAACTCCGAGGCGCTGTACCTGACCACCGGTTTCGTGCAGCCCGACTCCGAGACCTCGGCCGAGCGCTTCTCCACCGGCGAGGGCTACACCTATGCCCGCACGTCCAACCCCACCGTCACCAGCTTCGAGCAGCGGCTCGCGGCGCTGGAAGGCACCGAATCGGCCATCGCCACGGCCAGCGGCATGGCCGCCATTCTGCTGATGATCATGGGCCTGCTCAGGGCCGGTGATCACGTGGTGCTTTCTCGTTCGATGTTCGGCTCCACCCTCAACCTGTTTGCCAAGGAGTTCGGCAAATTCGGCGTGGAGACCACGTTCTGCTCGCAGACTGATCTGCAGGAATGGCGCGACGCCGTGCGGCCCAACACGAAGCTGCTGTTCGCCGAAACGCCCACGAACCCGCTGACGGAGGTGTGCGACATCGCCGCGCTCGCCGAGATCGCCCACGGTGCCGGTGCCCTGCTGGCCGTGGACAACGCGTTTGCCACGCCGATCCTGCAGCGGCCGGCGTCGCTCGGTGCCGACATCGTCATGCACTCGGGCACCAAGTACCTCGACGGGCAGGGCCGTGTGATGGCCGGTGCACTGTGCGCCAGCCATGAGCTGGTGTCCGGCAAGTTCGCGCCGGTGGTGCGCACCGCCGGCATGGTGCTCTCGCCCTTCAACGCCTGGGTGGTGCTCAAGGGCCTGGAGACGCTGGGCATCCGCGTGCGGGCCCAGTGCGCCAACGCGCTGTCCATGGCCCGCTGGCTGGAGGCGCAGCCGCAGGTGGCGCGCGTCTATTACCCGGGTCTGCCTTCCCATCCGCAGCATGAGCTGGCGATGCGCCAGCAGAATGGTCTGGGCGGCGGTGTGCTGAGCTTCCAGCTGGCGGGCGACACGCCCGAGGCCGCGCGCGCCAAGGCGTTCCATGTCATCGACAGCTGTCGCCTGCTGTCCATCGCCACCAACCTCGGTGACACCAAGACCATCATCAGCCATCCGGCGTCCACCTCGCATGGCCGCCTGAGCGAGGAGCAGCGCCAGGCCGCCGGCATCACCCAGGGCACCATCCGCCTGGCGGTGGGTCTGGAACACATCGAAGACATCCAGGACGACCTGCTGCGCGGGCTGTCCAGCCTCTGATCGCCCAACCGTTGCCACCCATGACCGTACGCACCCGCTTCGCGCCGTCGCCCACCGGCTTCATCCATCTGGGCAACATCCGGTCCGCCCTGTATCCGTGGGCCTTCGCCCGCGCCAACGGCGGCACCTTCATCCTGCGCATCGAGGACACCGATCTGGAGCGCTCCACGCAGGCCTCGGTCGATGTCATCCTCGAAGGCATGGCCTGGCTCAGGCTCGATCACGACGAAGGTCCGTACTACCAGATGCAGCGCATGGACCGCTACAAGGAAGTGCTGGCCCAGCTGCAGGAGAAGGGCTATGTCTACCCGTGCTACATGAGCGTGGAAGAGCTTGACGCGCTGCGCGAGCGCCAGATGGCCAACAAGGAAAAGCCGCGCTACGACGGCACCTGGCGTCCGGAGCCGGGCAAGGTGCTGCCGCCCATCCCCGAAGGTGTGAAGCCCGTGCTGCGCTTCAAGACGCCCAAGGAAGGTGTCGTGGGCTGGGACGACAAGTGCAAGGGGCGCATCGAGTTCCAGAACAGCGAGCTGGATGACCTGGTGATCGCGCGCCCCGATGGCACGCCCACCTACAACTTCTGCGTGTGCGTGGACGACATGGACATGGGCATCACGCACGTGATCCGTGGCGATGACCACGTCAACAACACGCCGCGCCAGATCCACATCTTCGAGGCCCTGGGCGCCAAGGTGCCGGTGTTCGCGCACCTGCCCACGGTGCTCAACGAGCAGGGCGAGAAGATGAGCAAGCGCCATGGTGCCAAGGCCGTCACCTGGTACCGCGATGCAGGCTACCTGCCCGATGCGATGGTCAACTACCTGGCGCGCCTGGGCTGGAGCCACGGTGATGACGAGATCTTCACGCGTGAGCAGTTCCTGCAGTGGTTCGACCTGGATCACCTGGGCAGCAGCGCCGGCCGCTTCGACGAGGCCAAGCTGCGCTGGGTCAATGCCCAGCACCTGAAGGCCACGGATGACGCACAACTGGCCGGGCTGATCCAGCCGTTCATGGGGGGTGTCCAGTCTGACGAGCGCCTGCCGCGCATCTGTGGTCTCTTCAAGGATCGCTGCGAGACGCTGGTGGATCTGGCGAACTGGGCCAGGCTTTTCTACGTGGATGCAGTGGACCGCAACGCGGAGGATTACGCCAAGCACGTCACCGACGCCGCCGTGCCGCTGCTTGATGCGTTTGCCGTGGCCATCGAACAGGTCGAGTGGAACAAGGAAGCCATTGCTGCCGCCATCAAGGACGTGCTCAAGGCGCAGGGTGCCAAGATGCCGCAACTGGCCATGCCGGTGCGTGTGCTCACCATGGGCACGGCGCATACGCCGTCGGTGGATGCGGTGCTGGAACTGCTCGGACGCGAAAAAATCCTCGCCAGATTGAAAAATCGCTAGAAACGTGTCTATAATTTGAGGCTCAGGTGATGACGACGGTTATGCAAGTAAGCGCCTTCATCAATGGGGGTATAGCTCAGCTGGGAGAGCGCTTGCATGGCATGCAAGAGGTCAGCGGTTCGATCCCGCTTACCTCCACCACCTGAACAACGAACGGAAGTTCTTAGGTTTTGACCCTATCGTCTAGAGGCCTAGGACATCACCCTTTCACGGTGAGTACCGGGGTTCGAATCCCCGTAGGGTCGCCAAGTTCGCAGCACTTGGCCCGCGCAAGCGGCGAAGCTGCCTGCCAGGAGTGGTAGTTCAGTTGGTCAGAATACCGGCCTGTCACGCCGGGGGTCGCGGGTTCGAGCCCCGTCCACTCCGCCAGTCATAGCAATGCAACGGGCTTTGGTCATGCGCCACAGCCCGTTTCTTTTTGCGTCATGCCCGCCTGACCGTCTGGCCGGGCCAAAGACCCGCCGAGAGGGCGGTGCCCGCCATGATGACCAGCCCGCAGGCGATCATCCAGCCGGTGATCCGCTCACCGAGGAAAAGCGCACCGTAACACAAGGCAAAGACCGGAACGAGAAATGTGACCGTCAGGGCCTTGGCGGGGCCGGCGCGCTCGATGATGCGGAAAAAGAGGATATAGGCGATCGCGGTGCACAGCAGGGCGACAGCGCCGACCGCGGCCCATGCATGCCGGCCCGGCGCGCTGGTGGGCCACAGCCACCAGGCCGGGGCGGCCAGGGCGAGTGCGGCGCCAATCTGGCTGCCCATGGCCGTTGCCAGGGGATTCACGCCCTGCAGATGAAGCTTGGTGAAGCTGGCTGCATAGCCGTAGCAAAGCGTGCCCAGCAAGGCGGCGAGCATCGCCAGCAGCGGGAGCCAGCGCGAGGGTGCATCGGCTGCCTGGGCTGTGTGCCAGCCGGTTGTTCCGGCGACCAGCAGCAGCACGCCGGCAAATCCCGTCACCAGGCCGGCTAGCCGGGCGCGGCCGGGCCGGTCGCCCAGCCAGATCCAGGCGACAGCCGCGCCGGATAGCGGTACGGTCGCATTGAGGATCGATGTCAGACCCGTGCTCACGTGCATCACCGCGAAGGCGAAGAGTGCGAACGGGACCCCGGAGTTGAAGATGCCGACGAACAGGATCGCGCGTGCGTGACGGCGGAAATCGGCGCGGATGGGGGGCACCAGCAGCAGGGGCAGCAGCATGACCGCCGCGAGGCCCACGCGGAGGAAGGCCGTGGGCAAGGGGCCGAAATCGGCGGCGCCCATCTGCGTGAACATGAAAGAGGCGCCCCAGAGGGCGGCAAGCATCAGGAATTCGAGGATCAGCATCCGGAGGCCAGGTGTCTTGAAATGTACGGGGTGCTCAGGCGGATGAGGCTTCGAGTTGCAGCAGGGCGGATTTGCGTTCGAGGCCGCCCGCGTAACCCGTGAGCGCGCCGTTGGCCCCGACGACGCGGTGGCAGGGGATGATGATGCCGATGGGGTTGCGCCCGATGGCTGCCGCGGCGGCGCGCACCGCGCGGGGTTGCCCGATCCGATCGGCCAGATCGCCATACGTGATGGTGCGGCCAAAGGGGATGTTCCGCAACGCCCTCCACACGCTTTGCTGGAACGGGGTGCCGGCGGACAGGTCCAGTGGCAGGTCGAAGGTGCTTCGCTGGCATGAGAAGTAGTCGGCAAGCTGCACCGTGGCTTCTGCCAGCACCGGATGGTCGTCATCGCGCCGCCAGGCTGCCGGATCCGGCGCGTTGCGCTGACCGCTGGTGAACCACAGGCCGCGGATACCCAAGGGGGTGGCGACGAGCAGAATCCGGCCCAGAGGGCTGTCGGAAGTTGTGAACGTGGTCGGGTGCATGCTGGTCATGACGGCCTCACGGGGCTTTGGGGAGAGTCGGCGGACTTGTCCATGCACGCATGACGGCATAGCTGCGCCAGGGACGCCACGCCTGTGACAGGATTTCTGCCTCGGTGGCGGCACGCGGGCCTTCAAGGCCCAGTGCCTTGTGCAGCGCGATGTCGGCGGCCGGAAAGGCATCCGGCCAGCGCAGCGCGCGCATGGCGATGTACTGCGCGGTCCAGGTACCCACACCGGGCAATTCCGTCAGGCGGGCAATGCAGGTCTGGGGGTCGGACGGTGGCTGGAGGTCCAGACGGTCATCGCATACGGCCGTGGCGATGGCGATGATGGCGGCCTGCCGCTGTTTCGTGATCCCGATCTGGCCGAGGGCGTCCGGATTGGCCTGCGCGAGCGCCTGTGGCGAAGGGAACAGCCGTGCGGATTCCCGGCTATCCTCGGCCAGCTGAGGCGCCGCGGGCATGGCTGTGCCGAGAGACCGGACCAGTCGCGCCGTCAGGGTCCGTGCTGCGGCCACACTGACCTGCTGACCCAGAACGGCGCGCACGGCCAGCTCGAAGCCGTCGATGCATCCTGGCACGCGCAGGCCTTCGAGGTGGCCTGCCTTGCCGCGCATGGTTTGCAGCACGGCCTGGATGGATGCCGGGTCGGCATCGAGATCGAGCAGGTGCCTGACCCGGTGGATCACCGTCGGGAGGACATCGGCCAGCGATTCGGATACCTGCAGAAGAATCTGGTGATGGGCCTCGTCGAAGCGCACATCGATCCAGCCGGCATGCACAGAACCGTCGCCGGGCGTGATCGCAACGGTTCTGCGCATGCCGGGTCTGCTGCATTGCCCGTGGGAGGGCGGATCGACCGACTCCATGCCGGGGATGGCTCGGGCTGCAAAAAAGCCCAGCAGCGCCGCCACATCGTAGGGCGGGCGGTAGCCAAGTCGAACGATGATGCCCGGCACGCGGCCTTGGGCGGAGAGGTTCTCCCGCTGGCGGCGGATCTCGCCGGGATTGAGGTGGTAGTGCGCCTTGATGGCGGCGTTGAAGCGCCGCAGGCTGCCGAATCCGCTGAGCAGGGCCACCTGCGCCATCGGCAGGGCGCTGTCGGTCAGGAGCTGCTTGGCCGTCAGCAGACGGCGGGTCTGCAGGTATTGCACGGGGGATACGCCGAGCCTGGCCTCGAAGAGCCGGCGCAGATGGCGGTCGCTCACGCCGAGCTGGTTGGCGAGCGCCGTCACGCCAGGCGTGCCGGACAGGCGGGTGGGGGCGGCATCGAGGCGTCGTAGGGCTTCGTGGACGAGGATGTCGGCGGCGTCGGTGGACGACCAGACCATCATGCCCGGCGCCATCTCGGGGCGGCAGCGCAGGCAGGGCCGGAAACCTGCGCGCTCGGCCTGGGCAGCGTGCCGGAAGAACAGGCAGTTCTCGCGCCGGGGCGTGCGCACGCGGCAGACGGGACGGCAGTAGATGCCCGTGGAGGTGACGCCGGTGAAGAAACGGCCGTCGAAACGGGCATCCCGGGCAGCCAGGGCCAGGTAGCAGGCATCGCTGTCGAGAGGGTCGGATTGCAGTCCCATGGCGCCATGGTACGCACTCCCGGATCGGCCGACTCGCCATATTCGGACATGTCCCACGTCGTGCCACAGGGCCATCCCGCCTACAATGAAGGGTTTTGCAACCTCCCACGAGCTTTCCCATGCAGCTGTCGCCCTCCATCTTCAAGGCCTATGACATCCGGGGTGTCGTGCCATCGACGCTGGACGAGAACGTCGCCGAGGCGCTGGGCAAGGCATTCGGAACCCATGCCCGCCAGCAGGGCGAGTCGGTCGTCGCGGTGGGCCGCGACGGACGGTTGAGTGGGCCTGCCCTGTCGGCGGCGCTGATCCGCGGGCTGGTGTCGGCCGGCATCGAGGTGATCGACGTGGGCATGGTGACCACGCCCATGCTGTATTTCGCGGCCAGCACGCTGTGCCGCAGCGGCATCCAGGTCACGGGCAGCCACAACCCCAAGGACTACAACGGGTTCAAGATGGTGCTGGGCGGGCGTGCCATCTATGGCGAGGAGATTCAGGGCCTGCGCCGCATCATGGAGCAGGAAAGCTGGGCGCTGGTGCCGGGCGGCTCCGTGCGGCAGGCCGACGTGGCCGATGCCTATCGGGAGCGCATCGTGTCCGACGTGAAACTCAGCCGTCCGATGAAGGTCGTTGTCGACTGCGGCAACGGTGTGGCCGGGGCTTACGCCCCGGACCTGTTCCGGGCGCTGGGTTGCGAGGTGATCGAACTCTTCAGCGAGGTCGATGGTGACTTCCCGAACCACCATCCCGATCCGAGCAAACCGGAGAACCTGCGTGACCTCATTCGCACCCTGGCGGAGACGGGGGCAGAACTCGGCATGGCCTTCGACGGGGACGGCGACCGCCTGGGTCTCGTCACGCGGGACGGCAACAACATCTTCCCGGACCGGCAGATGGTGCTGTTCGCGCAGGACGTGCTCTCGCGCGTGCCGGGTGGCCACATCGTGTTCGACGTCAAGTGCTCACAGCGGCTGGCGCCGGCCATTCGAGAAGCCGGCGGGGTGCCCAACCTGTACAAGACGGGCCATTCGCTGATCAAGGCGCGCATGAAGGAGCTCGACAGCCCCCTGGGCGGCGAGATGAGCGGCCACATCTTCTTCAAGGACCGCTGGTACGGCTTCGACGATGGCAGCTACGCCGGCGCCCGCATGCTGGAAATCCTCAGTCGCAGCGAAGACGGCAGCGCGCTGCTCAACGGCCTGCCCACCAGCCACAGCACGCCCGAACTGAACGTGGCCTGCGCGGAGGGCGAGCCCCATGCGGTGGTCGAACGCCTGTTGGCGCTGGCCAAGGCGGATTCGCGTTTTTCGGCCCCTGCGGTGCTTTCCGACATCGATGGTGTGCGTGTCGACTGGCCGGACGGCTTCGGCCTGATCCGCGCATCCAACACCACGCCCGTGCTGGTGCTGCGATTCGAAGGCCAGACAACGGAGGCCCTGCATCGCATCGAGCAGACCATGCTGGAGTTGCTGCGTCAGGCCAAACCCGACGCCGTGGTCGGAGCCAGTGCCCACTGACAGGGCGGCAGGTTGCGCACACCCGTATCGATGATGCAGGCACCGGATTCCGTGCAAGGCAGAGGCTTGCTGAGCCCGTGGTTGTGGGCCGCGTTTCTCCTGTTGCTGGCTTTTTCTCCCGCGTCCACCAAGATGGGCGGGACGAACTGGCTCGTGATGGCGCTGGCCGGGCTTTACTTCATGTTCCGTGGCAAAGTCCGCGCGAGAGGGCAGGATCTGGATGACGACATCCTGCGCGCGTCACGGGTCTGGCTGCTGGCCTGCGCAGCGGGGTTGCTGATCAAGATGATCGGTGTCCTGTACTGGGGGGATCCGATCGGCACGCGCCATTTCGACCTGCGCCTCTTTCTCGGCGCGCTGTCGATCCATTTCTTCGTCGCGCGGGTGAACCTGGCGGATGCGGCGCGCAGGCAGCTGCTGGCGGCACTGCTGGTGGCGGCTGTCGCCGGTTTCGTGGTCAGCCATGTCCACGCCACCTACAACGTCCCCACGCCGTCGAACCGGATCAACTGGGCCGGGGGCCTGGTCATGCTGTCCTGGGTCATGCTGTCGGCCACGGTGTGCAGGCGGATGTCCACGGCATGGCATCGCGCTGCCGTGATCGGCTTTCTCGTGTTCTGGCTCGCCATCCTGATGTCGGGCGCTCGCGCGGCCTATCTGTCGCTGCCATGGGCGCTGATGGTGGGTGCTGTACTGCTGATATCGCGCCTGGGCAGCAGCTACCTCCGGCAGGGGCGCTGGCTGCTGGTGACGGTGTTCGCCGTCGCGTCGCTGGGGTCCATCGTGACGCTCATGGAGCCCAAGGCGGTGCAGGTGCCGATGAACCGGATCGCGATTGCCATCGAGCAGGCCGAAGACGCGCTGGGCTGGGGCGAGCAACGGACGCAGATCGTGGATACGTCGGTGGGTGCCCGCATCTACATGTGGCAGCGAAGCCTGGAGGTCATCAAGGAGCGGCCCTGGCTCGGGTACGGCCGCGAGCAGCGCATGGCCTTCGTGAAGGAGTGGGGCAAGGAAGCCAATTCGGGGATCGTCGAGAGCCAGACCCACCTGCACAGCGAATACATCAACGGAATGGTCGATCATGGCATTCTGGGGCTGTTCAGCACCTTGGCCTACATGGTCGGCCTGCTGGCCATGGCATGGGTGCTCAAGGCGCGCCATGGCCTGATGGCGCTCGCCGTGGCCGGAATCGCGTTCACGCACGTGACGATGAGCATCACCGATGCAAATTCGCAGACGAACAACTACAGTGTCATGATGAACCTGGCGCTGATGTCGATCTTCTTATTCCGTTTCGGACCGGTCCGCGAGGGTGGCGACTCCCGTAGTGGCGCCGATGTACCGCAGGGGCATCGCAGCGGAGGCATGCCGCAATGAAGTCCTCGGAGACGGGTTCGATGCCGGTGTCGGTCATTTTCACGACCTACAACTCGACCGAATGGCTGGAAAAGGTGCTCTGGGGCTTTTTCGAGCAGACCTATCGCAACTTCGAGATTGTGGTCGCCGATGACGGCTCGAGCGGGGAAACCCGGCAGCTGCTGCAGCGGATGCGCGCAGTCTCTCCTGTGCCGCTTGTCCATGTCTGGCAGGAAGACACCGGGTTCCAGAAGTGCCGCATCCTGAACAAGGCAGTGCTGGCCGCGTCCGGCGATTACCTCGTCTTCACCGATGGGGACTGCATCCCTCGGGCCGACTTCCTGGCGCAGCATGTTCGCCTCGCTGATGAGAGTCATTTCCTTTCCGGTGGCTATTTCAAGCTGCCGATGGATGTGAGCAAGCGCATCACACGGGAGGACATCCGGAGCCAGCGGGTTTTCGATATCGGCTGGCTGCGGCGCATGGGGGTGCCGCGCTCGGAAAAGAATCTCAAGCTCATGGCCAGGGGATGGGTGGCATCGCTGCTCAACGCCATCAGTCCGGCCAGGGCCAGTTGGAACGGTCACAACGCCTCGTGCCACAAGCGGCATGTGCTGGCGGCAAACGGGTTCGACGAGCGCATGCAGTACGGCGGCGAAGACCGCGAGTTCGGCGAGCGCCTGGTCCACATGGGGCTGAAGGGCCGGCGTGTGCGCTATTCTGCCGTATGCGTGCATCTCGATCACGCGCGCGGCTACGTGAAAGAGGAGATGCTCGTGCGCAATGCCCAGATCCGCCGCGAAACTGCGCAGCGCAAGGCGGTTCGCGCGGTCGTCGGGCTGGACCAGTACCAGGGCATCGACCCCGGCGCGTTCATCGTTCAGCCGGAGTAACCTGCCAGCAGGGCGGGCCAGTCCTGCTCCTCGCGCCAGTGGCAGATCGGCTGGAGCTCCTTTTCCTTGCGCAGCGAGCGCAGCAGGCGTTGCAGGTTGGCCTGCTTCCAGTCGTCGCCGGCGCGCACGGCGCACTTGTCGAAATCGACGATCCAGGCCTGCCCGCCCTCAGCGAGCAGGAGGTGGTGGGCGGTCAGGTCGGAATGGTGCACCTGGCGGGCGTGCATGCGCCGGATGGCACGGCCGATGGTCTCCCAGGCGCCCACGGGGATCGGCGCCACCGCCATGATCTGCACCAGATTGCGCGTGCCCGGCAGCAGGCCGACCATGATGTCGTTGCGGTAGGTGGGGCCGATCTTCTCGACACGGGCGGCCACCGGGGGCGGCACGGGCAGGCGCCAGGAACGCATGAGGCGCAGCAGCAGATATTCGCGCATGCTGCGGCTGGCCCATGGATCGGAGCCGAGGAACCGGTCACGGCTGATGCGGGCCATGAGACCGCCACGGCGGTAGTGGCGCAACAGGACGGTGGCCTGGCCCACGTCGACGACGTGTACCTGTCCGCGACCGCTGCCTGTGGCCATCGGGCGGGCATCGGGCCGGTGCAGGGGTGGATCGAAGTCGCTGGCGGCGATGTCCTCGATGACCGAGGGGTCGTGCCAGATGGTGGAGCTGCCCTGTCGGCGCACGGCGATGCGGCCCAGCGCTTGCGGGTCGTCGTCCTGCCAGAGGCGCCGGATCTGGGCAAGCGTCCGCTCCGTCGCGCCCTGGTGCTGGCGGACGACCATCGCGCCGCGCTGCCCCATGGCCTGCCAGCGCTGCGGTTCGCGGCTGGCCTGGGTGATGCAGCGAGCCAGGTCTTGGCCCGAATGCACGCGCATACCGGCGCCGGACGTTTCGACGAGCTGGTACAGGTGCTCGAAGTTGCGCGTGTGCGGGCCGAACAGCACCGGTTTGCCGAATACCATGGCCTCCAGTGCGTTGTGGCCGCCGATTGGGGAGAGGCTGCCACCGATGAAGCACAGGTTGGCATGGCGATACCACATGGGCAGGTGGCCCATGGTGTCGCCCAGCCATATGGCGGTCGTGGTTTCCGGCGTCTGTCGCCGGCTGTGGCGCACCCAGGGCAGGCCCGAGGCGTCGAGCCGGCGTGCCACGTCGTCGAAACGCTGGGGGTGGCGCGGTACCAGCACCAGCAGCAGGGAAGGGTTCTGTCGCCATAGCTCGGGCCATCGGGTCAGCAGGGCTTCCTCTTCCTCGGCATGGGTACTGCCGGCCACCACCACAAAACGGTCATCCAGCCCCGGGGGGCGTGCCACGGCCATGTCCTCGGGGGGCGGCATGTCGAACTTGAGATTGCCCGGGCACTGGCAGCGGTCGGCGGGCACGCCCAGGCTCTGGTAGCGCGTCAGGCTTTCCGGGTCGGCGGCGGCCACTGCGGCGAACTGTTGCCAGATGGGGGCAAACAGTCGGTGCCAGCGGCGGTAGCCACGGGCCGAGCGGTCGGACAGGCGGGCATTGACCAGCGCCACGGGGATGCTGCGTTGTTGGCATTGCAGCATCAGCTCGGGCCAGATCTCGCGCTCGACCAGCAGCACGAGGCGTGGCTGCAGCCGGTCCAGGAAGCGCCGAACCGCCCCCGGCGTGTCCAGTGGCAGGTAGACATGGCGGATCACCTGGCCCCAGTGGTCGTGCAGCGTCTGCATGCCCGTGGGCGTCATGGTGCTGACGGTCAGCGCGTGGTCGGGCCACAGATGCCGCAGGGCGTCGAGCAGGGGGCGGGACGCCTGCACCTCGCCCACCGAGGCGGCATGGATGAGAATGCCGCCCGTGGCTTCCGGTGGCGTGTCCAGATGGCCCAGACGCTCGGAGAGGCGTTGCGCGTAGGCGGGCTCGCGCCGGCCACGCCACCACAGCCAGCCCAGGGCCGCCGGGGTCAGCAGCCGTGCGAGCAGGCGGTAGATGCGGTGCGCGCCGGTCACCGCCAGTGCTCGGCGACCCATGGCGTGGGCAGGACTCGGCGATACCACTTGCCGCTCACACCGGCAATGGCATCGGGCGGGTTGGGCTTGCCATGAAAGGCGATCACGCGGGCGCCTTCCGGGATGACCGGCGGGGCGAACCAGCTCATGGGGCCGCGCCGCATGCAGTGGCGCTTGAAGCTGCGGCACCACTCGTCAGGCCAGTAGCTGACTTTCCCTTGCCTGCCCAGGTAGCCCGTGATGAATTCCTGCTCATTGCGAACTTCATCGACCACCTTGGGGTAGCCGTTGCGCAGATGGTCGAGCGCATCAGCGTGGGCACCAATGGTGAAGCGGTAGACCGAGGTGTTGCCGGTTCCGTCGCTCTTGTCCCATTCCTTGATGACCACGAATTCGCCCGGATGGTCGAAGAAGGGATCGAGGCTGTCGACGATCACGATGTCCAGGTCCAGGAACAGGGTTGTTCCGGTCAGGTCGTAGAGCGGGTTGGCAAAGCTCGTGAGCTTGAGCCAGCCATGGCCGAAGGTCCAGGGCTTGCGCTCGTCGAACTCGGCGAAGCCGATCATGGGAATGGGCTTGACCTCGATCGCGGGGTCGATACCCTCGCCGTCATCGGTCAGGCAGACGAAACGGAACGGGCGGTGCAGATGGCGCCGAGCCATGCTGTGCAGGCGGTTGACGTAGTCGGGGCCATATTTCTTGCCCCATTTGATGCACAGCACATTGACCGGTTGCATGAGATACCTTCGCTGAAAGTCGGCGCACGGCAGAGCTGCCGCCGGCGCGGGCAGCCAGTTTATCGCAGCTCAGCGTGGCAGCAGTGCGTCGATGGGGCGCAAATCGTCCGGCGAGAGCTTGCCACTGGCCTGACGCAGGCGCAGATTGCCCAGCAGCACGTTGTAGCGGGCCTGCGCGAGGTCGCGCTTGGTCTGGTACAGCTGGCTTTGCGCATTGAGCACGTCGATGTTCACGCGCACGCCAACCTGGTATCCCAGCAGGTTGGCCTCGAGGGCGCTCTGGCTCGATGCCTCGGCGGCTTCGAGCGCCTTGACCTGTCCCATGCCAGAGAGCACGCCGAAATAGGCGCTGCGAGTGGCCTGCGCGACATTGCGGCGCACGGCATCAAGGTCGGCGCGCGCTTTGTCTTCCAGGGCCAGGGTCTCCTTGACGCGGTTCTGGATGGCGTGGCCCGCGTACAGGGGCAGGTTGAACTGGACGCCTACCGTGCCCGTGCGGTTGCGGAGGTAGCCAGGGATCGCGGTGTAGGTGGAGGGAGTGCGTGCCACCTGGTACTGTGCCACCAGGTCCAGCGTGGGCTTGTGGCCGGCCTCGGCTTTCTCGGTTTCCAGCCGGGCGATGTCCAGCGCTCGCTGTGCCTGCAGGATGGCCGGGTGGTCCTGTTCGGAACGGGCCAGCCAGGCTTGCGGGTCGGCAGGCTCCAGGGGCGGCAGTGCCACAGGCGTGACCAGCGGCAGCGGGTTGACGTCGGTGCGGCCGACCAGCTGGTCCAGTGCCAGTTTCTTCACCCGCAGGTCGTTCTCGGCGGCAATCTCCTGTGCCAGCACCAGATCGTGCCGTGCCTGGGCTTCGCGCTGGTCGGTCACGGTGGCGTTGCCGACCTCGAAGTTGCGTCGGGCCGCGGCCAGCTGTTCCTCGACGGCGGCCTTCTGCGCACGCACGGAGGCAATGGTGTCCTGCGCGGCCAGCACATCGAAGTAGGCCTGCGTGGTGCGGATGATCAGATCGTGCTCGGCGCTTTGCAGCAGCGCACGGGCAACATCGACCGAAAGCTCGCCCTGGCGGCTGGTCGCGCTGTTGGCAGGGCGGTACAGGGGCTGGCTGGCCTGCAGCGTGACGTTCTGGTTGTTGAACGGGCCGTCCAGCGCGTCGGCCGAGCTGTCAAGGTCCGACCAGTTTGCGCCCGCCGACAGCACGGCCTGAGGCCTCAGGCCCGCCTTGGCCTGTTCGGCCTTGGCGAGGTTGGCTTCATATTGCGAGCGGGCCGCCAGGTAGCTGGCGTCATAGCCGCGGGCCGCCTCATAGATGTCCAGCAATCCCTGCGACTGGGCCGACGTGGCCAGCCCCATGCCGACGGCCATGATGGCGATGCCCTGGCGCCAGCGTGGCAGAAACGTTCGACGGATATCGGTGCGGGACATGGATTTCCTTTTGCTCGATCGGCGGACGTGGCGGCAGCGAGCCTGTCGGCTTGTCAGTAGGTGGGCACGGAAGGATCGCACTCCAGCGCCCACGCATGGATGCCGCCATCGACATTGACGACGTTCGCGAAGCCTTGCTGGATGAGGAAGTGGACCACCTGGGCACTGCGCCCCCCGTGGTGGCACAGGCAGGCGATCGGGCGGTCCTGGTCCAGTTCGCCCAGGCGTGCGGGCACCGAGCGCATGGGCATCTGGAGCAGATCAAAACGGTCATCGGCCCTGATGCTCGCGGTCTGGAATTCCCAGGGCTCGCGCACGTCCAGCAGCAGGGGCTTGACGCCGGGCTGCCGCTCACCCTCCTGGGCCAGCCATTGTGAAAACTGAGAGGGGGTGAGTGACTTCATGACAGCCTGCCTAGTGACGGGTCAGAAATGGAAACGCGGGGCTTCCGGGAAGTTGCGCAGACGGGGGGCGTTGATGTCCCAGGGCTGCGTGGTGCGGAACGACGCTTCGCCTTCGCGGGTGATGAAGGTGGCACGCATGACCGGCTCGACGCCGGTGATGGCGCCGATGCGGCCACCGGGCGCCAGCAGAGAAACCAGGGCATCCGGCACTTCGGCCACGGAGCCACTGAGCACGATCACATCCCAGGAGCCGTCGGCGGCGCAGGCGGCAAAACCGTCGGCGGCGGCATCGGCCACGCGCACCTCGGCGTTGAGGATGCCGGCTCGCTGCAGGTTCTCGCGCGCCTGCACGGCCAGCGCTTCATTGATTTCCAGACTGACCAGACGCGCGGCACGGCTGGCCAGCAGGGCTGCCATGTAGCCACTGCCGGTGCCCACTTCAAGCACGCGGTCGGTGGGCTTGATGGCGAGGTCCTGCAGCATGCGGGCCTCCACCTTCGGGGCCAGCATGCATTCACCTTCGACGGCCGGCGCACTCAGGGGCAATTCCAGATCGGCGTAGGCCAGGGCCTTGTGGGCCGGTTGCACGAAGGTGTCGCGGGGCAGGCGGTCCAGCAACGCCAGCACGTCCTGGTCGAGCACTTCCCAGGGGCGAATCTGCTGCTCGATCATGTTGAAGCGTGCCTTGCTCAAATCGAGGACGTTTTGCGGTGTCATGCCGAATACTCCAGTGGGTATATAAGACGAACTGTGTCCATTTTACCGGGGGGCGGGTTTCCACTCGGACCCGTTTTCATGCCTGTGCATCCCGTGCAGCAACAGATCCACCTGGTTGTCCAGGAAGGCCACGGGATCGAGTTGCTGATCGGCGGTCAGACACATGCCCAGCGAATGTTTCCACATGAGCAGGAAGATCATGGGGGCGATCAGGCTGTAGACGGCCTGGTCCAGGTTCAGCGGGCGGAACTCGCCGCGGTCGATGCCCCGTTGCAGCAGGCGCCGCAGCAGGCGGTCACCGGGCTCGATGACTTCCTTCTGGTAGAAGGCCGCGATTTCCGGGAAGTTGCGCGCCTCGCTCATGATGAGCTTGGTGATGCCCGATGCCGGCGTCATGCCCAGGCGTTCCCACCACGAGTGCAGGCCATAGCGCACCAGCTCCGCGCTCGTGCCCTCGAAGGAATCCAGCTCCTGGTTCCAGTCGTCCAGGTGACCGGTGATGTTTTCTCGCACCACGGCCTTGAACAGCTCTTCCTTGCTTGCGAAGTAAAGGAAAAGCGTGCCCTTGGACACCCCGGCGCGTGCAGCCACTTCCTCCACACGGGTGGCGGCGTAGCCTTTCTCGACGAACAGCTCGAGCGCGGCATCGAGCAGTTCGCCGGGACGCGCCTGCTTGCGGCGCTGACGGGGAGCGGGTGAGGCGGCGGGTGACATTTTAATGACCGATTGGTTATTAATGTACCCGAAAACCTCCGTCAGGAGGGAATCGATGAGGAATCCGCCGCGTCCTCGAAGCGGTTGACCTTTCGCAGGCTTGTGAAGGCGGTGGCCCAAGTGCCGACCACCCCCAGGGTGCACAGGCTCCCCAGCACGGCCGCCGGCACGGTGCCCAGCCAGGCGGCGCTGATGCCGGCGCGGAACTCGCCCAGCTCGTTCGACGAGCCGATGAACAGCATGTTGACCGCGTGCACACGGCCGCGCATGGCGTCGGGGGTGGAGAACTGCACGAGCGAGCCGCGGATGTAGACGCTGACCATGTCGGCGGCGCCCGCGACCATCAGCATGGCGAAGGACAGCCAGAACCAGCTGGACAGTGCGAACACCAGGTTGGCCAGGCCAAACACGCCCACGGCGGCGAACATGGTGGTGCCCACACGGCGGTTGAACGGGTGCATGCTCAGGTATAGGCCCATGCCTACCTCGCCCACGGCCATGGCGCTGCGCAGTGCGCCCAGACCTTCGGGGCCGACATGCAGCACCTCCTGTGCGTAGATGGGCAGCAGTGCCACCACACCGCCCAGCAGCACCGCAAACAGATCCAGCGAGATGGTGCCCAGGATGATGGGGCGCGTGCGGATGAAATGGATGCCCGCACCAAAGCGCTGCCACATGCTGCCGGTGACCGGCGCCATCGGTTCGGCATGCAGCGTGGCCACGCGCGTGAGCAGGGCGACGCCCAGCGCGAAGCTGGCCAGGCACACGAGGTAGGTGAGCTCGCCACCGCCAAGAGCATAGAGCGCGCCGCCGACCACGGGGCCGCCGATGGTCGCCGCGCGCATCAGCATGCCGTTGGCCGCGATGGCCTGGGCCAGCTGCGAGCGCGGCACGATCTGGGGCAGCAGGCTTTGCAGCGCCGGGCCGGAGAAGGCGCGGCTGCAGCCGTACAGCACCAGCACCGCGTAGATGCCGCGCACGCCAGATTCGCCATGGCCCGAGAGCCACCACAGCAGGGCGCTGGACACGGCGCCCACGGCCCAGCTGGACATGAGGATGGGCTTGCGCGCGAAACGGTCGATGAGGTCGCCCGCCGGCAGCAGCAGGCACAGCATCGGCAGGAACTGCGCCAGCCCCACCCAGGCCAGTGCCATGGGCGAGCGCGTCAGGTCATAGACCTGCCAGGCCACGACCACGGCCTGCACTTGCGTGGCGAACACGGCCATCACGCGGGCGATCAGGAAGGCCAGGAAACTGCTGTTGCGGTAGACGCTGCCCGTGTCAGTGTCGGGCTGCGGCGCATTGGAGGAGGGGGCGGAGGCGGTCAATTCACGCGAAGCTCAGAGGATGGCCGGACCGCGCGTTGGCGGCCCGCTGACGAGTGCGGGATTGAAGCACACCCCCGGCGAAGCCGTACCGGAAGGCGCCGATGCCCGAGTCGCGCGAAAGGCGACTCGGGCATCGAGGGAAGGTTTTGCGGCCGGGCCGCTACCGCCAGCCAGTCAGTTAGTTGGCAAAGGCGGCGATGC
This sequence comes from Pseudomonadota bacterium, assembly GCA_023415035.1. GTDB lineage: Bacteria > Pseudomonadota > Gammaproteobacteria > Burkholderiales > Burkholderiaceae_C > Hydrogenophaga. The sequence goes on along the minus strand of JAEZLX010000089.1, from coordinate 538 downwards.
CGGTGATCGCCCGACCCAGGATCAGCGCGTGCACGTCGTGCGTGCCTTCGTAGGTGTTGACCACCTCCAGGTTGACCAGGTGGCGTGCCACGCCGTACTCGTCGCTGATGCCGTTGCCGCCCATCATGTCGCGCGCCATGCGGGCAATGTCCAGTGCCTTGCCGCAGCTGTTGCGCTTGAGGATGGAGGTCAGCTCGACCGGGGCGATGCCTTCGTCCTTCATGCGGCCCAGGCGCAGGCAGCCCTGCAGGCCCAGGCTGATTTCGCTGAGCATGTCGGCGAGCTTCTTCTGCACGAGCTGGTTGGCGGCCAGCGGGCGGCCGAACTGCTGGCGGTCCAGCACGTACTGGCGGGCGCGGAAGTAGCAGTCCTCGGCGGCGCCCAGCGCGCCCCAGGCGATGCCGTAGCGCGCGCTGTTCAGGCAGGTGAAGGGGCCCTTGAGGCCGCGCACCTCGGGGAAGGCGTTTTCCTCCGGCACGAATACCCCGTCCATGACGATCTCGCCGGTGATGCTGGCGCGCAGGCCCACCTTGCCGTG
>JAEZLX010000074.1 GCA_023415035.1 Pseudomonadota bacterium | reverse complement strand
CCCTTGTTGCCACCGATGCCGGCGGCGCCGAGCATCTCGGCCGCATTGGACAGCAGCCGGTCGGCAATGGCTTCGGGGTTGACCTGGAAAGTGCCATTGGCGATGGCCTGCCGCATGGCTTCCACCTTCTCGGCGTTGAACACTTCATGGCCGCCAGAACCTGCCGCTGCCAGCGACCGGGTGGCCGATGACAGGGTGACCTGGACGCCGGGCTGCTGGGGCGCAGCCGCGCCTGCGGCCACGGCGGCGGTGCCAGGCGCGGCAGGCCGTTCGGCGGCCTTTTGCGGGCCACCGGCGACGGAGCCGATGTAGGAGTCCGGTGAAGATTCGACTTTCATTGCACTCTCCAAACCCCGGAGACCAGGGCGTTGTGGAAAGAGTATCGACCGATAAACGAGAGACTTTAGGGCCGTTTCGTCAAATACGCCACATTTCCGCCGGTTTGCATCACAGCCGGACGTCGACGATCTGGTCCGGCCGCACTGTGCCGGTGACCACCCGGCCGTTGCGCAGCCGGATTTTCACGGTTTGTCCGGCGATGCCCGCTCCCAGCGATTCACCGACAGCCGTGACCTGCAAGCCGTTGATTTGACTGGCAATTCTGACCTGGGCGCCGGGGCCGAAGGCGGGAACCGGGCGCACCATGTTCTGGCGCAGGGCCTGGCCGGCCTGCAGGGCATAGGCGGCCTGCTGGCCGATCCAGAGCTCGGTGTCTGCCAGCACGGCGGCGTGCTGCTCTGCCCAGTCGATTTCGGCGATGTCGGCGTCCTCTTGAGTCAGCACCGCGCCGGGAGCCACCGGGCGGCGAAGCACCCAGGCGGGGCCCCAGGCACGCACCGTCACGGGCAGGAACACGTTCCAGCGCACGGGGCCCTCGAGGCAGCGCAGGCCGATGCGGCTGCGGCCCCACAGGCGCGTGCCCGGCGGCAGGTAGGGCTCCACGCGCTGGCAAGGGGCCAGGCGCAGGCGAGGATCCAGGTGGCCCAGGATGACCTCGGGCCGCAGGGCACCACCACCTTCCTGCCCGAGCACAGCGGCGATGGTGGGCTGCAGCCACTGGCCGGCCAGCTGCTCCAGGCCGGTTTCGCCGTCCACCGCAGGGCTCGGGGCGGTCTGCACGCTCAGCGTCTGGGCGTGTGCCAGCGGCATCAGAAGGGCCAAGCCGGCAGCGGCGAGCCAGCGGGCGAGGCGGAGAGCGATGTCGTGTTGCATGGGAAAACCTCCGGCAGCCCGCGCACGCGCGTGGGCAGGTAAAGCCGTTGTCGGCAACTGGCACTGTAAGTGGCGGGAGGCCGGTGCAAAGGAGCGAAATGCCGCCCAAAGCCCTTGCTGTTCCCGTCATTGGCAGGCATCAAGTTTTCCCATACTTGCCGCAACAGCCCGGTGCCGACGCGTTCGGCGCCGATACCGTCATCCCCTCACCCACACACGGAGGTGCTCATGCTAGAACACATCGGTTCCCGGCTGGACACCTATGGCAATGCGCTGCTGCTGCGCGCGCGGCGCCAGCAGGTGCTGGCCAGCAATATCGCCAACGCGGACACGCCAGGCTATGTGGCCCGCGACTTCGATTTCGCGCGGGCGCTGCGCACCACCCAGGGTGGCTCGGGCAGCGGGAAAGTGGCGCTCACCGACGCGCGGCACCTGCGTGCCGGCGCGGCTGATCCGCGCCAGCCCGAGATGGCGTACACCGTGCAGACGCAGCCCTCGCAGGACGGCAACTCGGTCGATCTGGACCGCGAACGCGCCAATTTCGTGGACAACAGCATCCGTTACGAGTCCACCCTGCGCTTCATCAACGGGCATGTGAAGACCATGCTCAGCGCCATCACGGGCCAGTGACGGACTGAGGCCTGAAACAGGAGAACCGCATGTCGATGTTCAGCATCTTCGGAGTGTCGGGCAGTGCCATCAGCTCGCAGGCGCAGCGTCTGAACGTGGTCGCCAGCAACCTGGCCAACGCCGACGCCGTGGCCGGCCCGGACGGCCAGAGTTACAAGGCCCGCCAGGTCGTGTTCCAGACCGTGCCCATGGGCAGCCCCGGCGACGCGGGCGTCAAGGTCGCGGACATCCGCGAGAGCGAGGCACCGGGACGCCGCGAATACCTGCCGCACCACCCCGTGGCAGACAGCGAGGGCTATGTCACGCACTCGAACGTCAACCCTGTGGAAGAGATGGTCAACATGATCTCGGCATCGCGCTCGTACCAGAACAACGTCGAGGTCATGAACACGGCCAAGACGCTGCTGCTCAAGACGCTGCAGATGGGCCAGTGATCGGAGGAGCGCACGCATGTTCATGACGCCCATTGACACGTCCGGCCTCACCGATGTGGTCGGCAGCACCACGGCCACCAACGGGGGCAACCAGGTGAGCGACGCGCAGGCTTCGCAGGACCGCTTCCTGAAACTGCTGGTGGCGCAGATCAACAACCAGGATCCGCTCAACCCGCTGGACAACGCGCAAATGACCTCGCAGATGGCGCAGATCAACACGGTCAGCGGCATCCAGCAGCTCAACGAGACGCTCAAGGGCATGGCCAGCCAGTTCTCGTCCATGCAGTCGATGCTGGGCGCCTCGCTCATCGGCCGCGACGCGCTGGTCGAGGGCGACAGCATCAGCTTCGACGGCACCGTGGGTCGTGGCGCCCTCGAACTCAAGGGCGAGGCCAAGCAGGTTTACGTGGACATCTTCGGCAAGAACGGCGAGCTCATCGACACCATCGACATGGGCGCCCGCGGCGCTGGCACCCACGCCTTCGAGTGGAACGCCGGCACGGTGGATGTCAGCAAGGTGGGCAGGTTCGGCGTGCGCGCCAGCAGTGGCGGCGACGCAGTGACCGCCATCGCGCTCGCGCGCCTGCCGGTGCGGTCGGTGGGCATGGGAGCCGGTGGCATGAGCCTGAACCTGGACAACGGCCGCACCCTCAGCTACGAGCAGGTCCGGGCTTTCATGTAAGCCCGCCAGCAACAACCCGAACGACTAACCGAGAGGACATTCATCATGGCTTTCCAGCAAGGTCTCTCCGGCCTCAACGCCGCCAGCCGCAACCTGGACGTGATCGGCCACAACATTGCCAACGCCAACACCGTGGGCATGAAGGCGTCGCGGGCCGAGTTCGCGGAACTTTACGCCAGCTCCGTCGGTGCCTCAGGCGGCGTGAGCCAGGGCATCGGCGTGACCGTCGCGGCCGTGAGCCAGAAGTTCACGCAGGGCAATATCACCATCACCGGCAATGACCTGGATGTGGCCATCAACGGCTCCGGCTTCTTTGCCCTGGGCATGGCCGACGGCACGCTGCAGTACAGCCGCGACGGCCAGTTCAAGCTGGACAAGGACGGCAACATCATCAACAACCTCGGCGGCAAGCTGATGGGCTATCCCACCGACGTCGATGGCAACCGCGTGAACTTCAATGCGGTGCCCCTGAAGCTGCCCACCGGCGGCCCGATCCCGGCCAAGCAGACCACCGCGGTCAACGCCGAATTCAACCTCGACGCGCGGGCCACGGGCACCGAACCGCTGGGCACCTATGGCACCAGCGTGCTGGTGTACGACCAGCAGGGGATGGAGTTCCCCGTCTCGCTGACCTTCGAGAAGGCCGGGCTGAACACGTGGAACGTGTATGCCGACCTCAACGACGGCAACGGTCCGCAGCTCGCGCCGTACCAGCTGAATTTCAATGCCGACGGCACGCTGGTGCCGGTGGCGGGCGCGCAGGTGACGATACCGTCGCCCAACGGGCCGTTCCAGGTTGACATCAACTACGACAACATCACGCAGTTTGCGTCGCCGTTCTCGGTCACCGACCTGAGGCAGGACGGCTATCCGCCCGGCGAATTCACGGGGCTGCAGATCGACGAAAGCGGCGTCGTGACGGCGCGCTACAGCAACGGCGAAACCCAGGCCGCAGGCCAGATCCAGCTGGTCAACTTCCGCAACGCCCAGGGCCTGGCGCCGGCCGGCGGCGGTGCCTGGGTGGCCACTTATGCCTCGGGCGCCCCGATCCCGGGCGCGCCGGGCGAGGGCAACTTCGGCCTGATCAAGTCGGGCGCGGTCGAGGACTCCAACGTCGACCTCACGGCGGAGCTGGTCAACATGATGACCGCGCAACGCGCCTACCAGGCCAACGCCCAGACCATCAAGACCCAGGACCAGGCACTGAGCACGCTGCTGAGCATGCGCTGATCCTGACGCCCTGACCCGACGGAGAACCTGCCATGGATCGCATGATCTATACCGCCATGACCGGTGCCACGGCCGCGCAGCACCGGCAGCAGGTGCTGGCCAACAACCTGGCCAACGTGTCCACGCCCGGTTTCCGTGCCGAGCTGGCCACGTTCCGCTCCGTGCCGGTGCGCGGCGACGGCGCCACCACACGCGTGTTCGCGCTTGAGGCCACGGCGGGCCACAACGAGGACGCGGGCCCCGTCAGCCCGACCGGCCGACCGCTGGACCTGGCCGCGCGCGGCAACGCCTGGTTCACCGTCCAGGGGCTGGATGGCACCGAGGCCTACACGCGTGCCGGCGCCTTCGAGGTCAACGCCGACGGCCTGCTGGTCAGCCCGCAGGGCCTGCCCGTGCTGACCGACGGCGGCGCACCGGTCAACGTGCCTGCCAACGCCCAGGTGGACGTGGCTGCCGACGGCACGGTCAGTGCCCGAACGGGCGCGGGGCCGGCGCAGAGCCTGGGCCGCATCAAGCTGGTCACCCCCGGGGCCGATACCCCGATCGCGCGCGGCGAGGACGGCCTGTTCCGCAGCGTCAGCGGCGAGCCACTGGCTGCCGACGCGCAGGCGCGCGTGCAAGCGGGCGCGCTTGAAGGCTCGAACGTGAATCCCATCGAGGCCATGGTCGGCATGATCGCCGTCGCCCGCCAGTTCGAGATGCAGATGAAGCTGCTGCAGCACGGCGAAACCAACGACCGCAGCGCGGCCCAACTGCTCGGCCTCAACGGCTGAGCCCTTCCTTTTCCGAGTTTCCTGACCGAGGCAGACCATGATCAATTCGCTGTGGATCTCCAAGACCGGCATGCAGGCCCAGCAGACCCAGCTGGACGTCATCTCCAACAACATGGCCAACGTGTCCACGAACGGCTTCAAGCGCGCCAGCGCCGTGTTCGAGGACCTGATGTACCAGAACCTGCGCCAGGTCGGCGCGTCGGCCGACGAGCAGAACCAGCTGCCCACCGGCCTGCAGGTGGGCCTGGGCGTGCGCGCCGTGGCCACCAGTCGCGAGTTCACGCAGGGCAGCCTGCAGCAGTCTGGCAACCAGCTCGATGTGGCCATCAACGGCGGCGGCTTCCTGCAGGTGACCTTGCCCGACGGCACCACCGGCTACACGCGCGACGGCAGCCTGAAGGTCGATGCGAACGGGCGACTGGTCACCACCGGCGGCCTGCCTGTGGCGGGCGACATCACGGTGCCGGCCGATGCGCAGAACGTCACCATTTCGCCCGATGGCATCGTGACGGTGAAGATGCCTGGCGAAACCGACCCGCAGCAGATCGGCAACATCGAGCTGGCCGGCTTCGTCAATCCGGCCGGGCTGGAGCCGCTGGGGCAGAACCTCTACGCCGAAACGGTGGCTTCCGGCGCTCCCAACACCGGAGCGCCGGGCTCGGTTGGCCTGGGCAACCTGATGCAGGGCTATGTCGAGACCTCGAACGTCAACATCGTGCAGGAACTGGTGACCATGATCCAGACGCAGCGCGCCTACGAGATGAACTCCAAGGCGATCCAGACCTCGGACCAGATGCTGCAGCGTCTGTCGCAGCTGTGAGGCTGAGCGCGGTCATGACCAGGCGTTGTCACTCTTTCTTGCGGGCATGGGCTGCACTGACCGGCGTGCTGGCCCTGGCGGCCTGCCAGGCCCCGCCGGTCGATCTGGCGCCTGCACGCCCCATCGTCTACCAGACCGGGCCCGTGGCCGCGCCCGTGAGCGGCAGCCTGTTCCAGGCGGCGAGCTACCGGCCAGCCTTCGAGGATCCGCGCGCGCGCATGCCTGGCGACATCCTGACGGTGCAGATCACCGAGAAGGTCAGCGCCTCGCAGAAATCCTCCTCGTCCATCGACCGCAGCGGCAGTGTCTCCGGTGGCGTCAGCGCCATTCCTGGCATCAAGGCCAAGGAGCTCAACCGCGACCGCAACTTCAACCTCGGCGGCGAGTCCGACAACAGCTTCTCGGGCCAGGGCGACGCCACCAACGACAACACCTTCCAGGGCTCGATCACGGCCACCGTGCAGGAAGTGCTGCCCAACGGCCACCTGCTGGTGGTCGGCGAGAAGCAGATCGGCGTGCACCAGAACGTCGATGTGCTGCGCTTCTCCGGCACGGTGGATCCGCGTTTCATCCGGCCGGGCAATGTCGTGTCCTCGACCCAGGTGGCCAACGTGCGCATCGAGTCGCGCAGCCGTGGCGCCATAGGCGAAGCGCAGGCAATTGGCTGGCTGGGGCGGGTCTTTTTGAACGTTTTCCCTTTCTGACGAACACCTAGGATCGAAGCCATGAACATGATGGCGACGTTCTCCCCCGGCCGGCGCAGGCGCTGGTCCGCGCTCTGCCTGTGTCTGGCAGCTCTCGTGCCGCTGCCGTCGCAGGCCATGCGGATCAAGGAAGTGGCGGCCGTGCAGGGGGTGCGCAGCAACCAGCTCACGGGTTTTGGCCTGGTGGTGGGTCTGGACGGCACCGGTGACCAGACCACGCAGATGCCCTACACCACGCAGGGCATGGCCAACTACCTGCAGCAGCTGGGCCTGACCTTGCCGGCCGATGCCAAGCTGCAGTTCAAGAACGTGGCGGCGGTGATGGTCACCGCGCAACTGCCGCCCTTCGCGCAGCCGGGCCAGATGATCGACGTCACGGTGTCGTCCGTGGGCAATGCGAAATCGCTGCGCGGCGGCACCCTCATCACGACACCGCTCAAGGGCGCCGATGGCGAGATCTACGCGCTGGCGCAGGGCAGCCTGCTGGTCGGTGGCGCCGGCGCCACCGGTGGCGGCAGCAAGGTGCAGATCAATCACCTGAGCGCGGGCCGCATCCCGGGGGGTGCCCAGGTCGAACGCGGGGTGCCCAACCCGTTCGCCATGGGATCGACCATCGACCTCGCGCTCAACGCCGCAGACTTCCAGACCGCGCGGCGCGTGGCAGAGGCCATCAACCTGCGCATGGGCAGCGGCGTGGCCAGCGCGGTGGATGGCCGCACGGTGCGCCTGCTGGCGCCGCCCGACCCGCATTCCCGCGTGAGCTTCATCGCCGAGATCGAGGAAATCCCGCTGGAGGCGGCGGTGCCGGTGGCCAAGGTCATCGTCAACCCGCGCACGGGCTCTATCGTGATGAACCAGGCGGTCACGCTCGGTCCCTGTGCCGTGGCGCACGGGAACCTCTCGGTCACCATCAGCGCCACACCCATGGTCAGCCAGCCCAACCCGTTCTCGGGCGGGCAGACGGTGGTGGCCGAAAAGGCCGACATCCAGATCAGCCAGAGCGGTGGCAGCCTGGTGCAGATGGATGCGGCGCCGCAGCTGTCCGACCTGGTGCGCATGCTCAACGGACTGGGCGCCACGCCGCAGGACCTGCTGGCCATTTTGCAGGCCATCAAGGCGGCAGGCGCCATGAACGCCGAGCTTGAGGTGATCTGACATGGCGGCAGGGCTGCAGCAGATGTCGTCACAGGCGCTGGCCATCGATCCTGGTGCGCTCAACGCGCTGCGCTTTCAGGCGGGGCAAGGCGATGGTCAGGGCAAGGCGGCACTCAAGGAAACGGCGCGCCAGTTCGAGGCGCTGTTCATGCGGGAGCTGATCAAGAGTATGCGCGAGGCCACGCAGAAGTCCGGCCTGCTGGACGGGCAGGGCAGCGATCTGGGCACCGAACTCCTTGACCAGCAGCTGGCGGTGCAGCTCAGCGGCATGCCCGGTGGCCTGTCGTCGGCGATCGAGCGGCAGCTCAGCCGCCAGATGTCGTCCGAGATGCCGGCCGTGAAGGCTTCCATGCCTGAAGTCGCTGCCAGCACCAAACGCGCGAACCATGGCAGTACCGTCAGCAAGGCGGGCTCGGGACGCGAGCGACAGGTGGCCTTTGTGGATCGGCATACCGACGCTGCCGCCGCGGTGGCGCGCGAGTCAGGCATCCCGGCCAGTTACATGATCGGCCAGGCCGGTCACGAAACCGGCTGGGGCCGCAGCGAGATCCGGCACCGCGATGGTTCGCCCTCGTTCAACCTGTTCGGTATCAAGGCCACGCCCGCATGGAAGGGCAAGGTGGCCGAGGTCACCACCACCGAGTACGTCAACGGCGTGCCGCGCAAGACCGTGGCCAGGTTCCGCGCCTATGACTCGTACGAGGAGTCGTTCCGCGACTACGCGCGGCTGATCACCCGCAGCCCGCGTTACGCGAGGGTCATTCACCAGGTCGGCTCGGTGGATGGCTTCGCGCGCAGCCTGCAGCAGGCCGGCTACGCCACCGATCCGCAGTACGCGGCCAAGCTCGGCCGCGCCATCAACACCACCCTGAGCCTGCAGCGGGCCCAGGGCTGAAAGAGGCACAGGTCACACGCATGTCGGCGTCTCTCAACATCGCCACCCGGGCACTGCTGGCCAACCAGTCGGTGCTGCAGGTCGTCGGGCACAACATTGCCAACGCCAACACAGAGGGTTATTCGCGCCAGAGCGCGAAGCTGACGGTTTCCGGCTACCAGCAGTACGCCAACGGCTTCTTCGGCAAAGGTGTCGAAATCAGCACCGTCACGCGCGCCTACGATGCCTACCTGACGCGCGAAGCGCAGGCGGCCTCGTCGGTGTCGGCCGCCGACGCGATCCGCCTGTCCCGGCTGGAGCAGCTGGAGGCGGCCTTCCCCATGGGCGAGGCCGGGCTCGGCGAAGCCCTCAACGCCATGCTCAACGCCTGGGCGGACGTGGCTTCCTCGCCGGACAACCAGACCGCGCGCCTGGTCGTGATCGCACGCGCCGATGCCTTCGCCGCTCGCATGCGCGACACGGCTGGCCAGCTCGACGTGCTGGGCGAAAGCACCAGGCTGCAGGTTGGCGACATCGTCACCAGCGTGAACCGTCTGGCCGCCGATCTGGCCAAGATCAACCAGAAGCTCACCGAGGCCGGTGGCACGGCGCACACGCCGAACGACCTGCTGGACCAGCGCGACCAGCTCCTGCGCGACCTCGGCCAGTTCATCCAGATCCGCACGGTCGCTGCCGACAATGGCGTGGTCAGTGTGTTCGCGGGCGGCAGCATGCCGCTGGTGCTCGGCAGCCACGCCAGCGAATTGGTGGCTGGCCGTGATCCCGACGATAGCTCGCGCCTGCAGATCGGCTTCCTGCAGGGCGGCGCGACCACGCCTTTGCCCGACAGCAGCCTGGGTGGCCAGCTGGGGGGGCTGATGACCTTCCTGAACGACGACCTGGTGGATACGCGCAACCTGCTGGGCCGCATGGCGCTGGCCACAGCCAGCATCGTCAACGGACAGCACGCCCTCGGCGTCGATCTCACGGGTAGCATGGGAGCGGATTTCTTCGTGCCGCCTCTGGCGGCGCAGGGCCTTGGCGCGGCCGGCAACACCGGCAACGCGTCCCTGAGCGCCCGCGTGTCGGATCCCTCCGCACTGATGGCGTCGGATTATGAGTTGCGTGTCGAGGCCGGCGGCGTGTCGCTGGTTCGCCTGTCCGACGGCAAAGTCAGCCAGTTCAGCTCGCCCGTGTCCTGGCCCATCGAAGCCGATGGCCTGAGCTTCGCTATCGACGGCGGCGTAGCCGCGACCGGCGATGTGTTCAGATTCAAGCCGTTCGAGCGCGCCGCGCGCGACCTGCAGGTGGCCCTCACTTCGCCAGACCGCCTGGCGGCCGGCAGCCCTGTGATGGTGACCCCGGATACGGGCAACTCCGCGAGCCTGTCCATCGAAAGCCTGTACGCGGTCGAAGCGGACCCCAATCTGGGCGCCAGCGTGACCATCGAGTTTCTCGCCAACGGCAGCTACAGCATCGACGGCGGCACGCCCCGGACCTTCGTGCCCGGACAGCCCATCGTCCACAACGGCTGGAGCCTGACCTTGCGTGGCACGCCGACCCCCGGCGACAGCTTCACGGTGTCGGCGCCGGTAGCGGGAAGCCACCCGCAGAACACCGGCAACGCATCGGCCATGCTGGCCCTGCGCGACGCCGCGACCTTCGAGGGCGTGCCATTGTCCGACGGTTACGTCACGCTGTTTTCCGACATCGGAACCCGCGTGCAAAGCGCGCAGTTCTCGGCCGCCTTCTCGTCGCAGGTGGCGACCATCGCAGAAAGCGCCCGTGCCAACGTGTCAGGCGTCAACCTCGACGAAGAGGCGGCCTTGCTGCTGCAATACCAGCAGTCCTACCAGGCCGCCGCCAAGTACCTGCAGGTCGCACAGGGCCTGTTCGACAGCCTGCTGCAATCCGTCAATGGCTGACCGGCCGCCAGGAGACATTCATGCGCATATCCACCGCCAACAGCTACCAGCGCACCATCGAGAGCCTGCAGACGCGCCAGAGCGACCTGTCCCGACTCCAGACACAGCTGTCCACCGGCAAACGTGTGCAAAAGCCCAGCGACGATCCGGTCTCGGCCACCCTGTCCGAAACGGCGCGCAACCGCATGGCACGCACCGAGGCGGACCTGCGTGCGCTCAGCGCTTCGCGTACCAGCCTGGAACAGGCCGAAAGCGCGCTGGGCGATGCCAGCGAAATCATCCAGGACATCCGCACCCTGCTGGTTTCGGCCGGCAACGCCAGCTACGGCCCCAACGAGCGGGAAGACATCGCGCGCCAGCTCGAAAGCCTGCGTGAGCGCCTGCTCGGGGTGGCCAATCTGGGCAACAACGCCGGTCGTGCGCTGTTCGGCGGTCTCGGCGGCTCGACGAGCCCCTTTGTCGACCAGTATGGCGCGCCCACCGGCGTCACGTTCGAGAGCCAGCGGGGCCAGGCTGCCGCTGGTGATACCTCGCTGCCGCAGGCGCTTGATGGATATTCCATCTGGATGCGTGTGCCCACGGGCAATGGCGCCTTCACGGTGGATCTAGGAGCCGGCAACAGCGGCAGCGTTCGCAGTGACGTGGGGCAGGTGACGGATCCATCCGCATGGGCGGCCGGCAGCGATTACGCGATCGTGTTTGCCGTGTCGGGCGGCGTCACTACCTACACGGTGCTCGACGGGTCCAACAATCCCGTGCCGGGGCAGCAGAACCAGCCCTACGAGAGCGGCAAGTCCATTGCCTTCGGCGGCATCAGCCTCACGGTGAGCGGGCAGCCAGCCAATGGCGACCGCCTTGCCATCGCGCCTGCCAACGGCAACACCGACCTGTTCCAGGTTGTGCAGGATGCGATCGACGCCGTGCGCACCAGCGACAACGCCGTACGCCTGCACGACATGGCGCGCGCCATGTCGGAGCTCGACGCGGGACTGGACCGCGTGCTGCTGGCGCGTGGCCAGGCCGGCGAGTGGCTCAACCGTGCGGACTCGCTGGAGTCCCTGCTCAAGGGCCGCTCGTCCGACCACGAAATTGAGATCTCCCGCCTAGAGGACATGGACCTTGTGCGCGGCATCTCGGACTTCCAGCTCAAGCAAACCGGTCTGGAGGCGGCATTGAAGGCATACGCGCAGGTGCAGCAGCTGTCGCTGTTCAAGGTGATCTGAGCGAAGCGCTGAAGCGCCATGGCGGTCTCCACGTCCACCGTCCTCGACAGCATCGCGCTGGGATATCAGTGCGTCTGGGGGCGTGCGCGGCAGATCATGGCGCTGCGTCTGCATGTGCTCACGCTGCAGCGCGAGGCCGTCAGCGCCGAGCACCTGATGCGAGTGCTGGGAAACGACTGGCCTGTCGCCGCGCCGCCCCTGATCATCGCGCCGCGTTCGCTGGAGCTGCTGGAGCAGGCCCTGCAACTGCCGCCCCTGCCCAACACGATGCTGGAGGTTCCCGCCAGTCTTTTCGCGTCGTCCGAGGGCGCATCACGCCTGGCCAAGGCCGCACATCAGGGACACAGGCTGGTGCGGCGCATCAGCGCGGCCGAGCCGGCCGGCCAGGCGGCCGTGCCGGTGGACACCACCGATCTGCTCTGTCTGGGGCCTCAAGACACCGAGCGCGCGATCCACGGCATGGGTGATGGGCGTCTGAAGCCCGGGTTCATCTGCGAGGGGATTCCCAGCCGCGCGCTGGCCGATCAGTTACTGGACCTGGCAGGCGTCGCCGGTCTGGCTGGCTGGCCGGTGGACGACACGCTGACGTCTTCCGCTTCCGCGCTGCGTTCGTGTGACCGGCGCGCCATCCGGGTGATCCGGGAACTGGCGGCCAGGGATGTGCCGCTGGAGCGGATCGAGCGCCAGGTCCGCCAGGACCCGGTCATGATCCATCGCCTGCTGGTGCACGTGAACAGGGGCGGCCGCAGGGAGGTTGACTCGCTGCGGCACGCCCTCATGATGCTGGGCTTCACCGCGCTGGAGCAATGGCTGTCGGACGAGGAGGGCCGGGCGGACAGCGACGCCGACCTCCACCCGGTGCGCCAGGAGATGGTGATGCGCGCGCGTCTGGCGCAGCACCTGCTCGATCCGGGGTCGGAAGACAACCTGCGCGCCGAAGTCTTCCTCACGGCGATCCTTGCCGGACTCGATCGCCTGCTCGGTCGTACCCTGGCCGACCTGCTGGATGAACTGCCGCTGTCGGATCGCGTGCGCGATGCCCTGTTGCGCCAGTCCGGGCCCTATTGGCCCCTGCTGGAGCTGTCCACGGCGCAAGGCAAGCCCGGGCAGCTCCATCTGCTGTCCCAGGTCTGCGAGGGCCACGATACCAGCCTAGAGATGGCCAACCGTGCCCTGCTGCGGATGCTGGCCACCACCCGCAGCGACAGCCCGGATAGCCTGTGACGTCGCGGCGCGTGAGCGTCCGGTCCGTCCGTTCAGCGGCCGGTACAGGCCGTGCCGCCGGTCGCCGCGGATCTTTCCTGCGCCATCATTTCCGCCAGGCGCCGGCGCATGCGCACCACGCCGGCATCGGAGGCAATCCGCAGCGGCGCAACACCTGGCGACGCGCTTTCCACCTCTTCGATGGCTTCCAGCAGCACCTTGTCCTCCTCGAAGGTGAGCTCGTAGAGTGACGCGAACTCGCGTGTCGTGGCCTCGTCGTCCACCGCGAAGTTGCGCAGCTGGAACGAGAAGTAGTGCGTGCTCTGCCGCGTGGCCGGCGCGATGAAGCCGTAGGAGAGCACGCGGTAGGGTGCCGTGGCTTTCTCCTCCTCGGTGTGCGGCCGTCCCGCCTCGAAGGCGCCGAAGTCCACCCAGGTCACCGTCGGGATCTGGAAGTGGTAGACCTGCCAGCGATCCACCGGCCCGTCCAGATGCGTGTAACGCCGCACCACAGGCACGGCCGGGGCGCCGTCGATCCAGCGGCCGCAGATGATGGTGTCGCCTTCCTCGCTGACGCTCACGGGCACGTCATCACCGGCGCTGTTGCCGATGGTGCGCGTGTGCACAAAGCTGGTGTGCGCCGGATCGACGAAGTTGTCGGCCAGGTTCAGCCAGCGTGCCTTGAACAGGCTGTAGCCGCGCGAGACGGCCCAGCCAGGCTGTCCGTACTGCGGGATCGACACGAGCCTGGCCGGATCGGCCAGGGCCGGATCGCCCATCCAGACAAAGACCAGGCCATAGGCCTCGATCACCGGGAAGCAGTCGGTCCGCGCCGCCTCGGGGACGCGTGCCTGGCCCGGAATCCGCGTGCAGCGCCCGTCGGGGCCGAAGCGCATGCCGTGGTAGGGGCAGGCCACGGTGTCACCGTGCAGTTGCCCCAGCGACAGGGGGGCGAAGCGGTGCGGGCAACGGTCGCGCAGGGCCACCGGCTCACCGGCTTCGGTGCGGTAGAGCACCAGCCGCTGTTCGAGCAGGGTCCGGGTGCAAAGCTGCCGGCCGACATCGGCCGACATCGGCCGATTCCGCGGCCGGGTACCAGGCATTGAAGAGAAAAGGTTCGTGGGCGGACATGGTCTCGATGAGGTTTTCCTGACCTTGAAGATTAGGCGCACGTGACCTGATGAAAATCAGGAAAATCCTATATATTTATCTGAAAATCAGACTAATCAAACAGCCCCATGAAAGACCATCTGCGCGAGCTGCGCGTGTTCACCGTCGTGGCCGAGACGGGGCATTTCACGCGCGCGGCCGAGCGCCTGGGCATCTCGCAATCGGTGCTCAGCGCGGCGATCGGCCGGCTGGAAACCGCGCTCGGCGTGCGCCTGTTCGACCGCCACACGCGCCAGTGCCATCTGTCCGAAGCGGGCATGGCCCTGCTGCCCGAAGCCATGCGGCTGGTCAACGACTGGGACCGTCTGGTGCGCAACGCGCGCGACATGCATGGCCTGGTGCGCGGCCGCATCACCGTGGCGGCGCCAACCGCCCAGTGCGCGCTGCTGCTGCCGCCACTCATCCGCGAGTTCACCGACCGCCATCCCGGCGTGCGGGT
>JAEZLX010000221.1 GCA_023415035.1 Pseudomonadota bacterium | reverse complement strand
GGGCGGCTGAAACCGCCTCCACCTTCATCGCTGCCACCATCGCGGCCGCCCAGCAGCTGCATTTCGGTGGCGATGATGTCGACGGTGTTCTTTTCGACGCCGGACTGGTCGGTGTACTTGCCATACTTCAGGCGGCCTTCGACGTACACCGGGCGGCCCTTCTTGAGGTATTCGCCGGCGATCTCGGCCAGGCGGTCGTAGAACGTGACGCGGTGCCACTGCGTGTCCTCGACCATTTCGCCGGAGTTGCGGTCCTTGCGCCGGCTGGTGGTGGCAACGCTCACGTTGGCCACGGCCTGGCCCGAGGGCAGGTAGCGGATTTCAGGGTCGCGGCCGCAGTTGCCGACGAGAATGACTTTGTTGACGGATGCCATGAATGGTTCCTTGCTGGTGTATCGAGATAAGCGGGTGCTGCGGCGGACGAGGCCGAACCGATCAGACCGATTGTGCCCGATGCGCCTGTCCGGCCCAAGGGGAGTGCCACAATTAGCGTAATCACGCCATCCATGTCCCGAGACCCCGATTTCCTCCGCCACCTGCAGGACGAGCTGTCCGACGGCCGCGCCTGGCTCGACCGCAGCATCGTGCTCGCCTACGCCGCCGCCGCCGGGCTGTGCGTCGTCATGTTCACGCTGATGACCCACACGGCCTTCGAATGGTTCGAGTGGCTGCATGGCACCGCACCCTGGGCCGTGCTGGTCTGGACGCCGCTGGTCACCGCCTTTGTCGTCTGGGCCACGCGCCGCTTCGCGCCGGGCGCCGCCGGCTCGGGCATCCCGCAGGTCATCACCGCGCTGGACCCGGCCCTGCCGGCCGACAGCCGGCACCGGTTCGTGTCGCTGAAGCTGACGGCGGCCAAAATGGTACTGGGGGCAATGGCTTTCCTGGGTGGTCTTTCCGCCGGACGCGAGGGGCCGTCGGTGCAGGTGGGTGCCGGCGTCATGCACAACGCGCGGCGCTGGCTGCGCCCCGGCTCGGCCATGAACGACCGCGCCCTGCTGGTGGCCGGCGGTGCGGCGGGCATTGCCGCGGCCTTCAACGCGCCGCTGGCGGGCGTCGTGTTCGCCATCGAGGAGTTGTCCAACCGGCTGGAGGCGCGCAACAACGGCCTGATCATCGCCGCCATCGTGCTGGCCGGCCTGGTCGGCACCTCGGCGTTCGGCAACCTGACCTATTTCGGCTCGATCAGCGTGCCGCCGCTGAACTGGGCCTCGCTGCTGCCCGGCATTCTGGTCGCGGTGGTCTGCGGCGTGCTGGGCGGCCTGTTCGCCCGCCTGCTGGCCGCATCGACCGCCGGCATGCCCGACCGCTTCAGTGCCCTGCGCCGGCGCGCCCCGGTGCGCTTTGCCGCCCTGTGCGGGCTGGCGGTGGCCGCGATCGGCCTGGCCTCGGGTGGCGCCACTTTCGGCGCCGGCGAGCAGGAGGTGCGCCACATGCTCGCCGGCGAAAGCGATGTCTCGCGCCTGTATGTGCTGCTCAAGTTCATGGCCACCTGGATCACGAGCTGGAGCGGCGTGCCCGGCGGCATCTTCGCGCCCTCGCTGTCCATCGGTGCCGGCGTGGGGCACGACGTGGCCCAGCTCGTGGCCGGTCACAACCTGAGTGCGCTCGCCCCCAGCCTGATCGCCGTGGGCATGGCCAGCTTCCTGGCCGCGACCACGCAGGCGCCGCTGACCTCGTTCATCATCGTGATGGAAATGATCGACGGTCGCCCCATGGTGCTGAGCCTGATGGCCTCGGCCATGCTGGCCAGCCTGATCTCGCGCATGATCAGCCGGCCGCTGTACGGCACGCTGTCCGGGATGATGCTGCGCCGCCTGCCCCCGCACCTGCGCACGCCGGCGCCACCGCCGCCTTCCGGCCAGGGCTGAGCGGCGCCCTCAGTCGTGGCGCAGCGCCGTGCGGGGCACGGCCACGGGGGCCTGCATCGGCCAGGCCACGACCAGCCACAGCAGCGTCAGCGCCGCGCAGGCCATGAACAGCCCGCTCGCCCCCTGGGCGCGCACCAGCCAGCCGCCGACGGCGCCGCCCACGAAGAAGCCCACCGACTGCAGGGTGTTGTACAGGCCCAGGGCCGCACCGCGCAGGTGCGGCGGTGCCAGGCGCGACACCAGGCTCGGCTGCGTGGCCTCCAGCGTGTTGAAGCCGACGAAGAACACGAACAGCATCACCCCCAGCGCCCACAGCCCGGGCTGCCGGCCAGTCAGCAGCCACAGCCCCAGCTGCACGGCGACGATCAGGGCAATGGCGGTCAGAAAGGCCGCGCGCAGGTGCCCCTTGCGCTCCAGCGGGAACAGCACGCCGCCCATGAGCAGCAGGGAAGCCACCACCGCCGGCAGATAGACCTGCCAGTGACCGGCCTTGGCCAGTCCGGCGTCGACCAGCATGGCCGGCACCGCCATCCACATGGCCAGCTGCACCGCATGCAGCACGAAAACGCCGAGGTTCAGGCGCAACAGCCCGGCATGGCCCAGCACGTCGAGCAGGCCGCGCGCCGTCACCGGATCGCGCCGGTGCTCGCGCGGCTCGGGCGGCGCCACCCAGATCACCACAGCCATGCCCAGCAGCGCCAGCAGGGCCGTCAGCGCAAAGATGCCCGAAAGACCGATCCACCCCGCCAGCAGCGGTGAGAGCACCAGCGAGAGCGCGAACATCAGCCCGATGCTGGCCCCCACCACGGCCATCGCCTTGGTGCGGACCGCGTCACGGGTCACGTCGGCGAGGAAGGCGGTGACAGCCGCCGACACCGCACCGGCGCCCTGCAACGCCCGCCCCAAGGCCAGCCAGGTGAGGTCGGGCGCCCAGGCGGCGATCGCGCTGCCCAGCGCGAAAACGGCCAGACCGGCCAGGATGACCGGCTTGCGCCCGAAACGGTCGGATGCTAGGCCGAAGGGCATTTGCAAAAAGGCCTGCGTCAGGCCGTACAGGCCCATCGCGAAGCCGACGCGCGCCGCATCATCGCCACCGGGCAGGCGCGATGCCTCCAGCGCGAACACGGGCAGCACGATGAACAGGCCCAGCATGCGCAGCGCGAACACCAGCGCCAGCGAGGCGCTGGCCTTGCGCTCCTGCGGCGTCATGCGCGAGCCCGGCAACGGGGATTCGGAATGCGGAACGGGGGAAGACGGCATGCTCAGGTCCGGCGGCAGGCCTCCACAAGAGGCCAGGCGCCAGGAACGGAAACGACACAAAAGTGTGTATTGTCGGGCACCGACGGGCGTGCCGTCAGACCGGCGTCAGAATGCCGGCCGCCAGCAGGGCCAGCACCACGGCGCCCAGCGCGATGCGGTAGATCACGAACGGCATGTAGCCGCGCGTGGACACCAGCCGCAGGAACCACACGATGACCGCATAGCCCACGCCGAAGGCCACCAGCGTGGCCAGCGCGGTAGGCCCCACCGGAGGGGCATTGTCCGCTCCCCAGCTGCGCCACAGCTGATAGAAGCCCGAGGCCAGCACCGCCGGAATCGCCAGCAGGAACGAGTAGCGCGCTGCCGCCTCGCGGGTGTAGCCCATGAGCAGCCCGGCGGTGATGGTGCCGCCCGAGCGCGAGACCCCGGGGATCAGCGCCATCGCCTGCGCGAAGCCGAACAGCAGGCCGTGCCCCCAGCCCAGCTCCGACAGCGTCCGCGCCTTGCGGCCACGGCGGTCTGCGACCGCCAGGATCAGCGCGAACACGATCAGCATCGTGGCCGTGATGACCAGGTGCCGCAGCGAGGTCTCGATGGCGTCCTTGAACACCAGCCCCAGCACGGCGATGGGGAGCGTGCCGATGATGATCAGCCAGCCCATGCGGCTGTCGGGCGTCTGATGGCCTGGCGAGGCCAGCGAGCGCAGCCAGGCCGTGAAAATGCGCCAGATGTCATGGCGGAAATACAGCAGCACGGCCGCCTCGGTACCGATCTGCGTGATAGCCGTGAAGGCCGCGCCCGGGTCGCCGCCCGAGGGCAGCAGCGGGCCGATGATGCGCAGGTGGGCGCTGGAGGAGACCGGCAGGAATTCGGTCAGACCCTGGACGAGGCCCAGGATGACCGCTTCGGTCCAGGACAGTGTGGCGCTCATGAAAGATGCGGGGAAAGTGGATGAACGCGCCGCTGGCGCGGAGCACATGCGGGACGTGCTGCATGTGCGGGCATTTTATCGGCCACCCCCCGGACAGACGGGGCGGCTTATCATGGCAGGTTGCCTACCGCCAGCCGCACGGAAGGCCAGCGACCCGCCGAGACTGCCTTGAAGAACCCCGCATCGACGCCCTCCTCCGCCATCCCCGCCAGCGCCACCCTCGCGGTGCGCGGCGCGCGCACGCACAACCTCAAGAACATCGACCTGGACCTGCCCAAGAACGCGCTGGTGGTGATCACCGGCCTGTCGGGCTCGGGCAAATCCAGCCTCGCGTTCGACACGCTGTACGCCGAGGGCCAGCGGCGCTACGTGGAAAGCCTGAGCGCCTACGCGCGCCAGTTCCTGCAGCTGATGGACAAGCCGGACGTGGACCTGATCGAAGGCCTCTCGCCCGCGATCGCCATCGAGCAGAAGGCCACCAGCCACAACCCGCGCTCCACCGTGGGCACCGTGACCGAGATCCACGACTACCTGCGCCTGCTGTATGCCCGCGCCGGCACGCCCTACTGCCCCGAGCACGACCTGCCGCTGGCCGCCCAGAGCGTGGCGCAGATGGTCGATACCGTGCTGGCCCTGCCGGAGGGCACGCGGCTGATGATCCTGGCGCCGGTGGCGCGCGAGCGCAAGGGCGAATTCCTCGAACTGTTCACCGAGATGCAGGCCCAGGGCTACGTGCGCTTCCGCATCGGCCG